>CALGEH010000064.1 GCA_937881735.1 uncultured Shimia sp.
TGCCCTCAAGCGGCAATATCGGCGCAGCCGAGGCCGTTGATCAGACTTTCCTTAGCCTAAATACTCAAAATTCAGCGGGTGCCGCCCTCACCGTCACCGCGCTCAGGCGCATCCGGATCAGCCTGACCAATCCCCAGAAAGACTTTCTTCAGAGGGATCATCCACACGAAACCAAGCCCGACATAGACCAGAAGCTCAACCAACAAAGAGGGCCGGTCGATCAGCGCCACAATATTAACGGCGATGATGATATAGGCCGGCAGGCCAATCAGCAGGATGATGAGCGACCAGCGGCGGCGCGCTTTGTAGCTGAGGGCCATGAGTGTCTCCGGGGTTTCGGGTCAGTCGGCAAACGGGTCCGTCACGAGGATCGTATCCTCACGCTCGGGAGATGTAGAAAGTAGGGCGACCGGGCAGGCGATCAACTCTTCCACGCGGCGCACGTATTTGATGGCCTCCGCGGGCAAGTCGGCCCAGCTGCGCGCGCCCTCGGTGGAGCCCGACCAGCCGGGCATTTCCTCATAGATCGGCGTGCAGCGCGCCTGAAGATCGGCTGCGGTGGGCAGGTAGTCGAGCACTTCGCCGTCCAGAGCGTAGCCCGTGCAAATCTTCAGCGTCTCAAACCCGTCGAGTACGTCGAGCTTGGTCAGCGAAATCCCCGTCACACCCGACGTCGCACAGGTCTGGCGCACAAGCGCCGCATCAAACCACCCACAACGCCGCTTGCGCCCCGTTACAGTACCAAATTCCCGACCCCGCTCGCCAAGGCGTTGGCCATCCGCGTCATCAAGCTCCGTCGGGAACGGCCCTTCACCCACGCGGGTCGTATAGGCCTTCACGATGCCCAGCACATAATCTATCGCACCCGGGCCTACGCCCACACCCGTGGCCGCCTGCCCGGCAATCACATTGGACGAGGTCACAAAAGGATAGGTCCCGAAATCAATATCGAGCAAAGCCCCCTGCGCCCCCTCAAAAAGGATCCGCTTGCCCGCCTTGCGCTTCTCATTGAGCACTTTCCAAACTGGTTTGGCGTAAGGAAGCACCTGCGGCGCGATCTCCTTGAGCTGTGCGATCAAGCCGTCACGGTCCACAGGCTGGATCCCAAGCCCCCGGCGCAACGGGTCATGGTGTTGCAACGCGCGGTCCACCCGCGCCTCAAGCGTGGCGTGGTCTGCGAGATCCGCCACACGGACCGAGCGACGCCCGACCTTGTCCTCATAGGCGGGGCCGATACCGCGCCCGGTGGTGCCGATTTTGGTGCCCTTGGAGGCCGCCTCTTCGCGGGCGCGGTCCAGCTCACCGTGGATGGGCAGGATCAGCGGTGTGTTCTCCGCCACCATCAGGCTCTCGGGGCTGATCTCCACCCCCTGCTCGCGGATGCTCGCGATCTCCTTCATCAAGTGCCACGGGTCCAGCACCACGCCATTGCCGATTACCGACAGCTTACCGCCGCGCACCACACCCGAGGGCAGCGCGTTCAGCTTGTAAACCTTGCCATCAATGACAAGCGTGTGCCCGGCATTGTGCCCGCCCTGAAACCGCGCGATCACATCCGCCCGCTCGGAGAGCCAGTCAACGATCTTGCCCTTGCCCTCGTCGCCCCATTGCGCGCCCACGACAACCACATTGGCCATGATGTCTCTCCCTCACCGTTGATTGCGGATAAACCCGCGCCCCTAATAGCCACGCGCGGCGATGCGCGAAACCTCAAAATCACACGGGGCCGCTGGACAGCGGCGGGCAGGCGGGTACATATCGGCATCATCGGGCGAATTGAGAGGGTATGAGATGGGGTTCATTCTACGCTGGCTCGCGGCATTTGTGCTTCTGGCAGCCACGTTTAACCCGACCGAGTTCAACTACCTCCGCTGGGCCAGCACGCATCTCAGTGATCAGATGCCGTTGGTGGTGCTTCTGGGGTTGCTGCTTGCCGCAGGCTACATCATCTACCTGCGGGCCACGCTGCGCTCGATTGGCGCGTTTGGCATGGTGATGGTCATGGCCATCGTCGGTGCCCTTCTATGGGTGCTCTATGATTTCGGCCTGCTAGCGTTGCGCGACACGTCACAGCTTGTCTGGCTGGGCCTTGCAGCGCTCAGCTTTGTTCTCGGCATCGGGCTTAGCTGGAGCCATGTGCGCCGACGCCTCGCAGGCCAATCGGACATGGATGACGTGAGCGAGTGACCCGCACGCAGTCACGCAAGCGACCCGACGAATGCAGCCGGACAGAGCCGCGCCCCAGCCCTGCAAACTTTCGCGTCACCTGCCCATCGCGCCGGGTTGCGGGCACGCTCAAAACCCCATAGATATCTGTCAACTCGCAGCTACCGGCAGGCCCCTCATGCAAAACGTCGTCCTCATCACCCATCTGCTCCTCGCGCTCTCGCTGATCGGGGTGGTGTTGATGCAACGCTCCGAAGGAGGCGGTCTCGGTATGGGCGGTGGCGGCGGGGCGGCAACGGGCCGCTCGGCAGGTACCGCATTGGGCAAGGTTACGTGGCTTCTCGCGACGGCCTTCATCTGCACCTCGATCACACTCACCATCATTGCCGCGCAAAACGCAGGCAGCAGATCGGTGCTGGACCGGATCGTGGATGCTCCGATCCGGGCGGAGCCCGATGGCGAAACACCGAGCGGCGGCAGCCTTCTGCCCCCCGCCGAAGGTGATGACGCACCGCTCCTGCCCACAGCAGAATAACCACAACCGCTTGCGGACCTCGCAAAAGCGGCAACATCATCTTGCGGGCCCCGTTGCATAGGGCCCGCGAATCCTGATACACTTAATTCCCGTGGATACGCGCAACTGCGCGGCTCCTCACGCGTGGGTTTTGCGCGGGATATGACATTCACGGGGGGAGACGCCACCTTATGGCACGTTACATTTTCATTACCGGCGGCGTGGTCTCCTCCCTCGGCAAAGGTCTGGCCTCGGCCGCTTTGGGCGCTCTTTTGCAGGCACGCGGCTTTTCGGTTCGTCTGCGCAAGCTTGACCCCTATCTCAACGTCGACCCCGGCACGATGAGCCCGTTTGAGCATGGCGAGGTCTTTGTCACCGATGATGGTGCGGAAACTGACCTGGATCTGGGCCATTACGAGCGCTTCACCGGCGTGCCCGCGCGCAATACGGATTCGGTCAGCTCTGGCAGGATTTATTCGGATGTTCTCGAGAAAGAGCGGCGTGGCGATTACCTGGGCAAAACCATTCAGGTCGTCCCCCATGTGACAGACAAGATCAAGGAATTCATCGATATCGGCGATGATGAGGTCGATTTCATGCTCTGCGAGATTGGCGGCACCGTGGGCGATATCGAGGGCCTGCCCTTCTTCGAGGCGATAAGACAGTTCAGCCATGACAAGCCGCGCGGCCAGTGCATCTTCATGCACCTCACGCTGCTGCCCTACCTCGCCGCCTCTGGCGAGCTCAAGACCAAGCCGACCCAGCACAGCGTCAAGGAATTGCAATCAATCGGCATCGCGCCCGACATCCTTGTGTGCCGGTCCGAGCATCCGATCCCCGAGAAGGAACGCGAGAAGATTGCGCTCTTTTGCAACGTGCGCAAGGAATCTGTCGTCGCGGCTTATGATCTGAAATCGATCTATGAGGCCCCGCTGGCCTATCACCGCGAGGGGCTCGACCAGGCCGTGCTCGACGCGTTCCAGATCTCCCCCGCGCCCAAGCCCGACCTCACCGTCTGGCAGGACGTGGCCGACCGGATCTACAACACCGACGGCGAGGTCAACATCGCAATCGTCGGCAAATACGTGCAGCTCGAAGACGCATACAAATCCATCAAGGAGGCCCTGACCCATGGTGGCATGGCCAACCGCGTCAAGGTCAACGTGGAATGGGTGGACGCCGAGGTTTTTGATACCAAAGACCCCGCCCCCTACCTTGAAGGTTACCATGCCATCCTCGTGCCCGGCGGCTTTGGCGAGCGCGGGACTGAGGGCAAGATCAAGGCCGCCGAATTCGCCCGCGCGCGCAAAATCCCCTATCTCGGCATCTGCCTCGGCATGCAAATGGCCGTGATCGAGGCGGCCCGCAATGTGGCCGGGATCAGCGCCGCAGGCTCCGAAGAGTTCGACCATGAGGCGGGCAAAAAGCGGTTCGAGCCCGTGGTCTATCACCTCAAGGAATGGGTGCAGGGCAACGCCACAGTGACGCGCAAGCAGACCGACGCCAAAGGCGGCACGATGCGCCTTGGCGCCTATGACGCCACGCTCACCAAAAGCTCCAAAGTGGCCGAGATCTATGGCAACACCTCCATCGAGGAGCGTCACCGCCACCGCTACGAAGTGGATGTGAAATACATGGACAAGCTTGAGGCCTGCGGCTTGCGCTTTTCCGGCATGTCTCCTGATGGAAAGCTGCCCGAGATCGTGGAATGGGCGGACCACCCGTGGTTCATCGGCGTGCAATTCCACCCCGAGCTGAAATCAAAACCTTTCGCGCCCCATCCGCTCTTTGCCGATTTTGTGCGCGCCGCCACGGAGAACTCCCGCCTCGTCTAAACGAGGCCGGAGCGCAAGCGGCGTTGCCAAACCCACCCATCATCTTCTTGCCTTAAATATCCCCGCCGGAGGCCCCCGAAGCCCGCGTCCAACGCCGCCTTCAGCCTTTCATCAAAGCCTCGGCCGCCGCCCGCGCCTCGGGCGTGATCGTGTCACCCGAGAGCATGCGGGCGATCTCGTCCACGCGCGCCTCGACCCCAAGCGGCGTGACCGTCGACAGGGTCTGCCCGTCCGTTACGTGCTTGGCCACCTGCCAGTGATGTGCCGCAAGAGCCGCGACCTGCGGACTATGCGTCACGACAAGCACCTGCCCCCCGGCCGCGAGGTTGGCAAGACGCCGGCCCACCGCATCGGCGGTCGCCCCACCCACACCGCGATCAATCTCATCGAAGATCAGCGTGAGCCCGCTTTGCGCCCCCGTCAGGCACACTTTGAGCGCCAGAAGAAACCGGCTCAGCTCCCCGCCCGAGGCGATCTTGGCCAGCGGCCCAGAGGGCGCACCAGGGTTGGTCGCCACCCGAAACGCCACCTCATCCGAACCAGACGGCCCCGGCGCCGCAGGTGTGATCTGCGTCTCAAACACCGCACGCTCCATCTTCAGGGGCGCCAACTCGGCCATCACGGCACTATCAAGCGCCTTGGCTGCCTTGCTGCGGGCCGCCGTCAGCGCGGCGGCGGCGCTCTCAAACGCCTTCTCCGCGCGGGCCACTTCGGCGCGCAAATCGGCAAGGTCGGCATCGCCCTGATCCAAAGCGGCCAGCCGCGCCACAAGCCCTTGGGTAAACTCCCCAAGCGCATCAGGCCCCACATCATATTTGCGGGCCATTGCGCGAATGGCAAAGAGGCGCTCCTCTGTCTCCTCAAGCTCCAGCGGGTTGAATGCCAGCGCCTCAAGGCAATTAGAGACACCACGCGCAGCCTCATCCAACTCAACCATCGCACGGCCAAGCGCATCTATCGGCGCATCAAGTTGGCCTTCCGCCTGCTCCGCCGCCCCTTCGAGCCAGCGCAGCGCATCCCCCGCCGAGCCTTCGGCCCCGTTCCCCCCCAGCGCATCAGCGGCCTTGCCGATATCCACCCGAATGCGCTCGGCGGCCTGCATCAGGCGGCGGCGGCGGTCGAGATCACCATCCTCGCCGGGCTGCGGGTCCAGCGCCTGCAATTCGGCGACCGCATGGCGCAGATATTCTTCTTCTTCGCGAATGGCGGCAATTGCCTCCTCGGCCAAGCGTGCGGCCTTACGAGCCTCTTGCGCGCGCCGCCAGAGGCCACGCAGGGCCTCGCGTTTGCCCTCCAGCGCACCATAAGTATCAAGCATGTCGCGGTGCCCCTTGGGGTCCAGAAGTCCGCGATCATCATGCTGACCGTGCAATTCAATCAACGTCTCACTCAGCGCCCGCAGCACCTCACCCGAACAGCGGCGATCCTGTGCCCAAGCCGTCTTGCGCCCATCGGCTGAGTTCACCCGCCGCAGGATAAGCTCATCCCCGCCTGGCAGACCTGCCTTCTCAAGCACCGCATGCGCGCCATGCCCTTCGGGCAGATCAAAAACCGCCGTCACCTCCCCTTGGGCCGCACCACTGCGCACAAGCTCGGCCCGGCCACGCCAGCCAAGCACAAACCCCAAAGAATCCAATAGGATAGATTTTCCTGCCCCGGTCTCACCGGTGAGCACGTTGAGACCTCCATCGAAGCTCAACTCAAGCCTGTCGATGATCAGCATGTCGCGGATATCCAGCGTGCGCAGCATGGCTTAGACCTCGGCGTGAAAGGCAGTGGCGGGGTGCGGCGCGCGCCGCGTTACAGCCACTCGCCCTTGATCATCTGGCGATAAACCTGCCGGAGCCAATTGTCGCCCTCGGCCTCCGCGGTCAGACCGTTGAGCGCCAGAAGCCTGAAGCTGTCCTCGTACCAATCGGTTGCGCGATAGTTGAACCCGAGAATTGCTCCCGCCGTCTGCGCCTCATCCGTGAGGCCAAGCGAAAGATAGGCCTCGACAAGGCGGTGCAGCGCTTCTGGCGTATGTGATGTGGTCTGGAAATCCTCGACCACGACACGGAAGCGATTGATCGCCGCCGAGAAATGATCGCGGCGCAGATAGTAGCGGCCCACTTCCATTTCCTTGGACGCAAGGTGGTCAAAGGCCAGATCGAATTTCAGCACCGATGTGCTGGCATATTCGCTGTCGGGGTAGACCTCGATCACGCGGCGCAATGATTGCAGCGCCTGAAAGGTCAGACCCTGGTCGCGTCCAACCTCGTCAATCTGGTCATAATAGCTGAGCGCGAGGAGATATTGCGCATAGGCCGCATCCTCGTCGGTGGGATAAAAATCAATGTAGCGCTGTGCAGCGGACCGGCTGGCCTCGTAATCCTCATAGAGGTGATGGGAATAGGCCTGCATGATCACGGCGCGCTTGGTGAGGTCCGAATAGGGGTAAAGGCGCTCGACCTCGGCAAAACTCTGGGCCGCGAGACCCGGGCGATTATCAGCCAGATCAAACTCGCCCCGTTCAAAAATCTGCTGGGCAGTGAAATTCTCGTAGTTCAGCTCGCCCCGTTCCACGCGTCCATTCACACCGGAACAAGCGCTTATGCTGACCGCAATCAAAGCTGCCGCTGCAAGCCGCGCGCTTTGTTTCCCGAAGCTCATGCCAATTTTGCTTTTGCGCATAGTTACGTCGTCCGCCGATTACCGATGCTGTTTTGGGTTTATCCCAATCGTTAAGGCTGTGCTAGCATAGAAATCCGGCAGGCAAAACGGCTTAGGCGCATTTGAATGAAGCGGCGTCAGAATGGGCGCAAAAAGAGCGCAGATTTGCAGGTTATTCCAGAGATTTCAGAGCTTTTTCAGACGGGTTTGTGGATCACGCGACCTGAGGCACTTCGCCCCAATGCACGCCCGCCCCCGGAAGGCGCGCAGCGGCGGCGGCATCGCAATCCACCCATTCCACAGCACCCGGCATCGCAAAAAGCGCGCGCAACAGATCATTGGTCAACGCATGGCCCGCCCGACGCCCCTCATAGCGGCCCATGATGGGCGCACCAGCCAACGCCAGATCGCCCAAAGCGTCCAGCATTTTGTGCCGCACAGCCTCATCCGCGTGGCGCAGACCACCCGGCGACAGGACATCGGCCCCATCCACCACCACCGCGTTATCAAGCGTGCCGCCAAGCGCGAGCCCGTTTGCGCGCATCGTGTCGACATCCGACTTGCGGCAGAAGGTCCGCGATGTGCTCAACTCACGCACGAAGCTGCCATTGGCCATGTTCAGCGTCTTGCGCTGCACGCCAATGGCTGCGTCTTCAAAATCAATCTCGAAATCAATGCTCAGGCTGTCCTGTGGCGTCAGCCGGGCCCAAGCCTCACCGCGTCGCACTTCAACCGTTTTCAGCACTTTGATCGCCCGCACAGGGCGCTCCAACCGGCGGAAACCAGCGTTGAGGATGCCGCGAACGAACGCAACCGAGCTTCCATCAAGGATCGGCACTTCGGGGCCATCGACTGTCACCAGCGCATTATGCACGCCGCAGCCCATAAGGGCGGCCATGATATGCTCGACTGTGGAAAGCGATACGCCATGCTCGTTCTCAATCCGGGTGCAGAGCGGTGACTGGTTCACACGGTCCCAAAGGGCGGGGATGTCGCTGGTGCCAACGGCGCAGTCCACACGGCGAAACACAATACCATGGCCCGACGCGGCGGGATGGATCACCAGACGCGCAGGCTTGCCCGAATGCAGGCCTACGCCGTCAAAGGCGATGGATGTGTCGATGGTAGTTTGCAATTGCGCCTCTTTCGGCATTACCCCCGGCCGCTCGTCCGGTAGAGGTGTGATACGGCGTGACCGTGGGAGCCTCAATTCAATCTTTACGACTCTTTGAAACATCCGTGAGGGGCAAAGCAGCAGATTTCCGCCCAGACCGATATTTATAAATATGATCAGCTGGTTAGGAGATCGGATTAAGGGCTTCAACACACGAAAAAAGGGCGGTGTATCCACCGCCCTTTACTCAATTCATGTCAGACCCGTGAGGGTTTAATTGGCTTGCCGGCGCAGGAAGGCCGGAATCTCGATCTGCTCATCGCGCTCGCCCTCGGGCTCTGAGCGCGCGGGCTGATGCGCCTGCAAAGTCGGCTGTTGCCGGCTGGGGCGTGGGGCCTCGGCCTCGCCGGAATGACCCGTCATGCGGTTCAAAAGCGAGTTGATGCCAAAGCGCGGACGCTCGGACGCGGGGGCCGCTTCAGGTGCGTGCGCTTGTGTGTATTGCGGCGCGTGACCCTCGGCTGGCGCCTGAGCCCGAGGCTTCTGGGCATGGCCAACCGCGGCCTGAAGCCGTGCCATAGCTTCGGGCGAAGGGGTGCCCGGTGCGGGTGCGCGCTGCGCCACAAAAGCTGCAAGCTCCGGCTCTTCTTCTGGCTGGTGCTGCACGGGCGGCACATAGGCCGGAGGCGGCAGATCGTCGGCCTCTTGTGTTTGAGGCGCATAGGCCGCGCGCTGACTGGCGGGCTGTGGTGCTTCACGAGGTTCAAAGATATCTTCCATCTGCTCTTCAGCAGCGGCACGCTCGGCCTCCACAGACGTAAAGAGCGATGGCTCTTCCGCCTCTTCGGCGCGCGCGGCGATGGGCTCGGGCATGTCTTCAGCCATTGGCGCAGGCGCTTCGGCAGCAACACTGGCACGCAACGGTTCCGCCATGGAGCGGCGCGGCACGGGAATGTCATGCACGGATTCGTTGGCGTCGATGCCCGTTGCCACGACGCTGACGCGCATGGAGCCTTCCATGGACGGATCGAGCGTGGAGCCCACGATGATGTTGGCGTCTGCGTCCACTTCCTCACGGATGCGGTTGGCGGCCTCATCAAGCTCAAAGAGCGTGAGGTCATGCCCACCAGTGATGTTGATAAGAACGCCCTTGGCACCGCGCAGACTGATCTCGTCCAGCAGCGGGTTGGCGATGGCCTTCTCGGCGGCCTGGATCGCGCGATCCTCGCCGCTGTCCTCACCTGTGCCCATCATGGCCTTGCCCATCTCATCCATCACGGCGCGCACATCGGCGAAATCAAGGTTGATGAGACCGGGCCGGACCATCAGGTCCGTCACGCCCTTAACACCTTGATAGAGCACATCATCGGCCATGGAGAAGGCATCGGTGAAGGTGGTCTTTTCATTGGCGAGACGGAAAAGGTTCTGGTTCGGAATTATGATCAGCGTATCGACGACCTTTTGCAGGGCCTCGACGCCCTCCTCGGCCTGCTTCATCCGCTTGCCGCCCTCAAACTGGAAAGGCTTGGTCACGACACCAACGGTCAGAACGCCCAATTCGCGCGCGGCCTGTGCGATGATCGGCGCGGCTCCCGTTCCGGTGCCCCCACCCATGCCCGCTGTGATGAAGCACATATGCGCGCCCGCCAGATGATCGACGATCTGCTCAATGCTTTCCTCGGCGGCCGCAGCCCCGATGGAGGCCTTGGCGCCTGCGCCCAAACCTTCGGTGACCTTCACACCCAATTGCACACGGTTCTCGGCATTGCTTTGCTGCAAGGCCTGTGCGTCTGTATTGGCGACGACAAAATCGACCCCATCCAGCTGCTTTTCGATCATGTTGTTGACCGCGTTGCCGCCTGCGCCGCCAACACCAAAGACGGTGATGCGGGGCTTGAGGTCTTCATGTCCGGGCATGGTGAGATTGAGTGCCATATGTGTTGTCCGCCTGATGTTGCGCCCGCAGTTTCGGGCCGATTTTCTGCCTGATTAACGCATTATTACCTATGCGTCACCGTATCGTCACCTAAAAAACGCAATCAAACCACAAAATATGGGCTGTTTTCAGCCCTTTTTCGCGGTATTTCGCCTATCATACCGCATATAGCGTTTACCAGTTGTCCTTGAACCACTTCACAGCACGCTTGAGCGAGCGTGAGGGATAGCGGTCCACGGGCAATTCAAAGTCCCACCATTCGTCCTGCGGGTTGGCCGCGAAGAGGCACATGCCCACCGCGCTTGCAAAGCCCGCGCCAGTCGCAGCCTGCGGGAGACCATGCACCCTGAGGGGCCGCCCGAGGCGAACCTGTTGGCCGAGGATGCGGCTCGCCAACCCATCAAGACCGGGGATCTGGCTACCGCCGCCCGTAAGCACGATCTGCTGGCTGGGCAGGTGATCAAAGCCCGCCGCATCCAGCCGCGCGCGCACCTCTTCGAGAATTTCTTCGACCCGGGGCCGCATGATGCCGATCAGCTCAGCCCGGCTTGCGGTGCGGCGGTCATGGTCCCAATCGCCGGTGTCACCGCCGATCTCGATCATTTCACGGTCATCCATGCCCGTGGCCACGACACCGCCATAGAAGGTCTTGATCCGCTCGGCGGCGGTCTGATTGACCTGAAGCCCCATGGAAATGTCACCCGTCACATGGTCGCCACCCATGCGCACGCTATCGGCGTAGATCATGTGTTTCTTGATGAAGATCGAGATGTTGGAGGTGCCACCCCCAAGGTCAATACATGCGGCACCCAGCTCCTGCTCATCTTCCACCAGCGAGGAGATCCCGCTGACGTAAGCCGAGGAGGCAACGCCCGCCAGCTCCAGATCACAACGCTTCACGCAATGCGCCAGGTTCTGGATCGCCGCACTATCGACAGTCAGCATATGCATATCGGTCTGAAGCGCCTGACCCATCTGCCCACGCGGATCAATAAGACCCGAGCGGTGGTCCAGCGCGAAATTCACCGGCTGGGCGTGGAGAACCTCGCGCCCGTCGCCAATATCCGGCACGTCGCAGGCGCTGAGCACGCGGCTCACATCCTGCTCGGTCACCACATGCCCCTCAAGCTCCACCTGCCCGGCAAGGCCATAGCTGCGCGGCTCCGCCCCCGAGAAACACGCGATCACATGATCGACGCGCATGTTGGCCATTTTCTGTGCCGCCTGAACAGCGGTGCGGATGGCGCGTTCGGTCTCGGCCATCTGCTCGATCTCGCCAAAGCGCACCCCACGCGAGCGGGTCGTGGCCGCTCCGATGACGCGGAACCCCGCCTGCCCTGCCATGGCTCCGATGCCGTCCCCTTCGGCCAGACGGTCCGTCCCGTCAAAGCGCAGCACAAGGCACGCGATCTTCGAAGTGCCCACATCCAGCACCGCCACAACGCCGCGCTGCATTGCGGCGCGCCGCATGTTCCGCATCGCCCGTTGGGACTCGTAAAGTTCAATCATTGCTCAGCTACCCCTGCACCCAAATCCCTGACACGCCACCAATCTTCGACAGCGCGCTCTTTCATTCTCAGCGTCGGACGCTCAGGCAGACGCATGTCCACCGCCACGATATCGCGCTCCAAAATATCCTGTGCCTGATCCAGAACAATCACCCGTTCCAGCGCACGAACGGCACCCAGTTCGGGCAGCATGATCCGCACATCACCCTCCAGCACCACGTCCCAGCGCCGCGCGTTCATCCGCACAAGGCCGCGCATCCGGTCGGCCAGAGGTCCCGCCACCGCACGGATTTCCAACGCCTCGGACACCGATCGCTCCGCCGCGTCCCCAGTCAAAACCGGCAGGTCCGGATGATCGCCGCGCACTTGTGCCATGTCGATCACCACACCCTCACCATCCACAACCATCAGGCCCGATGTCGTCCTCAGCAGCGCCGCCGGCTGCCGCTCAGTCACCTGCACATCCAGAACACCGCCCTGACGCAACCTCACAGCGGCGGTCTTGACGGCAGGGATTTCCTCCACCGCGACACGCACCGCATCGAGATCCATATCGAACGAGCTGAGCGGCAGCGCGTAGGGGAAGGTCACGCGGATATCATCGGCCACAACTTCGCTGGCCCCCTCGACGGCCAGAAGCTTGACCATGAATTCCGGGCGCGATTGCACCTGCTGGCGCAGATCCAGATAGCCCAGCACCAGCGATTCCTGCACCTTTGCGTCCGACAGATATGCCGTGGCGATCCCGAAGCTGAGGCAAAAGGGAATGCCCACACGCAAAAGCCTGCGGTAGAGCGGCGTGAGCATCACCCGTTGATAGCGATAGGACCAACGCGACGGTGCCGGATCAGGGCGCGTGTTCATCGCAGGCATGACGCGTCCTCCACCATCCATTTGCACAGCGCACCAAAGGACATCCCCAGCGCGCGCGCCTGCTCGGGGCTGAGCGATGTGGGCGTCATACCGGGCTGGGTGTTTGTCTCCAGAAGGATCAGGCCCTCCTTGCCGCGCGTCTCGTCCCAGCGAAAATCGGTGCGGGTGAGACCCCGGCAGCCCAAAGCCTCATGCGCGCGCTGCGCGTAATCCATGCAGGCCGTGAAAATCTCGCCCGGCAGGTCCGCAGGCACCACATGGGACGAGCCGCCCACCTCATATTTCGCCGAATAATCATACCACCCATCGGTCAGGATATCCGTCACGGTCAGCGCGCGGGTGCCCACCACGGTCGTGGTCAGCTCGCGACCCGGCACATAGGCCTCGACCATCACCACTTCGGGCATGTCATCGCTCAGCTCCGGCGGGCCATTCGCGCCTTCATGCACGATATAGATACCGACGGAGGACCCTTCATTATTAGGTTTGACCACATAAGGCGGCGCCATAACATGACGGCTGCGCACCTCGTCGCGGGAGGAAAGGACACTCTCGACCACAGGCAATCCGTGGGCGCGGTAGGCGGCCTTCGTGGCCTCCTTGTCCATCGCCAGAGCAGAGGAGAGAACGCCCGAATGCGTATAGGGGATTTGCATCCATTCCAGCAGGCCCTGAACGCAGCCATCTTCACCCCAGCGGCCATGCAGGGCGTTGAACACAACATCCGGGGAAATCTCGGCCAGACGCATAGCAAGATCGCGGCCAGCATCGACCTCGACTACTTTGTAGCCTTCATCCCGCAACGCGGCGGCGCATTCACGCCCTGAGGACAGCGACACTTCGCGCTCTGCCGAAGGTCCGCCCATTATCACCGCAACTGTCGGGGCTGTTCTGCTCGAACGCACCACCTGATTGCCTCAATGTCCCGAGCCTTTTCGGCCCTTGTTTTCTTAGTTTAACCGGTTGCCTGACCGGATTTCGGGGCCGTTACGCCGACCCGCATAATTTCCCACTCTAACTCTATTGCGCTGGTTTGAAAAACCTTTTCTCGCACCTCTTCACCAAGCCCTTCCAAATCCGCAGCCGTCGCCCCTCCGGTGTTGACCAGAAAGTTGGGATGCATAGGGCTCATCTGCGCACCGCCGCGCCGCGCGCCGCGCATGCCCGCATCATCGATCACCTTCCACGCCTTGAGGTCATGCACGTCATCCGCCCCCCCCGTGCTGGAAAACCCCGCCGGATTGCGGAACGTGCTGCCTGCGGTGCGGTCCTTGGTGGGCTGCGTCTCGTCACGCTTTTTCAGCTGCGCTTCCATCCGCGCATGAAGCTCGGCCGGGTCACCTTGGGCCGCGCGCAACGTGGCGCTGACAATCACCGCGCCCTTGGGCACTTCGCTGTGGCGATAGGCGAACCGCAAATCCTGCGCGCTCAGCGTGATCCGCGCACCGTCCCGCGTCACCGCCTCGGCACTCTGGAACACATCCGCCATATAGCTGCCATAACAGCCCGCATTCATGCAAACCGCCCCACCAATCGCCCCGGGAATAGTGCGCAAAAACGTAAGGTCCCGCCCCGCATCCGCCGCCCGCCGCGCCACATGTGCATCGAGCGACCCCGCCCCCGCAATCACACGGTCCCCCTCAACCTCAATGGAATTGAACCCACGCCCCAACCGGATAACAACCGCGCGCAATCCGCCATCGCGCACGATCAGGTTGCTGCCAACCCCCATGGGAAACACCTCGACGGACGCATCCATCGCACTTAGAAATGCCGCCAGATCCTCCACATCCGCAGGCTGAAACAGCCAATCCGCCGGCCCGCCCACACGCAGCCATGTCAGCTCCGCAAGGCTGCGCCCCGGTGTCAGCGTGCCGCGCACCTCAGGCAGAGCCCGGCGCTCAGCCATGCCCTTCTTCTTTGCAAAAATACTCAAAATCCCTCACGGCCGCCCCGCACGCCCTGCAAAAAGGCCCATGACCCAGCGGCCCAGATAGCGGACCGGCCAACGCAGCATCGACATACCTGCGGCCAGCACGAAAAGCCCAACCCATGGCCCGTTCTGGTAGGTCACATAGCCCAGGATGGGGATGCCCACGGCGATCAGGCCGTAAGCCAGCTTCCAATGGCTGTCCCGGCTCGGCATCATCGCCAGAAGGTTCGCACTCAGCGCCCAGAGACAGGCAAGGATCAAGGATATGCTCATGCCGCTGCCGCCTTTTCCAACCGTTTGGGAAGCCCCGTGGCCCAGCCGCCAATTGTGCCCGCCCCGAGGCAGACCACCATATCTCCCGGTCCAGCCTGCTCGCGCACCAACCGAACAAGGTCCTCTTCATCGCGAATGGCGCGCGCATGGCGGTGCCCGTGCCGGATCAGGCCCGCAACCAGATCATCACGGCTGGCGCCCTCGATGGGCGCCTCACCTGCGGAATAGACGTCCGTTATTGCCACCACATCCGCCTCGTTGAAACAGGCGCAGAACTCCTCGAAATGATGGCTGAGGCGCGTGTAGCGGTGCGGCTGATGCACGGCGATGATGCGGCCCTCGGTGGCTTGCCGCGCGGCTTTCAGGACGGCGGCGATCTCGGTCGGGTGGTGGCCGTAATCGTCGATGATGGTCACGCCGTCCACTTCGCCCACGCGGGTAAAGCGGCGGTTCACGCCTCCAAACGCGGCCAGCGCCGCGCGAATTTCGGCGCGTTTCATACCCAGATGGCGGGCCACGGCCACGGCGCTCAGCGCGTTGGACACATTATGATCGCCCGGCATCGGCAGGGTGCAATCCTCGATCATCATCCCCTCGGCCTGAAGCGCCACGTCGAAATGCGCAATCCCCTTTGCATAACGCAGGTTGACCGCACGCACGTCCGCTTGCGTGTTGAACCCATAGGTCAGCACGCGCCGGTCCGTGATCTTACCCACAAGCGTCTGCACATCCGGATCATCGGTGCAGCACACGGCGAGGCCATAGAACGGGATGTTGCTCACGAAATCCTCAAAGCCCTTGTGCAGCGCCTCCTCGGTCCCCCAATGCTCCATATGCTCGGGGTCGATGTTCGTCACGATCGCGATGGTCGCGGGCAGGCGGTTGAACGTGCCGTCGCTCTCATCGGCCTCGACCACCATCCATTCGCCCTGCCCCACGCGCGCGTTGCTGCCATAGGCGTGGATAATCCCGCCATTGACTACCGTGGGGTCAAATTTGCCGTGATCCAAAAGGGCCGCGACCATCGTGGTCGTGGTGGTCTTGCCATGGGTGCCAGCCACGGCCACGTTGGACTTGAGGCGCATGAGCTCGGCCAGCATCTCGGCCCGCCGCACGATGGGCAGGCCTTTGAGACGGGCGGCATCCAGCTCCGGATTGCCCGGCTTGATCGCGGAAGAGATCACGACAACCTCGGCATCTTCGATATTCTTGGCGGCCTGCCCTTCAAAGATCAGAGCACCATTCTTGGCCAGACGCTCGGTCAGCGCTGACGATTTCAGATCGCTGCCCTGCACCACGTAACCATGGTTCAGAAGCACTTCGGCAATGCCCGACATCCCGATCCCGCCAATACCGATGAAATGAATGGGCCCGACATCGCCGGGAAGTTTGGTTACTGCATTCATGACGCTTGGCCTTTGCTGGCAAGGTTTTCGACAAGGGCGGCCAGACGCTCGGCCGCATCGGGCAGGCCGCAGCCAAGGGCGGCCTGCGCCATCTGCGCCGCGCCCTTGGGGTTTGTCATAATCGTCTCGATCTGCGCCGCCAATGTCTGGTTCGTCAGCGCGCTTTCAGGCAGCAAGATCGCGCCGCCTGCTTGCGTGAGGGCGCGGGCATTCACGCTCTGATGATCGCCCGTGGCCGCCGCATAGGGGATCAGGATCGAGGGGCGGCCAATCACCGAGATATCCGCGACCGAGGAGGCCCCGGCGCGGCTGATCACAAGCTGCGCCTCGCTCATCCGGCGCGGCACGTCGCGAAAGAAGGGCTGAACCTCGGCAGTGATACCGTGCTCGGTGTAAAAGGCCGCAACCCGCTCCATATCCTCATCGCGCGCTTGGTGGCTCACACGCACGCGGGACAGCACCTCCATGGGCAGCGCGGCAATCGCGGGCGGCACTGTGTCCGATAGGACCCGCGCACCCTGAGATCCGCCGATCACGAGGATCTCCATCGGATAATCGCCGGGCGGGATATAGCCCGCGCCCGCGCGCTCCAACACTGACGCGCGCACCGGGTTGCCAACATGCGTCGCCTCGACACCCTCGGGCATCTCGGTAGGCCATGTGCCGCAGGCCACGGCATCCACACGTGTCGCGAAGAGTTGGTTCACCCGGCCCAACACGCCGTTTTGCTCATGCACCATGCGCGGGCGGCGCAGCAAGGTCGCTGCAGCCAGCGCCGGAATGGAGGGATAGCCACCAAAACCCACGATCACGTCGGGCTTCTCGCGCGCCATGCGCAGGGCCGCCCCCATCACGCCACCTGCAATATGAAAAGGCGCCATCGCCTTGGACGCAAGGCCACCGCGCGAGAACGTGGCACTGACCACCTGTTCTATCGCCACGGCATGGGAAAAGCCCCCAGTGTAGCGCGCACCGCGTGCATCCGTGCTCAGCTTCACCCGCCACCCGCGCGCCAGCATCACCTCCGCCAGCGCCTGCGCCGGGAACATATGCCCCCCCGTGCCGCCCGCGGCCATCAGAAGGAGCGGGGCGCTCATCTTCCGCGCCCTCTAAGGATATCGCCAATCTCACCCTGCGGACGCTGGCGCGTGAAAGCAAACAGCATCCCCAAAGCAATGCCGCCTGCAATCAGCGACGAGCCGCCATAGCTCACAAACGGCAGCGTCATCCCCTTGGCGGGCAAAAGCCGCACCGCGACACCCATGTTGATCATCGCCTGCACGCCAAAAATGGCGACAAGGCCGGTGGCGGCCAGCCGGATGAACGGGTCTCGCTCCCGCATCAGTCGCATCAGCGAACGCACCACGATCATCGAATAAAGCCCGATGATCACCAGCACGAGGACCAGCCCGAATTCCTCGGCGGCCACGGCGATGATGAAATCCGTATGCGCATCGGGCAACGACCATTTCACCGCCCCCTCACCTACACCCACGCCGAAAAATCCGCCCTCGCGGATCGCGTTGGTCGCAAAACCAAGCTGGGTGGTGGGGTCAAGGTCGGCGCTGAGAAACCCATCAATGCGGCGCGCGAAATGCTCGGAATTAGAATAGGCAACAGAGCCTGCAAGGATCACCAGCCCGGCCATCGCCATCAGCAACAGGATCGGCGCGCCCGCCACGAAATACATCACACCCCATGCAAACAAAACCAAAGAGGCCTGCCCAAAATCGGGCTGCATCGCCAGAAAGGCTACGATCACCATCGTCAGGATAAACGACCAGCTGAGGCCCGGAGGCCCGTTTATCTCGCGGCTCGCGGCCATCATCCACGCGCCCACGACCACGAAACCGGGCTTGAGAAACTCCGACGGCTGGATCGAGGCAAACCCGAGCGAATACCACCGCGTGGCCCCCTTGCCAAAATCCGTGCCCAGCACGGGCAAAAGCATCAGCGCCACAAGCGAGATCAAAAACCCTATCACCGCCAGACGCCGCACCAGCATCGGTGTCATCATCGAGGTCAGCACCATGGCCGTCATCGCAAGGCCGCCAAAAAACATCTGCCGCGTCACGTAATGGAAAGGATCAAACCCGTTCTTCTCGGCCAAAGGCGGCGAGGCCGCAAAGCCAAGCAGAAGCCCGATCCCGAACAGCACTAGCACGCAGGACATCGACCATTTGTCGATTGTCCGCCACCACTTGGGAAGAACAGGCTCGACATCCCGCACCGGGACCGACCCATAGACCATCTCTGTCATGACACCACGCCGATTACTGCCTCTGAACTGCCCCTTACCGGGGTCTATTGTCTTATTGTAACAGGACCGCACCTTTTAGGGAAGGCCACAAAGGCTGGTGGTGGGCTTTGCACCTCTATCTGCATAAAGCGGCAAGAGGCCTCGCCACCCGGACATTTGCGCAAATGCGGCGCGCCTTGACCCGCCCCACACAATCAGGCACCCCGCTGCAATGGATGTAGATACGCTGATACTGGGTGCCGGGGCGGCAGGGATGATGTGCGCGGCACGTGCGCCAGGCAGCAGCCTTGTGATCGATCACGCCCGCGCGCCGGGCGAGAAAATCCGCATCTCGGGCGGCGGGCGCTGCAACTTCACCAACATGTATGCGTCCCCCGAAAATTTCCTGTCGCAAAACCCCCATTTCTGCAAATCCGCGCTCAGCCGCTATACCCAATGGGATTTCATAGCCTTGGTGGATCAGCACAAAATCGCATGGCACGAGAAAACGCTCGGTCAGCTTTTCTGTGACACCTCCGCAAAAGAAATCATCGCCATGCTGCGCGCTGAGATGACGCGCGCAGGTGCGGCGCTCTGGCTGCAAACATCGCTCAAAGACCTCAGCCATGATGGCACCCACTTCCAAGCCACACTGGAGAAAGAGGGCGCGCGCCGCACCGTCGCTGCGCGGCATCTGGTGCTGGCCACAGGCGGCAAATCCATCCCCAAGATGGGTGCAACCGGCCTTGCCTACGACATCGCGGAGCAGTTCGGCCATGCGCTCACCCCCACCCGCGCAGGGCTGGTGCCGTTTACCTTCCCCGAAGGCCGCTTCGCCGCCCTGTCGGGCCTCTCGGTCCCCGTGCGCGCCAGCGCAGGTGGCACGGAATTCGAGGAAAACCTCCTTTTCACCCATCGCGGCCTCTCCGGCCCTGCGATGCTACAGGTCTCGTCCTACTGGCAAGAGGGCGCACCGATCAGCATCAATCTCGATCCCGCAGGGACGCTTCTCGAGGCCATGCGCGCGCAACGCACCCAATCAGGCCGCCATCAGCTCAACACCGAGCTTGGCCGCCACCTCCCCGCCCGCCTCGTGCCCGTTTTGGAGGCAGAACTGAACCTTACATTGACCAGCAAACTCGCCGACCAATCAGACGCAGCCCTGACCGATCTGACACAAGGCCTACGCCACTGGCACCTCACGCCCGGCGGGACAGAAGGCTACCGGACGGCAGAGGTCACAATGGGCGGCGTAGACACAGACGGGCTGTCGTC
This sequence comes from uncultured Shimia sp., assembly GCA_937881735.1. Lineage (GTDB taxonomy): Bacteria > Pseudomonadota > Alphaproteobacteria > Rhodobacterales > Rhodobacteraceae > Roseovarius. Next base: position 19,725 of record CALGEH010000064.1, read on the forward strand.
GAAAACCATGGAAAGCCGCCACCAGCCCGGCCTCTTCATCATTGGCGAGGCCGCGGATGTCACAGGCTGGCTCGGCGGTTACAACTTTCAATGGGCCTGGAGTTCAGGCGTCGCCGCAGCAGGCGCCATCGCGGCCCGCATTTAGCGCCCCTAGCTTCTTCTCAGTCTAAATACTCCCGCCGGAGGCGCCTGAAGCCCCTGCAGAATTTGAGTATTTATGCTAAGAAGAAAGCCTGAAAGATCACGCAATATAGGTCGGATGGAACAGCCCGCCGGGCGACAAGGTGAAAATATCCACGCCGTCCGCTGTCACGCCAACCGAATGCTCGAATTGCGCCGAGAGGGATTTGTCGCGCGTCACAGCTGTCCAGTCATCCGCGAGCACTTTGGTCTCGGGGCGGCCCAGATTGACCATCGGCTCGATGGTGAAGAACATGCCTTCCTCAAGCTTGGGTCCGGTGCCCGCGCGGCCATAGTGCAGCACATTGGGCGGCGCGTGGAAAACCAGCCCGAGCCCGTGACCGCAAAAATCGCGCACGACAGACATGCGCTGCGCTTCGATATAGGTCTGGATCGCTGCACCAATATCACCGAACGTGTTGCCGGGGCGCACGGCCTCGATCCCCTTCATCAGCGCCGCGTGGGTGACTTCGATCAGCCGCTCGGCCTTGCGCGGCAGTTTGCCTGCCACATACATGCGCGATGTATCACCAAACCAGCCATCCACAATCACCGTCACGTCGATGTTGAGGATATCGCCATCCTTCAGCAGCTTGTCACCCGGGATGCCGTGGCAAACCACGTGGTTCACGCTGATGCAACTGGCGTGTTTGTAGCCTTTGTAGCCGATTGTAGCGGATGTGGCGCCTGCCTCATCGACCATCGCCTCGATCATCGCATCGAGGATGGCGGTGCTTTGACCTACCTGCACCTCGGGCGCGATCGCATCCAGAATCTGGGCGGCGAGGGCGCCGGCCTTGTGCATGCCTGCAAAATCCGCGTCCGAATAGATGCGAATTCCGTCCCGTGTCACGCGTCCGCGGTGCTCTTTGTTCAAGGTGGGCCTCATGCGTTTTGGCTATGTCGATTATGTAGGGGAATTTCGGCAAAAGGGCCAGCGCTGCGCGACCAATTATTGCGCGCGCCTCACACAACTGGCAGCGGACCAGTCAGTGTGATGCCCTCCGGGGCCGGGCGTGCGCCCAGCGCCATGATCTCCACCCCCGCCGCGCGCGCATCCTCCAGCGCAGCGGCGTAGGCCGGATCGATATCACGCGCCACGCTCACATGGGCGCAATCAGAACGCTGCACCACATAGAGCAGCACCGCCCGCGCCCCTGCCTGCGCCACATGGGCCAGCTCCTGCAAATGCCGCGTCCCGCGCGCCGTCACGGTGTCGGGAAACTCCGCAAGCCCCGCTGTGCGCGACAGCGTGACAGATTTTACCTCGACGTAAGCCTCTGCCCGTCCAACCCCGCGCAGAAGAAAGTCGATCCGGCTCGCCTCCCCGTATTTTTGCTCAGGCAGAATTTGGTCATACCCTTCAAGCCCTTCCAGTCCCTGTTCCAGCGCTGCCCGTATCATCCGGTTCGCGGCGCCTGTATCCACGCAGGCCATGTGGCCATCCCCAAGTTCGGTTAGCCGCCAGCCGTATTTCAGCTTTTTCTTGGGGTCGTCATTAGGCTCCACCCAGATCGCGGCACCGGGGTCGGCCAGCCCCGTCATCGCACCTGGGTTGGCGCAATGGGCCACGACCTCGCGCCCGTCCTTCAGCACGATATCGGCCAGAAAGCGTTTATAGCGCCGCACCAGCCGCGCCCGGACAAGAGGGGTTTGAAACCGCATGAGCGCAGGCCTATACCGGGCAGGCAGACCATTCAAGGAGGCCGCCCCATGCCAAACCCTACAGCCGCCATGCTTGTCATCGGGGATGAGATCCTGTCGGGGCGCACGCGGGATGCGAACATGCACCATCTGGCCAATGCCCTGACGGCGGCTGGAATTGATCTGCTGGAGGTGCGCGTGGTAAGCGACGATTCCGGTGCTATTCAAAGCGCGGTCAAGGCCCTGAGTGACGCCTACGCCCACGTCTTCACCTCCGGCGGCATTGGTCCCACCCATGATGATATCACCGCCGACAACGTGGCCGCCGCGATGGGGGCTGCAATCGACATCCGCAACGACGCCCGCGCCATCCTTGCCGCGCATTATGAGCGCTCGGGGATTGAGCTGAACGCTGCCCGCCTGCGCATGGCCCGCATCCCCAAAGGGGCCACGCTCATCGACAATCCGGTGAGCGCTGCGCCCGGTTTCACCCTTGGCAATGTGCATGTGATGGCCGGCGTGCCCAAGATTTTCGAGGCGATGCTGGCGGGGCTTTTGCCCAGCCTCACGGGCGGCGCGCCGGTTCTGTCGCAATCTTTGGAAGTGCAGCGCGGCGAGGGTGATATCGCGGAGCCTCTGGGAGATCTGGCGGCAGAGTACCCCGAGCT
>CALGEH010000065.1 GCA_937881735.1 uncultured Shimia sp.
CAGGATGCGGATGCTTTGGGACAGGCCGTGGGCAGGCTTTTGAGCAGTGCCGACACTCTGACGCATCTGCAAAGCGCCAGCGCGGATTTCGCCGCCGCTCAGGCAGATGCGCTGGGGGAGATGGCCCATGATCTTTGCGCTACACTGGAGCTTGCCCCCCCACCATGACAGATGTGATCGTCACCAATTTCAACCGCAATTTCACCGGTGTCTCGGCCACTGCCGCGGGCGTGTTGCGGGCGCAGGCCCAAGGGCTTGACGTGGCGCTTTGCGGCTATCCCCTGCCCGGTTGCCCCGCGCCCATCACGCTGCGCGAGGCCCGCGCGGCGAGCCGCACCCCCTCTGAGCGGTTTACCATCTGGCATGTGCGGCGCAACACCGAGATGCGCGCCGCCCTCTGGGCGCGCGACGTGCTGCGCCTGCCGATCAAGATCGTGTTCACCTCGGCGGCGCAGCGGCGGCACTCGGCCTTTCCGCGCTGGCTCATCTCGCGCATGGATGCGGTGATCGCAACCAGCGTGGCGGCCGCGAGCTTTGTCCCACATATTCGCGCTGTTGTTCCACATGGTGTTGATACGGAACGGTTTTACCCTGCCACCAACCGCGCGGAGGCTTGGCTTGAGACCGAGTATCCCGGCCGGTTCGGCATCGCCACGATTGGCCGTATCCGCCCCGAAAAGGGCACGGACCGCTTCGTCGAGGCGATGCTCCACTTGCTACCGATGCAGCCCGAGGCGACCGCCCTTGTGATCGGGCGTGCGGGCAGCGCAGATACTGCGTTTTTGCAAGGGCTGAAGGATCAGATCGTCATGGCGCAGCTGCAAGATCGCATCCTCTTTCCTGGTGAGATCGCGCCCGAGGCCCTGCCCGCCTTGATGCGCGGCCTTGGCGCTGTGGTGCAGCTGCCACGCTATGAGGGCTATGGGATGGCGCCTTTGGAGGGCATGGCGAGCGGTGTGCCATTTGTGGCGAGCGACGCAGGCGCGTATCGGCAATTCTCGGGCCAAGGGCGCGCCGGGCTAATCGTTGATCTGGACCTGTCAGAGGGCGTGGCCGAAACGCTGAGCGCGTTGATGGACGACCCCGCGCGTCATGCCAAAATGGCCCGCGCCGCACGCGCGGATGCCGAAACCTCCTTCAGCGTCGAGGCGGAGGCGGACGCGATCAATGACGTCTATGACGCGCTCTGGTCCGAACCTTGACCAGCGCCTGATCAGACGGGCAAACGTCGCTCCACCAGCTCCGCCCACCAGCTGCATCCCATTGGAATCACGTCGTCATTGAAGTCATATTCGGCGTTATGCACATTCGCCGTATCGCCATTTCCGACAAGGATGTAAGCGCCCGGACGCTCCTCCAGCATATAAGCAAAATCCTCGCCCCCCATGACCAACGGTGCCTCGGCGCAGGCGCCCGAGACGGATCGCGCCACATCAGCCACGAAGTCAGTCTGCTCGGGGTGGTTCACCATTACCGGATAGTTACGAGTATAGGTAAGCGCCGCCTCGCCCCCCATGGCCGCGCCGATATGGGCGCAAATTGCCGCCATCCGCGCCTCGGCCAGATCACGCATCTCGGCACTTAGCGTGCGCACAGTGCCTTTGAGTAGAACCGAGCCAGGGATCACGTTAAAGGCCTTTGAGCTGCTGTCGATCGAGGTCACCGAGACAACGATCTCCTCGGTTGGATCCGCGCTGCGGCTTGCAATGGTTTGCAGCATCGTGATGAGCTGCGCCGACATCACGATGGGATCGACCGTGGTATGGGGCTTGGCCGCATGGCCGCCGCGCCCGGTGAGGGCGATCTCGAACACATCCGTCGCGGCAAAGAACGGCCCCGGACGGATGGCGAAACTTCCCGCGGGCATGCCGGGCCAGTTGTGCATGCCGTAGACTTCTTCAATCCCGAAATCGGCCATAAGCCCTTCGTCGCACATGACTTTCGCACCGCCACCACCTTCTTCGGCGGGCTGAAAGATCACCACGACCGTGCCGGAGAAATTCCGCGTCTCGGCCAGATATTGCGCGGCCCCCAGAAGCATGGCCGTATGCCCGTCATGCCCGCACGCATGCATCACACCGGGGGTTTGCGAGGCGTAGGCCGCCCCCGTCGCCTCCGCGATCGGAAGGGCGTCCATATCTGCGCGCAAGCCAATCACCCGGCCCGCGCCGCCGTTTTTGCCATGGATCACACCAACCACGCCGGTCTTTGCCATGCCCGTCACCACCCTGTCGCAGCCAAAGGCGCGCAGCTTGTCAGCGACGAGCGCGCCTGTGCGGTGCGTGTCAAAAAGAAGCTCTGGATGGGTGTGAATATCGCGCCGCCACGCGGTGATGTCGTCATGGAGTTCGGCAAAGCGATTCTTAACGGGCATGAGGTGGCTCCTTTACTCGGTCGCCACAAGATGGCCGGGTGCTGCCTGCTTGTAAACCGGCGCGTCAGGGCTTTGGCCGCGCGGCAAGGTGGGCGGGCTGCCCGGTGGCGCGGGCGTGGCATCAAGGGCTGCGGCGGCCATCAGGCGCTGGGTATAGGGGTGCTGGGGCGCGCGCAAAACGCGCTCCACCGGGCCAATTTCCACGATGCGCCCCTCTGTCATCACCGCGATCCGGTGCGCGATCTGGCTGACAACGGCCAGATCGTGGCTGATGAAGAGATAGGCCAGCCCAAGGCGCTGTTGCAGCTCCTGCATGAGGCGCAAAACCTCGCCCTGCACATGCGTATCAAGGGCCGAGACGGCCTCATCCGCGACGATCAGCGCGGGCTTCAGCGCCAATGCGCGGGCGATGGCGACGCGCTGACGCTGCCCGCCGGAGGCTTGGTGCGGATAGCGCGCCATGAGGTCCGGAGACAGACCAACTTGCGCGAATAGCGCCTCGATAACGGATTTCCCAGCCGGGCGGGCGTAGTTTTGCAAAGGCTCGGCCACTTGGGCCGCTAGCGAGCGGCGTGGATCAAGGCTTCCCATCGGGTCCTGAAACACCATTTGCATCTCGGCGCGCGCCATGTGCAGCGCGCGGGGTGACAGGCTCAGAACGTTGCGCCCGCCAAGCTCGACACGACCCTGCGCCACCGGGCCAAGCCGCAAGATGGCCCGCGCGACCGAGGACTTCCCGCTTCCCGATTCGCCAACAAGAGCCAGCGTTTCGCCGCGCGCGATATCAAAGCTCACGTTATGCGCGGCCCAGAGGCTGCGGCGTCCATCACGAAACATCGCCGACCCGGCAGGATAGCGCACGCCAAGACCACGCACTGACAACACGCCTGCGCCCGGCGGCGGTGCGCGCGGCCCGATTGCACGCCCGGGCATCGCCGCGACAAGCGCGCGGGTTTGGGCATGGACGGGGCGCACCAGCACCTCATCTACTGGCCCCGTCTCCACCACCCGGCCCGCCTCCATCACCGCCACGTCGCCGCCCATTCGCCACGCCGCAGTCATGTCATGGGTCACCAACAAAAGCGCCAGACCCTTTTCACGCCTCAACCGGTCCAAAAGCGCCAAAAGCGCCGCACGCAGGCTGGCATCAAGCGCGCTTGTCGGCTCATCCGCGATCAAAAGGCGGGGCCCGCCTGCGAGGGCAATGGCGATCATCACCCGCTGGCGCAGCCCGCCCGAAAGCTGATGGGGGTATTGAGACATTATCTTTTTGGGATCAGGCATTTGGCAATCAGCCAGAAGGGCCTCAGCCCGCGCTTGCGTCCCCTGCCCACGCAACCCTCCATGCAAACGCAACGCCTCACGCATCTGCACACCAATACGCAACACCGGGTTCAACGCGGCACTCGCGTCCTGAAACACCATCCCGACATCACCACCGCGCAGAGTGCGCAGATCCGCGGCATTCGCCTCAGCGATATCGCGCCCATCCCAGAGGACGCAGCCCCCCGTCACCTGCGCCCCACTGGCCTCATCCAGCCGCAAGATCGCCCGTGCCAGTGCCGATTTCCCCGCCCCCGACGGGCCAATCAGTGACAGCATCCCTCCCGCCGCAATTTCCAGAGACACGCCGCACAACACCTCTGGCCCCGCGCCATAGCGCAGCCGCAGATCGCGCAGAGATAAAAGAGCCTGATCCGACACGGGGAGACCCTGTGAACCGTTGAGAATAACGCAACGCTAGGCCAGGCATGCGGGCGATGTCAAACCAGCCGCGCCTGCGCAAGTTCGAGAAAAACAAAATAAATTATCGGTTTAATCGAGTTTTGCTTAACTATGTTTTGCGCTAACCTTTGCAGAAATGGGGCCATCTACGGTGGTTTGAAGAGCTTCCCCGCGCGATATCTCCGGGCCGACACCGCTTAAGATGGACTATATGAAATGCTCCTTCGCTCCTTCGCCAGATCCTTCGTGACACTCGCCGCTCTGGCTGGCCCAGTATCCGCGCTGGAACGGGGGCGCGACGGGACGCTCAAAATCCTCTACTGGCAGGCGCCCACGATCCTGAACCCATATCTGAGTGGTGGCATAAAGGATATCGAGGCCGCGAGCCTCGTTTTGGAGCCGCTGGCGCGCTATGGCCCGGAGGGGGTGATGCGGCCTTGGCTGGCGGAGGACATCCCCACGCTCGCCAATGGCGGGATCAGCGCGGATAAACGCAGCATCACATGGCGGCTGAAGCCGGACCTCACATGGTCCGATGGCAGTGCTGTTACGGCAGAGGATATCCGCTTCACTCATGCCTATTGCACTGCCCCCGGCGGCGGGTGTTCGCAGGCGGACAAGTTTCGCGGCGTGGCGGATGTCGAGGTGCTCGATCCGCTGACCGCCCGCGTGACCTTCGATGCGCCACGGCCCAACCCCTATGGCCCCTTCGTTGGCCCCCAGGCGCCAATCCTGCAAGCCGCGCAATTCAGCGCCTGCCTCGGCCCCGCCGCCGCCAGCTGCACCGAGGCCAATTTCGCGCCCATCGGCACGGGACCCTTCAAAGTGGTGGATTTCCGCCCCGGTGATGCGGTGCAATTCGAGGCCAATCCGGGCTACCGCGAACCGGGCAAGCCCGCCTTTGCCGATGTCACCTTCAAAGGTGGCGGCACCCCCGCGGCGGCGGCCCGCACGGTTCTGGAGACGGGCGAGTTCGACTATGCGTGGAACCTGCAATTGCGCCCCGAAATGCTGAGCGATATGGAAGCGCGCGGCAAAGGCCGCATCACCGCCGCGTTCAGCACGCTGGTGGAGCGTCTTGCCTTCAACCTCACCGATCCCGACCCCGCCCTCGGCGATGCACGCTCAACCCTCGCCCACCCCCATCCGGTGCTGAGCGATGCGGATGTGCGCCGCGCGCTCTCGATGGCGCTGGACAGGCCCGTGATGGTCGAAATCGGCTATGGCACCTCTGGCCGCGCCACCTGCAACATCATCCCCGCCCCACCCGCCTATGCGTCGGACGCCAATGAGGACTGTCTCGTGCAGGATCTGGACGGCGCGCGCGCGGCGCTGGATACCGCCGGCTGGACTGACAGCGATGGTGACGGGGTGCGCGACAAGGAGGGCCGCCCACTCAGCCTTGTTTTGCAGACCTCCACCAATGCAGTGCGTCAGGATTTTCAGGTGTTGATCAAGGAATGGTGGCGGCAGATCGGCGTAGAGACAGAACTACGCAACATCGAGCCTTCGGTGTTTTTCGGTGCCGATCCCAGCAGTCCCGACACGTTCCAGAAATTCTATGCCGATGTGCAGATGTTCGCAGGTGCCTCGGATGGCACGGACCCCGAAGGATACCTGAGCACATGGTTCTGCGGACGAGCGCCCGCGCCTGAAAACCAATGGCAGGGGGCCAATATCAGCCGCTGGTGCAATCCGGCGTTCGACGCGCTCGGTGAGGAGCTGTCCGGCACGGGTGGGGTTGAGGCGCGCGCGGCCCTTGCCCGCCGGATGAACGACATGCTGGTGCAAAGCCATGTGGTCCTCCCTTTGGTGGACCGGGGCCGCGTCTCGGCCCATGTGCTCAGCCTTGGCGGGGTTGAAATGAACGCATGGGACAGCGAGCTGTGGAATATCGCCGATTGGACCCGCCTGCCCGACTAGAGTGGTTTGCCAAGGCGCGCACACAAGCATAGGCTGAGCCGTGTCCAGTCAAGGCTCTATCATGCTGCGCTACACAGCCCGCCGCCTCTTCTTTGCGCTGCCCACGCTTCTGGCAATTTCGCTGGTGGTGTTCGCGTTGCTGGAACTCGCCCCCGGTGATCCGATGGCGCAGCTGCCGCAAACCATCTCAGCCGACGTGCGCGCGCAGATGCGCGAGGCGCTGGGGCTCGGGGAGGCCGCGCATATCCGCTACACCCGCTGGCTCTACCAGCTTGCCGTGGTGGAGCCCATGGTGGGGATAGACGCTCTGTTCGGCACCGCGTTCTCAGAGGGCGCGCCCCGCCTGCTCAGCTGGCAGACCCGCGCGCCCGTGATGGCCCTTCTGGGCGAGCGGTTGCCGCAAACGCTGATCGTGGTGGGGCTGGCTTATGTCATTGGCGTGATCGTGGCGATCCCACTGGGCGTCTGGTCCGCCTATCGGCGCGGCGGTGCGTTTGACCGGGCCGCCACAGGGGCGGCCATGCTCAGTTATGCGGTGCCGCCGTTTTTCTCGGGCGCGGTGCTGATCTGGCTTTTCGCGATCACGCTGGGCTGGCTGCCGTCGGTCTATGACACCGGCCTGATCGTGCGTGATTGGGACAGCCTTGTCGCGCAAATACGCCAGATGGCCCTGCCCGTCCTCGTGCTGAGCGTGCAGACCACAGCCCAGATCAGCCGCTACATGCGCGCCGCCATGCTCGACGCGCTGGGGCAGGACTATATCACAGCCGCCCGCGCGCGGGGCGCGCCAGAGGGGCGGGTTCTGATGGCCCATGGCCTGCGCAATTCTCTGATCCCCGTGGTCAGCATTGTGGCTGTCGGCGCACCGCAGATTTTCGCGGGCGCCATCGTGACCGAGCAGATCTTCGGCGTGAACGGCATCGGCGCCCTTCTGGTCAGCTCGGTTCAGGCCACGGATATTCCCACGATCATGGCGATCACGATGGTTCTGGCCGTACTCATCGTGGCGTTCAACCTGATGGCCGATCTCACCTATGGCTGGCTCGACCCGCGTATCCGCTATGACTAGGGGCGCACGCATCGCGCTATGGGGGCTGAGCCTCATCACGCTTGCCGTGCTTCTCGGTCCGCTCCTCTGGCCGCTTGAGGCAGGGGCCATGAACCTCACCGCCCGCAATCAGGGCAGCAGCTTTGCGCATCCTCTGGGCACGGATCAGCTCGGGCGCGACATGCTCGCGCGGCTGCTTGCAGGGGGGCGCGCGTCACTTGCCGTAGGCCTCGCCGCGATGAGTGTGAGCGTGGTCATTGGTGCGGCTGTGGGCGTGGCGGCCGGCATGGTGCGCTGGCTCGACGGGCCCTTGATGCGGCTCACCGATCTTTTCCTCGCGTTGCCGCTCTTGCCGCTTTTGCTGATCGCGGTAATGCTCTTCCGCGCACCGCTCAGCGCCGCGTTCGGCCCGGAGATGGGGCTCTTCATCCTCATCGTGGGTGCAATCGGCGCGACGAGCTGGATGGGAACGGCCCGTATCCTGCGCGGCGATGTCATGGCGCTGATGGGCCGCGATTTCATCACCGCCGCCCGCGCAGGCGGCACGCGGGCACCTGCCATGGCCACGCGCCACATCCTGCCCAATGTCGCCTCCGCGCTCACGGTGTCCGCCAGCCTCGGCATCGCCACCGCAATCCTCGCCGAAAGCGCGCTCAGCTTTCTGGGGCTCGGCTTCCCGCCGGATTTCCCCACATGGGGGCGGCTGCTTTTTGATGGCACCGAAAGCCTTGCAAGCCATCCGGGCCGCGCGCTCTGGCCGGGGGCTATGATCACCGCTGTCGTGCTCTGCGTGACGGTGCTGGGCGATAGCCTGCGGGATCTGGCCGATCCGCGCGGCGCGCCATAATCCGTCAGTCGAGATGCTTGCGCACCCGCCGGATCGCCCACCAGACAAGGCCGATGATCGGCAAGGTCACACCCGCCGTCACCAGCCCCTTGCTCATACCCATCGCAGCAGCCGCAGGGTCCAAGAGATAGACCGAGAGCGACACCGCATAATAGCTGATGGCCACGACGGACAGCCCCTCGACCGTGCGCTGCAGGCGAAGCTGCGCATCCGCCCGCCGGTCCATACTCTCCAGCAAAGCCTGGTTCTGCGCCGAGCGTTCCACATCCACCCGCGTGCGCAACAGATCCCCCGCTCGCATCGCCCGGTCCGCCATCGCCCGCAACCGCGCTTCGGTGCTGGAAACGGTGCGCATCGCAGGGGTATAGCGCCGCGACATGAACTCCTCAAAGGTCTGCCGCCCCTCGAACCGCTCCTCGCGCAGCACCTCGATCCGCTGGGTCACGATTCCCTCATACGCATGGGTGGCCGAGAAACGGAAGGAAGCATCAGAGACCATCGCTTCCAACTCCGCCGAGACCTTCAAAAGGCTTCTCAGCGTATCCTCCGCCGGGTGCTCGCCACTGCTCATCTCCGCAATGAGGCGCGTCAACTCGCCGTCGATCTGGCCCATCCGGCCTGACATCTCGCCCACCCGTGCAAAGCCCAGCATAGACATGGTCTTATACGTCTCGATCTCGCACAGACGTTGCACGATCCGCCCCATCCGCCGCTCGCCAATATCCTTGTCCGCGCTCACTGCAAAGCGCGAATGACCCGCCGCATCAATGCGAAAATCACCCGCCACCACCGCCGCATCGTCCAGAACCCGCGCCACCGCCACGCTCTCGCCCACGAACCACTCCGATATCGCCCGGCTCAAAGCGCTCTCCGAGCCGCGCGTCTCCACCCGGATCAAGGCCGAGGTGATACGCGCCCCCGGCGCCTCTTGCAGCCAATCAGCTGGAAAGACCTCGAAATCGCTGGGGTCAAACGCCCGCTCGGGCAGGTGCTCGATGAACACGGTGTAGGTCACAAACTCGGTGTGGCTCTCCCATTTCAGGGAATGTTTGCCGATCTTGCCGAAGTAATGATTGCCCTCGGGCGATGGATGCGCCGCCCCGAACCGGTCCAGCAAATCCAAAAGATGCGCCCGGTCCGCACCCCGGTCCCGCGCCGCCGCCTGCTCGGGCTGCTTGATTGCCAGGAACACCGCCGTGCACGGCGCCGACAGCGATGGAAAAGGCCGCGCATGAAGCTCGTTGGCCAAAGCATAACGCAGCGGATGATCGGTCAGTGGCGGCATAGTCTGGGCTCCGACGAGGTTTGTGTCACCATAGGGGTATGATTCGGGAATGGAAACAGATTATATTGCGCTATCAAAGGCTTACCCGGATACAACCGCATACAGTCCTTCTTCTTAGCCCAAATACTCAAAAAAGACCGCCGAAGACGCCCGCATGGGCGGATGAGGCGGCTTTGCACAAAAAAAGGGCGCCCCGCAAGGCGCCCTTCATAATTTTCTGCCAAACGGATCACTCGATCCGGCTCAAAAGGCTCGACACAGAATCCTTCGCATCGCCATAGAACATCCGCGTGTTGTCCTTGAAGAAAAGCGGGTTCTCGATTCCGGAATAGCCCGTGCCCTGCCCGCGCTTGGAGACAAACACCTGCTTGGCCTTCCAGCATTCCAGAACCGGCATCCCGGCGATTGGGCTGTTCGGATCGTCCTGCGCGGCGGGGTTCACGATGTCATTGGAGCCGATCACGATCACCACATCCGTGGACGGGAAATCATCGTTGATCTCGTCCATTTCCAGCACGATGTCATAGGGCACCTTCGCCTCTGCCAGCAGCACGTTCATATGCCCCGGCAGACGCCCGGCGACCGGGTGAATGGCGAACCGTACATTCTTGCCTTTCGCCCGCAGCTTGTTGGTCATCTCCGAGACCGCCTGCTGCGCCTGCGCCACGGCCATGCCGTAACCGGGGATGATCACGATGCTGTCGGCCTCATTGAGGGCGGCCGCCACGCCATCTGCGTCAATCGCGATCTGTTCACCTTCCACGGCCATCTGCTCGCCTGTGGCTCCACCGAAGCCGCCGAGGATCACCGAGACGAAGCTGCGGTTCATCGCCTTGCACATGATGTAGCTCAGGATCGCACCAGAGGAGCCCACGAGCGCGCCGACCACGATCAGAAGATCATTGCCGAGGCTGAAGCCAATCGCCGCCGCCGCCCACCCCGAATAGGAGTTGAGCATCGACACGACCACAGGCATGTCAGCACCGCCGATCCCCATGATCAGGTGATAGCCGATGAAGAGCGCCAGAAGCGTCAGAAGTACAAGCGTCCAGCTGCCGCTATCGCCCAGATACATCGCCGCCAGCACGACCGACAAACCCGCCGCCCCCGCGTTCAGCAAATGCCCACCCGGAAGCTGCTTGGCCGAGGTGTCTACCTTGCCCGCGAGCTTGCCATAGGCGATCACGGAGCCGGTGAACGTCACCGCCCCGATCCAGATGCCCAGCACAAGTTCGACCCGCAGGATGGTGATCTCTACGCCTGATTTCTTGGCAATAAGCTGTCCGAAGGACGACAGCTCGTTGTAGACTGCGCCGGGCAGGCCCACAGTCGTGAAGGCCGTGCCTTCGACAACCGCGCCCAACTGCCCGCCATTCTCGACAAAAAGCGCGCCGATCGTGTTGATCATCAGGTCCGCGTTGAAGCCGACAAATACCGCCGCAAGCCCCACCAGCGAATGCATGATCGCCACAAGCTCGGGCATCTGCGTCATCTGCACCTTGGTGGCCAGCTGGTATCCCACAGCCGCCCCCGCCGCGATCAGCACCAGCGACATGAGCCACAGCCCCTGACCGGGGCCCACGATGGTAGCGAGAATGGCAAGACCCATGCCCGCAATCCCATACCATACCGCGCGTTTTGCACTTTCCTGACCCGAGAGGCCACCCAAGCTCAGGATGAAGAGAACAGCCGCGACCGCATAGGCCGCAATGGTAAATCCGAAGTCCATGATCCGGCCCCCCTTACGATTTCTGGAACATGGCGAGCATGCGCCGTGTCACGAGGAAGCCGCCGAAAATATTGATCGAGGCCATAAAGATCGCCGCCGCCGACAAAAGCGTGATCAGGAACGAACTGGACCCGATCTGGATCAACGCGCCCAAGATAATGATCGACGAGATTGCGTTCGTGACCGCCATGAGCGGCGTGTGAAGCGAGTGGGCGACGTTCCAGATCACCTGGAAGCCGATGAAAACCGACAGCACGAAGACGATGAAATGCTTCATGAAACTGGCCGGGGCAACCATCCCCACGAGAAGCACCAAGACCCCGCCTGCGGCCAGAAGGCCCACTTGCGTCATCGTCTGCTTCTTGAACGCGGCCACTTCGGCAGCGCGCTTTTCGGCGGCCGTCAGTTCCTTGGGCGCTTCCTTCTTGGGTTGCGCCGCGATGGCCGCCACTTTGGGCGGGGGCGGCGGATAGGTGACAGCGCCCGCATGGGCTACGGTGGCACCGCGGATCACATCATCTTCCATGTTGTGGACGGGCGTGCCGTCCTTCTCCGGCGTGAGGTCCGCCAGCATGTGGCGGATGTTCGTCGCATAAAGCGTCGAAGATTGCGCCGCCATCCGGCTGGGGAAGTCGGTGTAGCCAATGATGGTCACACCGTTCTCGGTCACGATCTTCTCGTCCATCACGGTGAGCTTGCAATTCCCGCCCTTCTCGGCGGCCAGATCGACGATCACGGAGCCGGGCTTCATCGCCTTGACCATGTCTTCGGTCCAAAGCTCGGGCGCTTCGCGGTTGGGGATCAGGGCCGTCGTAATGACAATGTCGATATTGGGGGCCAGCTCGCGAAACTTGGCCAATTGCGCGGCGGCGAATTCAGGGCTGGAGACAGCAGCGTAACCCCCCGTCGCAGCACCGTCCTGCTGTGCTTCCTCAAAGTCTAGGAACACAAACTCCGCCCCCATGGATTCCACCTGCTCAGCCACTTCGGGCCGCACGTCGAACGCATATGTGATCGCACCAAGCGATGTGGACGTGCCGATCGCGGCCAAACCCGCCACGCCTGCGCCCACGACCAGAACCTTGGCCGGGGGGACCTTGCCCGCCGCCGTGATCTGACCCGTGAAGAAGCGGCCGAAATTGTTGCCTGCTTCGATCACCGCGCGGTAGCCCGCAATATTTGCCATGGAACTCAGCGCGTCCATCTTCTGCGCGCGGCTGATGCGGGGGACCATTTCCATGGCCACCACGGTGGCGCCTGCTTTCGCCGCCTGCTCCATGTGCTTTTCGTTCGCACTTGGGTTGAAGAAGGAAATGAGCGTCTGCCCCTCGCGCAGGCGTTTGACTTCCGCATCGCTGGGCGGGCGGACCTTGGCGACGATATCTGCCGCCTTCCACAGGGCGGCGGCGGTCTTGACCACCGATACGCCCGCGTCCTTGTAAGCCGCGTCCGAGAAGCCCGCCTTAGCGCCGGCGCCGGCCTCGATCACGCACTCATAGCCCAGCTTTTGCAACTGAAGCGCCGAGTCCGGTGTCATCGCCACCCGTGCCTCGCCCGCCATTACCTCTGTCGGTGTTCCGATCTTCACCCGTCAATCCCCCTTGTCATTGCCGTTGTCTCTTACCGTCTGTCTCTAATCGTCTGTTGCCCGGCTCTCCGGGCCAAAGTCCAAAATCTGTTCCACGCTTATTTCAGGTTAGCGCCCGACATGCGAGTCGCCACACAGCCCGTGATTAAGCCCACCTGCGCGTTTCATTGCAATAGCGCGCGAACTCTGCGCGAAACTTGCGTCTGAGACGGTTCTCCTCGGGCACAATGAAGCGCCGCTCGAGGGTCCACACAAACAGCGGCACGAGCAGGAGGCTCAGCACCGCGTCCCAGCGCAGGATCAACCCGGCGAGGATCAGCACGTCACCCGCATAGATCGGGTTGCGCGTGCGCTTGAAAATTCCTGATGTGATCAGGCGTTCGGCCTCAAGATGCGGAATAATCGTGGTCTTCTGACGCCGAAACTCCATGACGGCGAGCGCGATCAGCAGCACCCCGCCCACGACCAGCATCCCACCCAACAAATCCGCCACACCCACGCCGAAACCGAGCCCCATCGGCACAAAACGCGCCTGCGCCCACGCCAAAACGAGGGCTGCCAAAAGCCAAACAGGAGGAATGTCGATCCATTTCAACACAGCATTATGCCTTCGATGACACGCAGTTTGACCGCTGTGTAGGCCAAGCGGCGTGGCCGGGAAAGTAGATAGTTTGCCACAGGTTACGGCGCACTGACGGTATACAATGGAGGACCGAAACCCACCGGGCATGCCGGTGATCCCGGAGCCACGCGAAGAGGGGCGGCGCGGGTTCACAAAGCGCAGGCGCGCCGCCGCGCAGCCGCAAAATCGCCCGGCGCGCATCCAAATCGTGCCGTAATCTGCTGCGACAGTATGACTGTTATTGAGAGGCAGTAGGTCTCCCAGTTTTACGACAACAGTCATCAGTATGGCCGCACTTACCGGCCAAATTTAGAGTTTGCTATGTCATCATCCCACGCTTGTGCCCCGGGGGCTTCATAATGGCCCCTCTTGATGCACAATTTGCACTTCCCAGCCCATATGAAAGCGAAACCTGCCACGATGACGCATTCGCTGGGCTTGTCTGTGTTGGCCAAGGCACCCAGGTTCTGACCGCATTAGGAGACCGCTCTGTCGAGACCTTGCGCGCGGGCGATATGATCGTCACCCGCGATCATGGGTTGCGCGCCATCCGCTGGATCGGGCACCGCGAGACCGTCGCCACAGGCGCGCGCGCCCCGATCCGCATAGCACCCACCGAGGCTGGTGGGCATGGTATCCTGCACGTCTCGCCCAATCATCATGTGTTGCTCAGCGGCCCGCTGGCACGCCATATCTGCGGCTATGACGAGGTGCTGGCCCCTGCGCACCGCCTTGTCGGACAGCCGGGCATCACCCGTGCCCCTTGCGCCTCGGTCACCTATTTTCACGTGATGCTGGATGCGCACGAGATCATCTATACTGAAGGTTTGGCAACTGAGAGCTTCTACGCTCATCCCAACACGCTCAAGGCGCTCACCCCAAAGGCACGTGCGGGCGTTTTCGATGTATTTCCCAATTTGCGCAGTCATATGGGCTGCCATGGCCACCCGGCCCGGCCGATGATCCCATCACAGCCCTGAGCCTTAAGACGCGCGCAGGGTGCGCAGTCTAAGCGCTCAGACGCGCCGATGCGCGCGGCCCGCCATGCGCCCATGCCCGAGCCGCATCGCCAAAGGCCGCGAAAATCGGCCGCGACACCGGATCGTTCTGCGCGTTCCATTCCGGGTGCCATTGCACCCCCATCGCAAACCCCGGCGCGC
Source organism: uncultured Shimia sp. (assembly GCA_937881735.1). Classification (GTDB taxonomy): domain Bacteria; phylum Pseudomonadota; class Alphaproteobacteria; order Rhodobacterales; family Rhodobacteraceae; genus Roseovarius. Next base: position 14,302 of record CALGEH010000065.1, read on the forward strand.
CGTCGATGTAAAGCGCCTCTGGCGTGCCGTCCGGCGCGTGGCCATCCACGATCACCCGCGTGCCCACATCCTTGATCCCCTGCCCGTGCAGCGTGTTGGTCAACACCTCGGGCGCGCCCAGCAGTCGATGAAACACGCCGCCAGGGGTGAAGCTGACGATATGGCGCAGCGCGAATTGCTCTTCCAGCGTGCCGTCGGGCGGCATCCGGTGATTATCGCGCCCCGGCAGGTCACGGATCTCGGGGTAAAGCGAGCCACCCATCGCCACGTTCATTTCCTGAAATCCCCGGCAGACGCCAAGCACGGGTTGCCCTCGCTCCACACAGGAGCGCACCAAGGGCAGGGCAATCGCGTCGCGGGCGCGGTCGAACGCGCCATGCGCCTCAGTCTCGGCCTCGCCGTATTCCTCGGGGTGCACATTGGGCCGCCCACCGGTCAGCAAGAAGCCATCACAGGTCGCCAAAAGCTCGTCCACACTCACGAAATGCGGGTCCGCCGGGATCATCACGGGCATACAGCCCGCCGGACCACTGATCGCTTCGGAATTCATCTGACCCACCGCATGCACGGGATAGCGATCCTCGATTACATACTGATTGCCGATCACTCCGATCACTGCGCGCGTCATTAAAGCTCCTCAAATGGCTGCACGGGCTGCATTATAGACTGCCCAACGACAGGAAGACCAACGGACCCGCGCAAGCCAATGGCTCATGCGTCAAGCTCTGCATCCCAATAGAGGAAATCAACCCAGCTGTCGTGGAGGTAATGCGGCGGGAATTTACGGCCCTGATTGCGCAGCTGTTCTGCGGCGGGCGCACGGGGCGGCTTGCGCAGCGACATGCCCGCACGGCTGAGGCTTTTCGCGCCTTTTCGAAGATTGCACCGCGAACACGCCGCAACCACGTTTTCCCAACTGGTGATCCCCCCGCTGGCGCGTGGCACCACGTGATCAAAGGTCAGATCCCCACGCGTGCCGCAATACTGGCAGCAAAACTCATCGCGCAGGAAAAGGTTGAACCGGGTGAACGCCACTTTGCGCTGAGGTTTCACATAGTCCTTCAGGACGATCACTGAAGGGATGCGGATCTGCATGCTGGGGCTGTGAACCCGCGTGTCATACTCGGCCACGATATCCACCCGGTCCAGATAAGCCGCCTTCACGGCGTCCTGCCAGGACCAGAGCGAAAGCGGATAATAGCTCAGCGGGCGATAGTCGGCATTGAGCACAAGCGCCGGATGATCCTTGAGCGCGCCGGGCTCTCGCACGAACTCCGTTCTGAAATCTGCGTCCATCACCGTGTTGCACCCCCCAATCCCGCGCCACTTTCGGCGGTCAGAGGCGGGCCATCCCGCCCCCGGTTGTGTTGACTATATATCGCGGCCCGGGCCTGACAAGTCCGGAATCAAATCAACATCTTGGGGCGTTCTATGGCGCAGGCATGTAACGGGGGTATTACATGGGTGCAATACGGGCGCCAAAGCGCCCGCTCGCGCACCGTCAGAGCTGTTCCATCACCTCGTCAGACGCCTCGAAATTGGCGGTGACGCGCTGCACATCGTCGTCGTCCTCCAATGCGTCCAGAAGCTTCATCAGCTTCTGCATGCCATCAAGGTCCAATTCGGTCGTGACCGTGGGACGCCAGACAAGCTTGGTGCTCTCGCTTTCGCCCAGATCGGTCTCCAGCGCAGTGGACACGTCATTGAGGTCAGTATCTGCGCACCAGATGACATGGCCATCCTCGGAGCTTTCCGCATCCTCTGCACCCGCCTCGATCGCGGCCATCATCACGGTGTCGGCGTCGCCCACTTCGGCCGGATAGCTCACCTCGCCCTTGCGGTCGAACATGAAGCTGACGCTGCCGGTCTCGCCAAGGTTGCCGCCGTGTTTGGAAAAGGTTGAGCGCACCGTGCTCGCGGTCCGGTTGCGATTGTCGGTCATCGCCTCCACGATCACAGCCACGCCGCCGGGGCCGTAACCCTCATAGCGGATTTCCTCATAATCTTCGCTGTCGCCGCCCGTGGCCTTCTTGATCGCGCGGTCGATCACGTCCTTGGGGACCGAGTTCGACTTGGCCTCCTTTACGGACATGCGCAGGCGGGGGTTCTTCTCGGGGTCCGGGTCGCCCATCTTGGCGGCCACGGTGATCTCCTTGGCCAGCTTGGAAAAAAGCTTGGAGCGCACGGCATCCTGTCGCCCTTTGCGGTGCTGAATATTTGCCCATTTTGAATGGCCGGCCATGTGACCTCCTGCGCGTCAGATGTGAATGAAATGTGTCTTAAACCGCCTTGGCCGCAGGGGCAACGCCCCAAAATCAACGGCTGCAGCGCCCCACAGTCAGGCAGGGCAACACCCCAAACAACCGCCCGTTGGCCGATTTGATGTAAGTCAATTTAATCTGATTGCGCATGTGTAATAAAAATCTGACAGCCCGAGGAAGGGCTCCATAAAAAGATCCGAGGGAGATCTCACCATGCGCATCGTTCTGGTCCACCCCAATTATCATTCCGGCGGTGCAGAGATTGCCGGGAACTGGCCGCCTGCATGGGTTGCCTATCTCGCCGGACACCTCAAGGGCGCGGGCTTTGACGATATTCACTTCATCGACGCGATGACCAACCACATCTCCGATGAGGACCTGCGCGCGAAGCTCATTGAGCTGCAACCCGATGTGGTGGGCTGCACCGCCATTACGCCCGCGATCTATGTGGCCGAGACGGTTCTGCAAATCGCGCGCGACGCCGTGCCGAGCGCTGTGACCGTGCTGGGCGGAATCCACGGCACGTTTATGTATAAACAGGTTCTGTCCGAGGCGCCTTGGATCGACGTGATCGTGCGCGGCGAGGGCGAGGAAATTTTCCTCAACCTTATCGGCTGTATCGCCGAAGGCCGCTGGCCTGCAGAGCGCCGCTCCATCAATGGCCTCGCCTTCATCGACGGGACCGAGATCCGCGCCACCCCTGCCGCCTCCACCGTGAAGGACCTCGATGCGATCAACCCCGACTGGTCGCTTCTGGAATGGTCCAAATATATCTACGTGCCGCTGGGCAAACGGGTGGCCATTCCCAATATGGCGCGGGGTTGCCCCTTCACCTGTTCGTTCTGCTCGCAATGGAAATTCTGGCGCGATTACCGCGTGCGCGACCCCAAGAAGGTCGTCGACGAGATCGAAAAACTGGTGAACGAGCACGATGTTGGCTTTTTCATCCTTGCCGATGAAGAACCCACCATCAACCGCAAGAAATTCATCCAGTTCTGCGAGGAGCTGATTGCGCGTGGTCTGCCCGAAAAGGTCCAATGGGGCATCAACACCCGCGTGACGGACATCTACCGCGACCGCGAATTGCTCAGCTTTTTCCGCAAGGCCGGTCTGGTGCATGTAAGCCTCGGGACCGAGGCCGCGGCACAGCTCAAGCTGGACCAGTTCAACAAGGAAACCACCGTCGCCGAGAATAAGGAGGCCATTCGCCTGCTGCGCGAGGCCGATATCTTCGTGGAGGCGCAATTCATCGTCGGGCTGGATAATGAAACCGCCGAGACGCTGGAGGATACCTTCCAGATGGCGTGGGACTGGCAGCCGGATCTGGCCAACTGGGCGATGTATACGCCCTGGCCCTTCACGCCGCTCTTTCAGGAATTGAAGGACAAGGTCGAAGTGTTCGACTTCTCCAAATACAATTTCGTCACCCCCATCATGAAACCTCAGGCGCTGACCCGTGGCGAGCTTCTGGATGGTGTGATGAAGAACTACCGCCGCTTTTACATGCGCAAGGCGCTCTTTCACTATCCATGGCGCGGCACGGGTTATCGCCGCCGCTACTTGCTGGGCTGCCTCAAGGCGTTTGCCAAGGCGGGTTTCGCGCGCACCTTCTATGATCTGGGCAAGGCGGGATATTGGGGCCCGCAGACCAAGAACTCGGTCGATTTCAACTTTGACGAGACCCGCGTTCTGGCCGAGGCGCAAACCGCCGATTGGGAAGCCTCCGCCGACAAGGCGGCAAAAGCCGCAGAGCGTCGCGAGGCCCTGCGCTCCCAAGGCAAGGAACGCGCAATCGAACGCAGCGCCGCATTCAAGATGCCCAATGGCGCCGAGATCAAAGCCTGCGGCGGCGGTAAGGAGCAGATGGATGCTTGACGGCGCCGCCCTGCCCCTCTCCGCGCGCATTGGGCCAAATGCGCTTTTGCAGCTGGTCCCAGTGCTTGACGAGGCCATGGGCAAGGCCGGGCGCATCCGGCTCTTTGAGGCCGCAGGCGTGCCGGACCTGCCTTCGGGCGAGGAGATGATTGACGAGGCCGATGTGATCGCCGTCCACCAGATGCTGCGCCAGACGCGGCCCGATGATTTCGCAACCCTCGCCGCCGCCGCGGGGCGCGGCACGGGGGCCTATATCCTCAACAACCGCATCCCCGAGGCTGCGCAATTCGTGCTGCGCGCCTTGCCACCCAAACTGTCGTCGCGCATCTTGGTGCGCGTCATCGGGAAAAACGCATGGACCTTCATGGGCTCGGGCGAATTTCGCGTGATCCGCGCCTCCCCGCCCGTTCTTGAGGTTTTCGACAACCCGATGGTGCGCGGCGCACACTCTGATGTTCCGCTCTGTCACTGGCACGCGGCGGTCTTTGCCCGGCTCTTCGGGCGGCTCTGCGGGATGGGCCGGGTGCGCGAGACAGCGTGCTGCGCGATGGGCGCGCCCGCCTGCCGGTTCGAGATCACCGAGATTTGAGACAGCCCGAGACGCGGCGCGGGCACATCCCCCGCACCACGTCAGATCTTGCGCCTATTCGACCGTGATCTTGATCACATCGCTCATAATCGGCGGATCATGCGGCACATGGGTCCAATCCCCGAGCAAAAGCTGAAGCGTGTGCGTGCCCGCAGGTAGGTCCTTGGTGACCTGCGTCTGACCACCGCCAAAATGCACGACCGTATCGCTGGCTGGCAGGCCCTGATCCATGTCCAGCGTGGCGGGGTCGGTGTTGATCAGCAGGTGGTGGTGGCCGGTATTGTCCATCTCCACGTTCGCCGGGGCCACGCCCATCCCTTCCAACCCAAAGACAATCGTCACCGGATTGCTCACCGTCGTCCCATCCTCGGGCGACACGATCTAGGCCCGTGCGTCCGCGGGAGCCGCACTGCGATGCCCGTCGGAAAAGACGGGCCCCGCAAGCAACATCCCAGCCGCCAAACTCATCATAAAATGCTTCATCGTAATACTCCTATTTGAGTGGCCACAATTGCCACTGCATTTGAAAATAGGGCTGAAACCGCGCCGGACAATCACCAAGCTGCGCCGCATCGCGGCATGAAGGCCGCCCCAAGCCCCTTCCGGGCACAGCCGAGCCACAAAGAGGAATTTGAGTTTGTGGAGCCGCAAGACCTGTGCCAATCATTCCAGGCACAGCGCCATGTGGCCCTGAACCAGACCACAAGACGACAAGACGACAAAGGCAGATACGTGATGACAAAAGTAGACGTGGCCATTGTCGGCGCGGGCATCATGGGGCTGGCCCATGCCATCCATGCCGCGCGCGCGGGCCTGAGCGTTGCTGTGTTCGACCGCTCCGCCGAGGCGAACGGAGCTTCCGTGCGCAATTTCGGCATGCTCGCCGTGGTCGCGCAGGCGCCAGGGGCACAGCTTGCCTCTGCCCGCCGCGCGTTGGGCCTTTGGCAGGAGATAGCCCTGCAGGCGGGCATTTCGATGCATCGCGCCGGGTGTCTGTTTCTGGCCCGCGCATCGCAGGAAATGCAGGTTCTCGAAGAATGCGCCGCCCTTAACAAGGACAACGGCCACGCGCTCGAGTTGCTGACAAAATCGAAACTGCCAGACTATGCGGACAACCTGAACCATGACGCCCTGCTTGGCGGGCTGTGGAGCCCGGATGCGTGGAAGGTCGATCAGCGTCAGGCCTCGTCCAGAATTGCAGATTGGCTGCGGCGGGAGCATGGCGTCACATTTCACTTCAACGTCTCTGTGCATGGCGTCACCTCTGGCACGGTCGAGACGTCTGCCGGCACGTTCAGAGCCGGGCACACAATCATGTGCGGCGGCGATGAGTTCGGCACACTTTTGCCAGACGCGTTTCGCGCCTCAGGTGTCACACGATGTCAGCTTCAGATGCTGCGAACCCCCGTGCAACCCGAAGGCTGGCGCCTCAAGCCCTTCATTCTGGGCGGCCTGAGCATGACCCGCTATAGCCTTTTTGCCTCCTGCCCCAGCCTTGCTGCGCTGAAAGCCTATCAGGAGGCATATTATGCGGAGCACCTGAAGCATGGCATTCATGTCATCGCCTGCCAGGAAGCCGATGGCAGCATCACGATCGGCGACTCGCATGCCTATGGCGACGCCGCGGATGCCGCACCCTCGAACGAGATCGACCGCCTGATCATGAGTGACCTCGCGGGGATGATCACCCTGCCGGACGCCACAATCGCGGACCGCTGGATCGGGCGCTATGCGCATCTGTTGGGCACGGACGCGCTGACACTGGCGCCCGAGCAGGGCGTGTGCGCCGTTACCATGACCAACGGTCAGGGCATGACACATGCGTTTGCGGTGGCCGAGGGCGTCATCCGTGATCTGGCGGGCTAAGCCCCGCCCTCCCCCACCAGCGCATTCCCTCTCCCGAAATTCCCCCTGTTCCCGTCCGGCGCAAAACGCTTTACCCCTCAGCCATGACACAAGATCAAATCATCCTCTTCGCTCTCTTCGGTGCAGTCTTCGGGTTCCTGCTTTGGGGGCGCTTTCGCTATGATATCGTGGCCTTCAGCGCGCTGATGATCGGCGTGATCTTGGGGGTGGTGCCTACGGACAAGGCGTTTTCCGGCTTCGGTCACCCGGCCACGCTGGTCGTGGCGCTGGTGCTGGTGGTGTCGGCAGGGCTGGTGCGCTCAGGCGCCGTGTTCCTGATCACCCGCACGCTGGTCGATGCCTCACGCGGGCTTGGCGCGCATATCGCGCTGATGGGCGGTATCGGGGGCGTGCTCTCGGCCTTTATGAACAACGTGGCGGCCCTTGCCCTTCTGATGCCAGTGGACGTGCAGACCGCGCGCAAAGCAGGCCGCGCCCCCGGGCTCAGCCTGATGCCGCTCAGCTTCGCCACCATCCTGGGCGGCATGGTGACCCTGATCGGCACGCCACCCAACATCATCATCGCCGCCATCCGCGAAGAGACCTTGGGCGCACCCTTCGCGATGTTCGACTTCGCGCCCGTGGGCGGCGTCACGGCCATCGCCGGGCTGCTCTTTGTGGCTCTGATCGGCTGGCGGCTTATCCCTCAGCGCGAAGATGCCACACTGCGCAGCGCGGACCTCGCGAATTACATCGCCGAACTGACCGTGCCCGCAGGCTCGCCCCATATCGGCAAACGCCTGGCCGAGCTTGAGGAGACCGCCACCAAGACCGACGTGGCAATTCTCGGCCTCATCCGCGACGACAAGCGCCGCTATGGCACCGCCCTCAATACAGACATCAAGGCGGGTGACGCGCTGGTGCTGGAAGCGCAACCCGATGCGCTTGATGAATTCCGCGCCGCGCTATCACTTGATTTCGCAGACGCGCCACGCGAAGAGGCCCTGCGCGCCGAAGGCGACGGGCTGGACCTATTGGAGATCGTGATCCAGCGCGACAGCCGTATCACCGGCAAGACGGCGCAATCCATCGGCCTGCACTGGCGTCAGCGCGCGGTGGTCATGGGCATCTCGCGTGAGGGCCAGCAGATCACCAGCCAGATGCGCAAGACAGTGATCCGGGCGGGGGATATCCTCCTGCTGCTGGTCCCAAAGAACAAGGGTGAGGATATAGCCGATTGGCTGGGCGCGCTCACATTGGCCGACAGGGGCCTCGCTGTGACTCAAAACACCAAGACATGGAGCGCCATTGGTCTCTTCGCCGCTGCCGTGGCCGCCGGCAAGTCCATCCGCGCGATTGCTCGCGAGGAA
>CALGEH010000066.1 GCA_937881735.1 uncultured Shimia sp.
AAACTCTCTCTTAGTTTAGGCCGCCATTGGTTCCATAAACCCTGACGACGGACAGGTATTAGAGTTGCATGAGGGGCTATTGGCGCGGGCGCAGAATTGCTGGCCATCGCTTGGGTTTGATCTGCTGGCGCTGAATGATCTGGCCGCGCCTTTTTTGGGGGCTGGGTTCTACTACAAGACATTCATGTGGCCGCGCGCCTTCTGGGAGCGGGTGTATGAGCCTGTGATCCGGCGGGCGGCGGGGCTTGGGGCGTTGTCCGGGGAGCCTGTGTCGGCGCGTTATGAGAAGGCCTTTGCGCAGTGTGATGTGCTGGTGATCGGCGGGGGCCCTGCGGGCTTGATGGCGGCCAAGAGGGCGGCTTTGTCCGGTGCGGATGTGATCCTCTGCGATGAGGGAGTGCGCCTTGGCGGGCGGCTTTTGTCCGAGCGGTTGGCGGTGGATGGCGTCTCCGGGTCCGATTGGGCGGAGGATGTGTCCGAAGAGCTGGCTGCGATGGAGAATGTGCGGATCATGACCCGTACTGCCGTCACGGGCGCCTATGATCAGGGCATGTTCGGGGCTTTGGAGCGGTTGTCACCCGAGGTGGCGCAAAGGCGTGGTGCGCCGCGTGCGTGTTTCTGGCGGATTGTGGCGGAGCGCAGCATTCTGGCGGCGGGCGCGATCGAGCGGCCCATTGCGTTTCGCAACAATGACCGACCCGGCATCATGATGGCGAGTGCGGTGCGGACGTATGTGAACCGCTATGCCGTGGCGCCGGGGTGCAGCGTGGCTGTGTTTGGCAACACGGACGAGGCGCATCGAACGGCGGCGGATCTGCTGGCGGCGGGGGTGCATGTGAGCGACGCGGAGGGGCGCAAGGAGTTGGAGGCCATCAGCGTGAGCCGTGCATCGGGCAGCGACAAGATCCGCGCCGATTGTCTGGCCATGTCAGGTGGCTGGAAACCGTCGGTGCATCTGACCTGTCATATGAACGGGCGGCCTCGGTGGAATGCTGATCTGGCGGCGTTTGTGCCTGCGCCGGGGACCATTCCGGGGATGGATGTGGCCGGGGCCTGCGCGGGGGATTTCTCCACCCATGCGTGCCTTAAGGCTGGTTTGGCGGCTGCTGCTGCTGCTTTGGAGGCGTTGGGGCGGCGCGCGGCGGATGTTGAATTGCCCGAGGCGGAGGATGCGCCTTACGACATTATGCCGCTCTGGTCCGTGCCTGGAAAGGGGCGGGCTTGGCTGGATTTTCAGAACGATGTGACGGTCAAGGATGTGAAGCAGGCGGCGCAGGAAAACTTCCGCTCTGTCGAGCATATGAAGCGCTACACGACCCAAGGGATGGCGCCGGATCAGGGCAAAAGCTCCAGCATGGGCGCGTTGGCCGTGCTGGCCGATGCCACCGGGCGTGGCATCCCCGAGACGGGTACGACCACATTCCGGCCTCCGTTTGTGCCGGTGCCGATTGCGGCGATGGGGGCGGGGGGCGCGGGCAAGGGCTTTGCGCCGGAGCGGTTCACCACCAGCCATGCGGCGAGCGTGGAGCGCGGCGCGCCGATGATCGAGGCGGGGCTTTGGTATCGGCCCAGCTATTTTCCGCAAAAGGGTGAGACCACGTGGCGGCAATCCTGTGACCGGGAAGTTGCGATGGTGCGCGCCTCGGTAGGCGTGGCCGATGTGAGCACGCTGGGCAAGATCGACGTGCAGGGGCCAGACGCCGCAGCCCTGTTGGATTTCGTCTACACCAACCGGATGAGTAGCTTGAGCGAGGGGCGCGTGCGCTATGGTCTGATGCTGCGCGAAGACGGGTTCGTGATGGATGACGGGACCTGTGCGCGGCTGGGACCGGAGCATTTTCTCCTGACCACAACGACCGCCGCGGCGGGGGAGGTGATGCGGCATCTGGAGTTCGTGGCTCAGGTTTTGCGGCCCCGGTATGATGTCAGAATCGCCTCGGTGACGGAGCAATGGGCGCAGTTTGCGATTGCAGGGCCGAAGTCGGCGGCGCTTCTGGGTGATCTGCTGGATACGCTGCCGGATTTGCCCTTCATGGGCTGGGCGGATGTAGAGATCGGCGAGGTCTCAGGGCGGCTCTTCCGGATATCGTTCTCGGGCGAGCGGGGCTATGAGCTGGCCGTGCCTGCGCGGTTTGGCGACGCACTTTTTCGGGACCTCATGGCGCGGGCCGAGGATCTGGGCGGCGGGGCTTACGGGATGGAGGCGCTCAACGTTTTGCGCATCGAGAAAGGGTTCATCACCCATGCGGAAATCCATGGGCGCGTCACGGCGGAAGACATTGGCATGGGCGGCATGGTGAGTGCTGCGAAGGATTGCATCGGCAAGGTGATGGCTGAGCGCCCGGGCCTCACCGATCCGGGGCGCGCGCAGCTTGTGGGCCTCACGCCGGTTGGCCCCGTGAAGCAGATCCCGGCGGGCGCGCATCTTTTCGCGCGCGATGCGGACGCGGTGCGCGAAAACTCCCAAGGTTATGTCACCTCGACCTGTTATTCGCCAAGCGTGGGCAAGGTCCTCGCGCTTGGCTTTTTGGAGGCGGGGCAGAGCCGTCATGGTGAGGTCGTGCGCTTGGTGGATCATCTGCGAAAGATCGAGACGCTGTGCGAAGTGACGGACCCCGTGCAATTTGACCCGGAGGGAGGGCGGATGCGTGACCAAGCTGGTTGAGAAAAGCCCCTGTGCGGGGGTGTTGCCGATTGTGCAGGGCGATGTGCGGATCGCAGAAGAGACGCCCGGCGCTCTGACCAGCGTGGCGCCCTATCGGGGCCGCGAGGTGGCGTTGAGCGAGGCAATGGAGACCGCGCATGGCATTGGATTTCCCGCACCGGGGCGCAGCACAGGCAAGGTCGGCGGACGGGCGATTTTCTTTGGGCGGGGCACGGCGCTTTTGATGGGTCCCACACCGGACGCAACCCTGCGTGAGCATGCGGCGATGGTGGATCTGAGCGATGCCTGGGCCACGGTGCGCGTTGAGGGTGTGGGCGCGCGGGACGTGCTGGCGCGGCTCACGCCGCTTGATCTGAGGCCTGCCGCGTTCAAGCAGGGGTATTCCGCCCGGACGGAGCTGGGTCATATGCAGGCGTCGATCACGCGCACCGGTCCGCAATCCTACCTCGTCATGGTTTTCCGCTCGCTTGCGCAGACCCTTGCCCATGACCTTGGGGAAGCCGCTCTTGTGGTTGCGGCGCGGTCCGGGCTGGGGCAGGCTGGGCGAAGTTAACCCCAGAAAAGTGAGCTCAGAGATGACCCGTTTTGCCATTGCCGCTGTTTTTACCCTGTCCGTTTTGCCCGCCACACAGGCCTATGCCAGTGACGCAGGACATTATTGCGCGCCTACCGCAGAGATCGTCCAAATGGCCGTGACGGCGCGCGCGCTGGGCGCGGAGGCCGAGGCGACGCAGGCGGATATCTTGGCCAATGACGCGGTGGAAGAGCGCTATGCCCCCGCTGTGCCCTCGTTGGTGGAGTGGGTCTATACCCTCCCCGAAGATCAGTTGACCGATGAGGTGGCCGTGTCCTTTGAGGAGGCGTGCGGCGCCAATATCAACTGACGCTGCCCGCCCCTTGGCGCAGGGCCCGCATTGCGCCATATTGGGGGCATGAGTCTGCCCCCCGGTTTCTTGGATGAATTGCGCACACGGACCTCCATCGCCCAGGTGGTGGGGCGCAAGGTGCTGTGGGACGCGCGCAAGTCCAATCAGGGCAAGGGTGACATGTGGGCCCCGTGCCCGTTCCACACCGAAAAAAGCGCCAGTTTCCACGTCGATGATCGCAAGGGCTATTACTATTGTTTTGGCTGTCATGCGAAGGGCGATGCAATCAGCTTTGTCCGCGAGACGGAGAATGTGGAGTTTATGGAGGCAATCCGCATTCTGGCCGGTGAGGCAGGGATGCAGATCCCCGAGCGCGACCCTCAGGCGCAGGCCAAGGCGGATCGGCGCACCCAGCTGATCGAGGTGATGGAGCAGGCGGTGCAGCATTTCCGCCTTCAGCTTCAGACCGGGGCAGGGGCCGAGGCGCGTGCCTATCTGGAGCGGCGGGGGCTTGATGCGGCGACGCAGGATCGCTTTGGCATCGGGTTTGCGCCCGATACGTGGCAGGGGCTGTGGGATCATCTGACGGGCAAGGGCGTGGAGCCGGACCTCATTATGGGCGGCGGTCTGGCCAAGCCCAGCAGTAAGGGCGGCAAGCCCTACGATGTTTTCCGGGGCCGCATCATGTTCCCGATCCGCGATCCGCGCGGGCGCTGCATCGCCTTCGGGGGCCGCGCGATGGACCCCAATGACAATGCGAAATATCTCAACTCTCCCGAGACGGAGCTTTTTGATAAATCCGCCACGCTCTACAATTACGGACCTGCGCGCGAGGCTGCAGGCAAGGGTCAACGCCTGATCGTGGCCGAAGGGTATATGGATGTGATTGCCCTCAGCCAGGCCGGGTTCGAGGCGGCGGTGGCCCCTCTTGGCACGGCGGTGACGGAGACGCAGCTTCAGATGCTCTGGCGTGTCTCGGATGAGCCTGTGATGGCGCTCGACGGGGACCGCGCGGGCGTTCAGGCGGCGCGGCGATCAATGGATCTGGCGCTGCCCCTGTTGGCGGCGGGCAAGTCCTTGCGCTTTGCGCTGATGCCCGAGGGGCAAGACCCGGATGACATCCTGCGCGCCGAAGGCGCGGCGGCGGTGGCAGCCCTCGTAGAGGGTGCGATGCCGATGGTGCAGCTTCTGTGGCAGCGCGAAACCGAAGGGCGCGATTTTGACAGCCCCGAGCGGAAGGCGGCGCTGGACAAGACCCTGCGTGAGGCGATTGGCCGTATTCAGGACCCGTCGATCAAGGGCCATTATGGCCAGGCCATCAAGGAGATGCGCTGGGAGCTGTTCTCGCCCCGGCGCAACGGCGGGGCCAAACGCCCTTGGGTGCCGGGCGGTAAATATCAGCCTCCCGCCGCGCCCCGTGCGAGCACGAAATCTTCGCTTCTGGCCACGGGCGATTGGCGCGCGCAGGCCCACATGCGCGAGGCTGTGATCCTCGCAGCCCTCGTTTGCACCCCTGCGGTTTGCGCGGAATTTGAGAGCGCGCTGGAGCGTCTGGATTGCTTTGATCCCGTGCATGCAGGCTTGCGTGATTTGATCCTGGCCCATGCCGGGGAAGGGCCGGATGCCTTGCGCGCGGCGATTGATGCCGCGATGGGGGCGGAGACCCTTGAAAAGCTGATGGCCTTGCCCCACGTTGCACTCATGCGACCTTTGCGCCGTCCGGGGGACGTGGAGCCTGCGCAGATGACCGTGGCGGAGGAGTTGGCCAAGATTGCGGCCCGCCGTGGTTTGCGGGACGAGATTGTGGATGCGGCGGAGGATTTGTCGGGCACACCGGATGAGGCGGTGACCTGGCGCTTGGGGCAGGCTGCTGAGGCGCGCAATCGCGCCGACCGGAGCCAGCATAAAGACACTGCGGAATATGATCTGGCCGATAACGGGGCCCGAATCAATCGCGGCGAACGGGAAGAATTCGACGCGTTGCTGGACAGGATCACCTTTTCAAAACCTCGCCGCTAGGCTGTTTTGGTGAGGAAGTGGTA
>CALGEH010000067.1 GCA_937881735.1 uncultured Shimia sp.
GCTGCAAGCGTTGACGCGGTTTATCGCTGATAACGGTGCTGGCCTGCGGACCGCGATCCTTGATTATAGGATCGAGAGATAGAAGAGTGGGCTTGCGCCCTGCCGCGCGCCCGTTTCTGGAGGATGCGCAATGATCCCGATCCGCCCCTTTGACAGCGCCGCGGCCCTTGCCCTCGCATCTGTGCTCCTTGCGGGCTGTGTTGGGGGGAAGCCGCCAATCCTTCAGCCGCCTGCGGCGCAGGCGGAGCAGTTGGTTGCGCCCCAAGCCGCCCGGAGCGTCACACGCCCGCCGCAAGCGGAGAGCGCACCCGTGGGGGTGCCAGCGTCGTTGGTCGTCAGCGCGACCTATCTTGAGCGTATCTTGGTGCCTATCGGATCGGAGCTGACCCTGCGGGTCGAGGCCGCGAGCGGTGTACCCGCCATCACGCGGATCAAGACCACAGGCGGACCGCCGTATGACATCTCGGCCTCCGTGCCGAGCACAGCAGAGGCCTATCCAATGACGGTGACCGCAACGCTCAATTCGACCATCGGGCATGTCATGTCGGGCAGTGTCGTTCTGGGCGCGTCGCCGATCAGTGTAGTGGAGATCGTAATGAGAATGCAGGCACGATGAACGGTGGTGTGTTGCTCCAATGCATAGAAGGGTATGCAGTGAAACGGGTATGGCGATCCGTTGGGGCAGGGCTTTTCATTGCTCTCGGAGCGAGCATGGCGGCGGCAGAGGATGAATGTCTTGCGCCATCAGCGTCGCGCGACGCCGACGTTGTGCGTCATGCGCAGGTTCTAGCGATTGAGGGGTTCTGCCTCTCAGAGCTGGATTTTGCGGAGAACGGCGTGACGTGGCAGATCACGGTGATCGACAATACAGGCCATCCGAACGGGCCGACGATGTATCTGCTGCATGATAGTGAGGACACGGCCTTTGATGCGGCCCTCTACGGGCTGCGCAGATATGGCGGGAAGATGGTGGCGATCGAGACTTGAGAGCGCCAGACACATGAGGGGCAGGACCCGAACCTCAATTTCGGCGAAACGCCGCAGTCTACCGTGCTCTGTGACGATATGAACATCCGGCCTGCGCCGCTTTTCTCGCAGCTTATGCTGGACATGCGCGACCGGGAGCCAAATTTCATACTCACCCTGCACAACAATATCGATGGCTATGGTGATGCGGGTGGCAATGGTGGGATCAGCGCGTCACAGAACGGCGGCGCGTTTCACGGGCTTCTGGCCGAGAGCGGGATGGACGAGGATGATGCCCTCTTGTTGGCTGGAACACTGCCCTATGAGACCTCTCGGCAGGCGCAGCGTGTGGCAGGGCAATTCCTCGCACGGGGTGTGAACGTGATTTACGAGCATGTCACCCAAGCGCGTAATGACTGCTCCTTCTCCAACTATGTCGCGCTGAACCAAATCGCGCCCTATTATAACATCGAGGCGCAACATGGTCACTTGGAGCCGCAAAAAGCGATTCTTGATGCGTTGATGGATTTTGAGGGGATCGAGGTGAAGGATTCCGAGGGGCGTTAGACGCTCGTTTTGCCCTAGCGCATCAGTGCGGGCAAATCCCCACTAAGGCCCGCCGCCTCGCGCATGATGCGGCGGCGCAGGCCGGGCACCGCATTGATCGCGCCCATCCCCAGATCACGGCCAAGCCGCAGAAGCGGATTGTCGCTGGAAAAGATCCGGTTGGATGCATCGGTGGTGAGCGCAAGTGTGGCCACGTCAAAACGCCGCCAGCGCTGGTAGCGTTCCAGCACATCGGCGCGGGCGATATCCTCGCCGCGTTGCCGTGCCTCGCTCAGCACCTGCGCCAGCGCCGCCACATCACGCAACCCGGCGTTGAGGCCTTGGCCCGCAATTGGGTGAACACCGTGGGCCGCGTCGCCCACAAGGGCCACCCGCTCCGCCACAAACGAGGTCGCGATGCTGAGGCTGAGCGGGTAGGTATAGCGCTTTCCGGCCAGTGAGATATCGCCCAGAAAATCACCAAACCGTGGCCGCAGAACATGCAGGAAATCTTCGTCATCGAGTGCTGCAAACCGTGCGGCTGTCTCGTCCGTCTCGCTCCAGACGATGGAGGACATATTGCCGGGCAGCGGCAGAATGGCGAGCGGGCCAGGCGGCATGAAGAACTGATGTGCGATGCCGTTATGTGGTTTTTCATGCGCAATCGCCGCGACCAGCGCGGTCTGACCATAGCCCCATCCGGTGCGCGTGATGCCCGCGCGCTCTGCGGTGCCGGAGCCGCGCCCGTCGCTGCCGATAATAAGCTGCGCCTCTACGTCGGCTCCCGATGCAAGGGTAAGACGGGCGAGGCCGTCCGTGCTTTGGGCCACTACCTTGTCGTTTGAAATCAGGGTGATGCGCGGCTCGGCCTCAGCCGCACCGAGGAACGCACGGCGCAGGATACGGTCCTCGCACATATAGCCCATTGGGCCTTCCTCAAGCTCGGCATGATCGAAATGAAGGTAGAATTGCGAGAGCGGCCCCATGTCGGCGCGCCCGTCACTCACCTTGATCTCCAGCATGGGTTGGGTGCGATCCGCGATGCCGTCCCAGATGCCGATCGCGTCCAGCAACCGGGTAGAGGCGTGGGCCAGCGCGTAGGAGCGCCCGTCAAAGGCCGCATTCTTGCGCACAGGTTCAGGCAGGGCGTCGATGACAATCACGTCAAAGCCTGCCTGCGCGAGGGCAAGGGCCAATGCGGGGCCGTTCAGCCCGCCTCCGACGATGGCGATATCGGTCTTTATGCTCATGGGGGTCAATATGATCGGCCGGGCGGGATTGTCCATGCGCCGCGCGGTCGCTACCGTGATTTTTCGTGGGTTTGCGCGATGGGATCAGGAGAGACATGATGGACGCATGGCTGGGGATGAGTGCGGCGGAACTGGGCCGGGGCATTGGCGCGGGCGAGATTGACGCGGCGGCGCTGACCGAGACATATCTCGCGGCGATGGCGGAGCATCCTGACACAGCCCGCATCTATAGCGCGGTCACCGCAAAGCGGGCGCGGGCCGAGGCGGGGGCGGCAGCAGAGCGGGCAAAGCTTGGCCAGAGGCGTGGTGTTTTGGACGGTGTGCCCGTCAGCTGGAAGGACCTCTTTGACAGCGCAGATGTGGAGACGGCGGCAGGCTCGCGTCTTTTGGCAGGCCGGGTGCCCGCGCGGGATGCTGAGGTTTTGCACGCGGCCACGGCTGCGGGCCTGGTGTGCCTCGGCAAGACGCATATGAGTGAACTTGCGTTCTCAGGCCTTGGCCTCAACCCGATGACGGCCACGCCGCCTTGTGTGAATGACGCAGGTGCCGTGCCTGGCGGCTCCAGCAGCGGGGCGGCGGCGAGCGTGGCCTTTGGCCTCGCGGCGGCGGGGATCGGCAGCGACACGGGCGGCTCGGTGCGTATCCCTGCGGCGTGGAACGACTTGGTGGGGTTGAAGACCACCTCGGGGCGCGTCTCGCTCAAAGGGGTGGTGCCATTGGCCGCGCGGTTCGACACGGTGGGGCCTTTGTGCAGAACGGTGGAGGATGCCGCACTTCTACTCGCCGCTTTGGAGGGCAAGCGCGCGCCCGATTTGCGCGGCGGGCATTTGCGCGGCATGCGCTTTGGCGTGCTGCAAACAATGGCGTGGGACGATATGCGCGCGGAGCCCGGTGCGGCGTTCGAGGCGGCCGCCGCCCGGCTTTCCGAGGCGGGTGCTGTGGTGGAGCCGTTTGACGCGCCGGAGGTGGCCGAGGCGATGCCGCTTTCGCCCACGCTGTTCTCCGGCGAGGCTTACGGCACATGGCGCGGCGTGATCGAGGCTGCGCCCGAGAAAATGTACCCATCTATCCTGGAGCGGTTTCGCGGCGGGCAAGATGTGGGGGCCGCGGATTTCGTGGCGGCGTGGCAGAAGCTGGAGGCGCTCCGGGCGGTCTGGCATGCGCGTGTCGCGCGGTATGACGCGGTGCTGATGCCCACTGCGCCGATCCTGCCGCCAGATGCCGCGCGCCTGCAAAGTGATGAGGCGTATTACGTGACCGAGAACCTTCTCGCGCTGCGCAACACGAGGATCGGCAACCTTATGGGGCTCAGCGCGGTCAGCCTTCCGACGGGTGTGCCAAGCTGCGGGATCATGCTTTGTGGAGCGCCGATGGGCGAAGAGCGGCTGCTCAGGGTGGCCATAGCGGCAGAGGGTGCTTTGCAGTAACCCACTGGATTTGAGTATTTTTTCTAAGAAGAAGGAGAATTTGCCAAAAATGCCACAATGACCCGTGTCTCGGGACCTTTTGCTGGACGCAAGGCGGGCATTTGAGTAGTTTTGTATCGAACGGGGCGCTTATGATCCCGAACCTTGAGGCAGTATAGATGTTTCCCGAGCGGTTTTCGAACCTTCCGGCTTATGCGTTCCCGCGTTTGCGCGCCCTGTTGGATGTGCATGAAGCGGGTGGCGAGGCCATTCACATGACGATTGGTGAGCCTCGGCACGCCTTTCCGCCGTGGATTATGGATGTGATCGCGGACAATGCGCATGAGTTTGCGCGCTATCCTGAGAATGATGGCACAGGCCCTTTGCGGGCTGCGATTTGCGATTGGGTTGGGCGGCGCTATGGCGTGACCCTTGATGCGGAGCACAATGTGCTCGCGCTCAACGGAACGCGCGAGGGGCTTTACAACGCGATGATGGCGCTTTGCCCTGAGCAAAAGGGCGGCGTGCCTGTCGTGTTGGTGCCGAACCCGTTTTATCAGGTCTATATGGTGGCGGCCCTTAGCGTCGGGGCGGAGCCTGTGTTTGTGCCGGCAGCCCGTGAGACAGGCTACTTGCCCGATTACGCGAGCCTGCCCGAGGAGGTGTTGAACCGGGTGGCGGTGGCCTATTTGTGCTCGCCCAGCAATCCGCAAGGGGCTGTGGCGCCGGAGAGCTATTGGCGCGATCTGATCGGCCTCGCGGAGCGCTATGATTTCAAGATTTTCGCCGATGAGTGCTATTCGGAGATTTACCGCGATGCGCCCCCTGTGGGAGCTTTGGAAGTGGCGGCCAAGATGGGTGCGGACCCTGAGAGGGTGGTGGTGTTTCATAGCCTCTCGAAGCGGTCCAACCTTCCGGGACTGCGCAGCGGCTTTGCCGCGGGCGGGCCAGAGAGCATCAATAGGATGAAGCGACTGCGCGCCTATGCGGGCGCGCCCTTGCCGATGCCGCTGCAACGTGCGGCTGAGGCGGTTTGGGCCGATGAGGCGCATGTTAACGAGAACCGCGCGCTTTATCGAGCGAAATATGCGGCAGCAGATGAGATCATGGCCGGCGTTCCGGGATACCTTGGGCCGGAGGCGGGGTTTTTCCTCTGGCTGCCGGTGCAAGATGGCGAAGAGGCCGCATTACGGCTTTGGCAACAAACGGGCGTGCGGGTTCTTCCCGGCGCGTATCTCAGCCAAGACACGAGCCAGGGCAATCCTGGCAAAGCATATATCCGGGTCGCGATGGTGGCCCCAATAGACGAGATGGCGCGCGGGCTCACGGCTTTGCGTGACTGTCTTTATAATTGAGAACGAGGGACGAGATGGCATATCAGGCACGCGGGCGCGATCCGCTTTTGGACAGCAATATGGCCGAGGCGATTGAAAAGCGCGGCAAGGAGCTTTTGGGCCTTGGCCTTCTGGCGCTGGCCGCGCTCTTTGCTGCTGTGTTCGCAACCTATAGCCCTGATGATCCCAGCTGGCTCATGGCAGTGGACACGCCCGCGCAGAATTTCCTTGGTCAGACGGGGGCCACGATTGCTGCTACGCTCTTCATGGTCGTAGGCTGGGGCGCGTGGGGCGTGCCTTTGGTGCTGGCGGCTTGGGGCGTTCGGTTTTTGCTGCACCGGGGGCAGGAACGGGCCGCCGCGCGGGTGATTTTTGCGCCGATCTGGATTGCGGTTCTGTCGCTTTATGCGGCCTCGCTCACGCCGGGGTCTGAATGGTATGCCACGCATAGGTTTGGGCTGGGTGGGATTTTTGGCGATACGGTTCTGGGTGCGCTCTGGGGTATTTTGCCCATTGGCGCGGCCGCCGGGCTCAAGCTTTTGTCGCTGATCATGGGGGCAGGGATGCTGGTCTTCGGCGCGTTCGTCATTGGGTTCGAGCGGACCGAGGTGTCGCGCATGTTCCGTTTCCTGATCATCGGGGTGATCATGACCTGTTCCATGGTGCTAGGCCTTGCTGCGCGCGGAAGTGCGCGGGCCGCAGACGCCGCACAAGCGGCGCGCACGCGCCGCGCTGAGCGGGTTGAAGAGCCTGCCCTGCAGGCCGCACCACGCCGCGCCATCGATATCGTCCCCCCAAGGATGAGCCGCAGCGCAGGTGCCACGGTGATCGAGGAAGCAGGCCCTGCCGGGCCCCTCACCCATGCGGCCCCGGTGGCCGCACCCCCGGAAAAAACCGGCCTTTTGGCGCGGATGCCGTCGCTGATGCGAAAGCCCGAGCCGATGCCGGAGCCTGAATTGGTGGAGCAGCCGACATCTGATTATCAAGGCGAAGCGCCCGGCGAGGACCGCATCAAGGATAAAATCGCCGATGCGATCAAAAGCCGTGTGCGCCAGAACATGAATGTGCAATCGGCCTATGCCGCGCCACTGACTAAGGGGCGTGGACGCGGGCCGACACCGCTTGTGCTGAATACCGCCGCACCAAGCGGCCTGCCGCCGGAGCCGCCCCTGAGTGCGGGCCTCGCCCTGCCGCCAGAGCCGCCGCTTACGTCCGCGCGCCTCAATGTGCCAGGCGCGCCTGCGCCTTTGGCTGAGCAATGGGCGCCCGAGGCGTCCGCCTATGCCCCTACGGAAGCGCATCAGGATATCGACAACGTGTTCGAGGATGCGTGGGACGCACCCGAAGCCGCGCCCGCGCCCGCGCCGATGCGTATGGCCGCTCCCCGGATCCCGATCCCCGAGCCGCGCAAAGTGGTCCAGCACGCGCCTCGCAAGGTGCCCGCACCCTCCACCCGCGCCAAGGCCGAGGCCCAGCCCGCCCTGCAATTCGAGGAGCGCGAGCAGACCTATTACGAGCTTCCCCCCCTCAGCCTTCTGTCGAGCCCCGAGGCCGCCCCGCAGCAACATCTCAGCGATGATGCGCTGGAGGAAAACGCCCGGATGCTGGAATCCGTGCTCGATGATTATGGTGTCAAAGGCGATATCGTCAGCGTTCGCCCGGGCCCCGTTGTCACGATGTATGAGCTTGAACCCGCCCCGGGCCTCAAGGCGAGCCGTGTCATTGGTCTGGCCGATGATATCGCGCGCTCCATGTCGGCCCTGTCGGCGCGTGTCTCTACCGTGCCGGGGCGCAGCGTGATCGGGATCGAGCTTCCCAACGATCACCGCGAGATGGTGGTGCTGCGCGAAATCCTCGCCACGCGCGACTTCGGCGATGGGACGCAGAAACTGCCCCTCGCGCTGGGCAAGGATATCGGCGGCGACGCGATGGTCGCGGACCTGGCCAAGATGCCTCACCTTTTGATTGCCGGGACCACGGGGTCGGGCAAGTCGGTGGCGATCAACACGATGATCCTCAGCCTGCTTTACAAGCTGACACCGGAAGAGTGCCGGATGATCATGATCGACCCGAAGATGCTTGAACTCAGCGTCTATGACGGCATTCCGCACCTCCTCAGCCCCGTTGTGACGGACCCGAAGAAGGCTGTCGTGGCCCTCAAATGGACCGTGGCGGAGATGGAGGAACGCTACCGCAAAATGTCTAAAATGGGCGTGCGCAATATCGGCGGCTATAATGGCCGTGTGGCGGATGCATTGGGCAAGGGCGAGATGTTCAGCCGCACTGTGCAGACGGGTTTTGATGACAATACGGGCGAGCCGATCTTTGAGACGGAAGAGTTCGCACCTGAGAAAATGCCCTATATCGTCGTGGTCGTCGATGAGATGGCGGACCTGATGATGGTTGCGGGCAAGGAAATCGAGGCCTGTATTCAGCGCCTGGCACAAATGGCGCGCGCCTCAGGCATCCATATCATCATGGCTACGCAGCGCCCCTCGGTCGATGTCATCACCGGCACGATCAAGGCCAACTTCCCCACGCGGATCAGCTTTCAGGTGACCTCCAAGGTAGATAGCCGGACCATTCTGGGCGAAATGGGTGCCGAGCAACTGCTGGGCATGGGCGACATGCTCTATATGGCGGGCGGGGCGAAGATCACCCGCTGCCACGGGCCTTTCGTGAGCGATGAGGAGGTCGAGGAGGTCGTAAACAACCTCAAGGCCTACGGCCCGCCCGAGTATCTGAGCGGCGTGGTCGAAGGGCCGGATGATGATCAGGTAAGCAATATCGACGCCGTTCTGGGGCTTTCGTCCGAGGGCGATGGCGAGAACGAGCTTTACGACAAGGCTGTCTATATCGCGATTACCGACCGCAAATGCTCTACCTCCTATATTCAGCGCAAGCTGGCCATCGGCTATAACAAGGCCGCGCGCCTTGTGGAGCAGATGGAGGAAGAGGGTGTCGTGAGCGCGGCCAACCATGTCGGCAAACGTGAGATTTTGGTGCCTGAGCAATAGGCGCAATGATGCCGGAAAGGGGTGCCGGAGCCTTGATCTTCAGGCGCTGCGGGCTGATATGCCAAGGGCTGTTATCGCATAACAGCGCCTGGATCTGTTAGGTTTGGCAGGCCATGTTTATCCAAGGAAGACCGCTAATGAGAATCGCCCGCTTTCTGACCGCCACCGCGCTCAGCGTGTCCTTGGCCCTGCCAGCACAGGCAGAAAAACTGTCGCTTGGCGTTTTGTCGAGCTATCTCAACGACCTCAAAAGCGCGACAGGTGAATTCACGCAAGTGAACGACGACGGCACGATCAGCACCGGCCGCATCCTGATCAAGCGGCCGGGCCGTGTGCGGTTTGAATACGCGCCGCCCGATGCGACATTGGTGGTGGCCGATGGTGATACGGTGGGCATCATCGACGCGAAATCCAACGAGGGTCCGCAGGCCTATCCGCTCCACCGCACGCCCTTGTCCATCATCCTCGCGCGCAACGTCGATCTGAACCGGGCGAAGATGGTCACTGGCCATGCCTCGGACGGGACCACGACAACCGTGCGGGCGCAGGATCCGGACAACCCCGAATATGGCAGCATTGATCTGGTGTTTACCGGCAACCCGGTGCAATTGCGTCAATGGGTGATCGACGATGGCAGCGGCAGCCGCACCACCGTGATCCTCGGGGATCTTGAGGTCGGTGTGCGGCTTTCTGACGATAATTTCGTTATACCGGGGCTTGAGGATACGCGGATCGACCGTTAACGCGGTCGACCCGTTTGGCTCACCGGCGGCAGCGTCTCAGTTGCGCCTGATAATTGGCCGCCCGCGTCTCGACCGTCCCCGCGACCCGCACCAGCCACGCCTTGCTGTTGTAGCTCCCGCGCGAGAAGCCTGTGCGGCCCTCGTGATAGGCAAGATACTGATTACGCGCATCGTTCAGCGGGATTCCAAGCTGATCACGGCTTTTGCTCATGTACCAGCCCATGAAATCCACTGCGTCACCGATATTGTCGCGCCGGGCGCGGAAGCTGTTCGTCTCCTGAACATACTCATCCCACGTCCCGTCCAGCGCTTGGGAATACCCGAAGGCTGAGCTTTGCCGCCCCATCGGGATCACGCCCAGCGTGTAGCGGAAGGGCGTGCGCGCGTCGGAGACGAACTTACTCTCTTGGTAAATTGTGGCCATCTGAA
The DNA here is from genome assembly GCA_937881735.1 of uncultured Shimia sp. GTDB lineage: Bacteria > Pseudomonadota > Alphaproteobacteria > Rhodobacterales > Rhodobacteraceae > Roseovarius. Next base: position 9,692 of record CALGEH010000067.1, read on the forward strand.
CGTGCACAGGCACGCCCCATCGCCGCTCTGCGGCACGGAAGGCGCGGGAATATCCGGGCCGTTCGTTCAATATGGCGCAAGCGTCATCCAAATTGTTGGGGGCGGTGCCATAACCGCCGGTGCGGCCGCAAGCGGCCATCAACACCAATAGGATCGCTGCGCGAAGCTTTCTGCTCATCTGCCTCTCACTCTTCTTTTTTTCCCCATATTAGCGGATTCGCACTCATGGGGGAATCCCGAAATTTGGGCGTCAGAGAAGGACCGCCAAAAGCGCAGGCAGCAAGAGCACCGACATCAGGGTCGAGACGACAACAAGCCCGGCCACCGCATCCGAATCGCCGCCGTATTTCTCGGACAGAAGATAGGAGGTGACGGCCACAGGGGTCGCGATTTGCAGCACGAGCACAGCATGCGCCACCGGATCGAGATCGAACCAGAGCCCCGCACCCCACGCAAGCCCCACGCAAAGAGCGGCCTTTATGGCCGACAGGCCCACGGCCAGCCACAGCCGCCCCGGCGCCAGACGCGCCACGGCCACGCCAAGCGTGATCAGCATCATCGGGATAGCCATTTGCCCGATCAGGTCGAGCGCATTCGTCAAGAACAGTGGCGTCTCCCAGCCCTGCCAGAGGAACAGCCCACCCAAAAGCGTGCCCGCGACCAACGGTTCCTTCAGCACTTTGAGAATGGAGCCACCCCCAGACACCAACCAGATCCCAAAGGTGAACGACCATATCGCCATTATCGCAAATACCACCACAGCATAGCTGAGCCCGATATCGCCAAACGCGAAAAGCGCCAGCGGGAGGCCTAGATTGCCTGTGTTGCTGAAGATCAGCGGCGCAGCATAGGTCCGCCGCTCCAGCCCCAGCGCCCAAACCAGCGCGAGCATTACGACCGTGACCGCGCCGTAGGCCGCGACCGAGGCCAGCGACAGCGCCGTCAGCGCTTCGGGCGCGATATCGGCCTGCATTAGCGCCACGAAGATCAGGCAGGGCACCGAAAGCGTCATCGCGATCCGTGTCACGAACGCCACGGAGTACTCAAACCCCAGTTTCACCCAGACAAACCCGACGGCGGCGAGCATGAAGACAGGGGCGGTGATCTCAAGAACTGTTATTGCGAGGTTCACAGACTGTTTCCCGCCTATTGCGCTATCAGGGTTGGACAAATCCCACTTGAAACCTTTAAAGTCGGAGTTCAGGGGCTGCAATGACATGATTAAGACGCGCGCAAAATATCACCTCGGCCAAGTGGTCAAGCACAAGAAGCACCCGTTTCGTGGTGTGGTTTTTGATGTGGACCCAGAATTTGCCAACACTGATGAGTGGTATGCCTCGATTCCCGAGGACAGCCGTCCGGTCAAGGATCAGCCCTTTTATCACCTGTTGGCAGAGAATGATCAGAGCTATTATGTGGCTTACGTCTCGGAGCAGAATCTTGTGGCTGACTATTCCGGTCAGCCGGTCGAGCATCCGGATATCCCGGATCTCTTTGGACCTTTCGAGGACGGGCTCTACCCGTTGCATTTTCAGCTGAACTGAAATCCGCCGCCTCATGGGCGGCGTTTTCCTGATTTGCGCGGGTCAATACCCCAGAGCGCAGCCATCCTTGCGTGGATCAGACGCGCCTTCCAGCACCCCGTCGGGCCGGATCACGATCGCCTGCGCTCCGCCAAGCGGCTCGTCCGGGATGACCACATCGTGGCCCATCTCGGAAAGTTTCGCGCGCACGGTATCCGGATAGCCCCGCTCGACCTTCAACTGTCCCCTCTCGGCAAAGCTGCGCGGCCCGTCGATGGCGCTTTGCGGATCCTGTCCGAAATCCATCAGGTTGGTCACGAAGCGTGCATGTCCTGCAGGCTGATAGCCACCGCCCATAACGCCGAAGGGCACGATGCTCCCGCCACCCTCCAGCATGCCGGGAATGATCGTGTGCATGGGCCTCCGTCCGCCTTGCAATTCATTGGGATGACCCTCTTCCAGCGTGAAGCCTGCGCCACGGTTTTGCAGCAAGATGCCGAACTTCTCCGAGGCGATGCCCGATCCGAACCCATGAAAGATCGAATAAATCAGCGACACGGCCATCCCGTCGCGGTCAACGCAGGTAATATAAACGGTGTCTTTGTGGATTGCCTCGGTCAGTGGGGCGGGGGCGTCCATCGCGCGTTTGGGGTTGATAAGGGCTGCAAGGCGGCGCGCGCTCTCTTCGCTCAGCATGAATTCCATCCGCGCGGTGTGATCAGGATCGCCGATGATCCGGTTGCGCGCGTCATAGGCCAGTTTGGTCGCTTCAGCCTCGATATGCACGCGCGCAGCACTCCACGGGTCCATGGCCGCAAGGTCAAACTCCTTGAGCATGTTGAGCATCAAGATCGCGGTGGCCCCTTGCCCGTTCGCGCCGTGCTCGGTCAGGGTCTGGCCTTTGTAGCCGCCATTGACGGGTGCGCTGGGCATGCCTGTCTGTTGGGCGAAATCATCGGCCGTGTGGACGCCGCCTGCCTCACTGAGGGCAGCGAGCATATCTTCGGCCACTTCGCCTGTGTAGAACGCATCACGCCCCTGCGCCGCGACCCGGCGCAAAACCGCAGCCTGTCCCGGCGCGCGGAAAAGGGTGCCGGGTGCGGGTGGTGTGCCCCACGGGAGGAAGTGGTTACGTGCGTGATCTTTGAGGATTTCCGCATCACTGATCCAATCGCGCGCCACGCGTGGGGCGACGGGCACGCCAGCCTCTGCGTAATGGATCGCGGGGGCGAGGACTGCGTCGAGGCCAAGGCGGCCATGGCTCTCACTCAGTTGGCAAAACGCGTCGATTGCGCCGGGGATTGTCACCGCATCGGCGCTATAGACGGGCACGTTGGTCTCGCCGCGTGCGCGCAAGGCGGCGGCGCTGGCGGCGGCGGGGGCGGCACCCGATCCGTTGAATGCCTCTATCACGCTGTCGCCTGGTCGGCGGACGAGGACAAAGCAATCGCCGCCAATCCCGGTCATTTGTGGCTCACAAATCCCCAAAAGGATTGCCCCTGCAATCGCCGCGTCCATCGCTGTGCCGCCACGCGACAGGATATCCACCGCGGCCCCTGCGGCCAGAGGGTGTGATGTGGCGCACATGCCATTGCTGGCGTAAACGGGTGAACGGCCGGGGAGTTGGAAATCGCGCATTTGCTGGGCTCCTAAACAAGAGTGTAGGAATGTCCTAAGCCAGCGTGCCGGGATTGCCAATAATGTTGGTGGAAAGATAGACCTCGACGCCGCGCACTGGGTGGGGGCTGTTAAACGCGGCGCCGAGGGAAGCCGTATGCAGCTACAAGACCGGGTATGACCATGCACTCGGGCGGCAATGCGATCAGACTTGGGCAAGTTTGGGGCATTTTGGTTTTTTGGACCTGTCCAAGTGGATTTTTGCGCTGTGCAAGCCGATGGATTGGCAATCCATCGGTTGTCTAGAGCCGAGTGGCGTCTGGTCCGCTATCCGCCATGCGTAAAAGGAAGGCGTAGATGCACATGATTTGTGCCATTCTTACGCGTGTAGGTCAGACGATCCGAAAGGGCGCGGATCAAAAACCAGCCGAACCCGCCTTCTGGCAATTCCGGTCGCGGGCCGGCCAAGGGGGGTAATTGCCCCACAGGTAGGATTAAACCCGGCATCGGTTTTCCCTGGTCCGTCAGGTCAAAATCGCAGCCGTCAGGCGTGAGGCGGAGCCTGAGCCGCGCCATGCCGTGCGCCTCGCCCGGATAGGCGTGTTCAGCTACGTTGTTTAGCGCCTCGGCAAGAACGATTTCAGCCGTGCCACAGAAATCCTCATCAAGTCCCATCGTTGTGAGGCACGCGCGCGCGCTTTGCAAAACGCGACGCACGCCCTTTTCTGTCGTCTCATAGGTGAATGTTATGG
>CALGEH010000068.1 GCA_937881735.1 uncultured Shimia sp.
CGCCATGGCGATGCCCGACGTGAGGCCCCCGCCGCCGCAGCACACCAGCACCTCGGCTGCGCGGACGCCCAACGCCGCGGCTTGGGCGGCGATTTCAAGGCCGGTTGTGCCTTGGCCCGCGATCACCTCGGGGTCGTCATAGGGTTTGATCAGGGTCATGCCGCGCTCGGTGCGGATGGCCTCGCCCAAGGCCTCGCGGCTTTCGCCCCCCGCACGATCATAAAGGATCACCTCGGCCCCCAACGCGCGCGTGTTGGCGATTTTGAGGGTGGGGGCGTCCTCGGGCATGATGATCACGCATGGCACGCCCATTTCGCGCGCGGCCAGCGCCACACCCTGTGCATGGTTGCCGGAGGAAAAGGCCAGAACACCGCGCGTGCGAACTTCTGAGGGAAGGGCCGAGACGGCCGCCCGCCCGCCGCGATATTTAAAGCTGCCGGTATGTTGCAGGCATTCCGCCTTCACCAACACGCGCCGCCCCGCGATCTCGTCCAGAAAGGGAGAGCCGAGGAGCGGCGTTTGGCGCGCGTGGCCTTCAAGGCGGACGGCGGCGGCGCGGATTCTGTCGATGTTCATGCGAAATCCCTCAAGTGTGCGTGGATCGCCGCCAGCGCCTCGGCCTCGTCCAGAAACGGGACATGGCCGCGATTTGGCACGGTGGCACTGCGCATGTTGGGTGCGCGGGCGTGCATTTTGGCGAGGGTTTCTGTCGTTAGCAGGTCCGAGTTTGCCCCCCGGATCACGGTCAGAGGCCTCGCCGCCAGCGCATCAAAAAGCGGCCAGAGATCGGGCGCGGGCCCCGCATCGCGCTGCGCAAGCATTGCGTTGCGCAGGCGCGGATCATAGCGCAGGTCGAGGCCATCGTCGGCCTCGGCCCACATCATCTCGGCCTGCACGCGCCAGCGTGTGTCGGGCACGCCGGGAAACTGCGTGGCATAGGCAGCACTCAGCCCCTTGGCTGCGGCATCGTAATCCGCAAACCGGGGCCGCGTGCCCAGATAATCCATGATCCGCTCCATCCCCTCGGGCGATATCTCCGGCCCGATATCGTTGAGGATCGCACCGGACAGCCGCTCGGGCACCGTCGCGGCCAGCACCATGGCGATAAGACCGCCGCGCGACGTGCCGAGGATCGTGGCGCGCTCGAGCCCAAGATGATCCATGAGGGCCAGTGCATCCGCGGCCTCCTGCGGGATGGAATAGGTCATGAAATCGTTGGCATAGTCCGACAGACCCCGCCCACGATAATCCATGCGGATGACGCGGTGCTGGGCAAGAAACGGCAGCACGAATTTGAAATCCGTGGCGTTGCGCGTGAGGCCCGCAAGGCACAAAATTGGATCACCCGCGCCCTCGTCGGTGAAATGCAGGCGCAGCCCGTCGGAGGTGGTGAACCTTGCCATCAAAGGGCCCCCGCGAGGGCAGGAATGCCGTTGAGGTCCGGCATCACATGGCCGGGGCGGGCGGGCAGGCGGTCCATAGGCTCGCCCTTGCGGTTGACCCATGCGACGTGAAAGCCATAGCTCGCCGCTGCCGCCGCGTCCCAGCCATTGGCGGAGACAAAAAGCACCTCCTCGCGCGCGCAGCCAAAGCGTGTGCCGACCATGTCATAGACGCAGGCTGCGGGCTTGAAGATGCGCACCGCCTCCACCGACAAGGTGCCATCCAGAAGATCGCCCAGCTTTGCCGAATGGACCGCAGCCCCCAGCATGGCGGGCGAGCCGTTGGACAAGATCGCGGTGTTTAGGCCTGCGTCGCGGAGGGTGGCGAGCATGGCCGGGGCCTCGGGGTAGGCCTCCAGCTCCCAGTATAATTGCAAAAGCCGATCGCGCAGATCGGCGTCCCCGTCCAGCCCTTCGGCCTCCAGAGCCCAGTCGAGCGCCTCTTCCGTGACCTGCCAGAACTGGCAATACTCCCCCGTGATCGCACGCAGCCATGAATATTGCAGCTGTTTCAGCCGCCAATGCTCGGCAATGGCGGGCCATTTTGCAGCGAGCGCCTCACGCCCCGGCTCGGCTGCGGCAGTTCGGGCGGCGGCGGCCACATCAAAAAGCGTGCCATAGGCGTCAAAAATGCAGGTGGTGATGGGCATGTGGGCCTTCCCTCGTGGCGCAATCCTGGGGGTGTTTCCAGCGCAGAGTTGCACGGCGCGCGGGGCGATGGAAGGGCCGGTTTGCATCCCGCGCGCCCACTTGCTAGCGTGAGCCGAATCCAAGCACCCGCGCGCGGCGCGGCCTTGCAACCCATCCCCCAATCAGAACTGGAGCGACCATGTCCGAGGTGAAACCCGGCGATACTGTGCAAATTCATTACAAAGGAACGCTGGAGGACGGGACCGTTTTCGACAGCAGCGAAGGGCGCGATCCCTTGAAGTTCGAGGTAGGCTCGGGCCAGATTATTCCAGGGCTGGACAAGGCTCTGCCGGGTATGAGCCTTGGCGACAAGAAAGTGGTCGAGGTGCCTTGCGATGAGGCCTACGGCCCCTCCAACCCCGAGGCGCTGCAAGTGGTGCCGCGCGAGGGCATCCCGGACGACATTCCACTCGACCCCGGCACGATGCTTCAGATGCAGACGCAAGAGGGGCAGGTGATGCCTGTGACGGTCGTGGACGTGACTGAGACGCAAGTGACGCTCGACGCCAATCACGCGCTGGCGGGCAAGGACCTGACATTTGCAATCGAGATCGTGGCGATCGGCTAAGCCATATCGAGCAAGATGGCGCCGGATCGTCCCGGCGTCATCACCGCATCATGGGCCTCGGCGCATTTATCAAGCGGCATCACCGCTTGGATCGCGGGGCGAAGCGCATCTTGGGCGAGCGCGCTGTGCAGTCGGGCTATGACTGCCGCGCGTTCTGCTTCGGGCAGGAGATAAATCAGCGTGATGTCGATCTTGAGCGCTTTGAAAAGAAACGGGCCAAACGGGAGCGTGGGTGTCATCTCCGCGCCCGAGCCATAGGCGGCAATCGTCCCCAAGGGGCGCATTACCTCCGCGAGGAGTGATATGTTCGCGCCAAACTCGACCTCAATAGCGCGGTCGATCCCGCCGCCCGAGGCGTCAACGATTTCAGCGGCCAGATCCGGGCTGGTGTAGTCGAGCGCTGCATCGGCACCGGCATCGCGCGCTCGGGCGAGCCCCGCACCCCGCGCCGCTGCGATGACCTTCGCCCCGCCCCACTTGGCCAGCTGCACCGCGTTGTGCCCCACCGCGCCCGCGCCGCCGGATACCAGCAGGGTTTTGCCAGCAACATCGCCCCCGCCAAAGACCACCTGCGCCGCCGTGAGGCCGGGAATGCCCAAAGTGGCCCCGGTTTCCAAGGCAACACCTGACGGTAGGTCCACGGCTTGGGCGCTGGGCAGGCAAATATACTCGGCTGCCGTGCCAAAGGCGCGTTGCCACTGCCCGTTCCAGATCCATACGCGGGCACCGATGCGGGATGTGTCCACGCCCGCACCCACGGCGTCGATCTCGCCTGCGCCGTCGGAATGGGGGATAATGCGGGGGAAGGCGGGCTTGGTCACGCCGGGGCGCGCACCCGCGCGGGCCTTGGCATCCGAAGGGTTCACGCCGCTGTAGGCCAGCCGCACGCGCACCTCGCCCGGGCCGGGCTCCGGAGTCTCGATCTCGGTAATGTCTAAAACGTCAGAGGCCGCGCCAAAGCGCACGTAGCTCGCCGCGCGCATCAACTGCGGCGGCGCAGGCGGATCACAACATCGACCGAGGCAATCTCGGCACCCTCGGGCGCATCGGGCAGGCGCGTGATCTCAAGCTGATCGGCGGGTGCATCGGTCAGCCTGTTCTCATCCTCCCAGAAGAAATGGGGGTGATCATGCGTGTTGGTGTCGAAATAGCTCTTGGCACCATCCACGAGAACTTCCTGCATCAACCCTGCATCGCAAAACGCGCGCAATGTGTTGTAGACAGTGGCCAACGAGACGCTTTCACCCTCGGTCTGCACGGAGCCAAAAAGGCTCTCTGCCGTGACGTGACGGTGCTGCCCATCACCAATGAGAAGGGCGGCCAATGCCATGCGCTGACGTGTGGGGCGCAACCCAGCCCCGGTCAGCCACGCGGTTCCGCGCTCTGCTGGGGTGGGGCTGTGGTTTGTGCTGGTGTTTTGAATGATGTCTTCCATGCAATAGATATAGGGCGGGTAGGGGGTGGATTTCAAATAAAATTCGCAAAGATCACACTGTGGCGTGGTCAGACCACGGATGGGCCTCTGCTGGACCTCTGCACACGCCGGCGGGCTTGCTCCTGCGCGGGACCGGGTGCTAGAGGGGTGAGAGTAATGCACGACACCACCTGAAAGGCCTCCTCCATGTCCGAATACCCGACCTCTTTCGGAAAAGAAGACCTGCTGAAATGCGCACGCGGCGAGCTTTTCGGCCCCGGCAACGCGCAATTGCCCGAGCCGCCCATGCTGATGATGGACCGTATAACCGAGATTTCCGGCGATGGTGGCGCGCATGGCAAAGGCCATGTTCTGGCCGAGTTCGATATCGATCCGTCGCTGTGGTTCTTCGAGTGCCACTTTCCCGGCAACCCGATCATGCCCGGCTGCCTCGGTCTTGATGGTCTGTGGCAACTGACGGGTTTCAACCTCGGCTGGCGCGGCTGGCAGGGGCGGGGCTATGCGCTGGGCGTGGGCGAGGTGAAGCTGACCGGCATGGTGCGCCCTGACCGCAAGATGCTGACCTACAAGATCGACTTCACGAAGGCGATCCAGACCCGCCGCCTGACCATGGGCGTGGCGGACGGCATCGTCGAGGCGGATGGCGAGGTGATCTACATGGTCAAGGACATGAAGGTCGCGCTGAGCGAGAGCTGAGGGGGGATTTGCGGAGGCGGAGCATGCTTTGGAACATTGTTGAAGGCTACTCCGCCCGATCTGCTTCCGCGTCGTCTTGCAGCGCATCGATTGAAACGTCCTCTGCTGTGGTTCGATCTTCCTTGATCTTGGGAGCTAGCTTACGCCACTCTTGCAGATTCTGGCCAATCTCGCGGTAAAAGAACGGCACTACCTCTTCGAGTTCCCTGATGAAATTGACT
>CALGEH010000069.1 GCA_937881735.1 uncultured Shimia sp.
ATTGCACCCTATATCCGCCCTCTGATATAGTCTTTCACACAAGATATTGAGCATGGCAAGCAAGGCAGGTGCACGTTGAGCGATACGCCCCAACCCCCTGAGAACATGGACGAAAACGCGCCCGAGAAGCCGCCCTATACAGGGCCGCGCATCTCGATCGAGGAGGAGATGAAAACCTCCTATCTCGATTATGCGATGTCGGTGATCGTGAGCCGCGCAATTCCCGACCTGCGCGACGGGCTGAAACCCGTGCACCGGCGCATCCTTTACGCGATGCACGAGGCCGGAAACAGCCACGACAAGCCCTACCGCAAATCCGCGCGCGCCGTGGGCGATGTGATGGGCAAATACCACCCGCATGGCGACAGCGCGATCTATGACGCATTGGTGCGGATGGCGCAGGATTTCTCCATGTCGCTGCCCCTGCTCGACGGGCAAGGCAATTTTGGCTCCATGGACGGCGATAATCCCGCCGCGATGCGCTATACGGAAGTCCGCATGGACAAGCCCGCGGCCTATCTTCTGGCTGATATCGACAAGGACACCGTTGATTTCCAAGACAATTACGATGGCAAAGACCGCGAGCCGACCGTTCTGCCCGCCCGCTTTCCCAACATGCTGGTCAATGGCGCAGGCGGCATCGCCGTGGGCATGGCGACGAACATTCCGCCCCATAACCTGGGCGAAGTCGTGGACGCCACGCTGGCGCTGATCGAGAACCCGGACCTCACCTCCGAGGACCTGATCGAATACGTGCCCGGACCCGACTTTCCCACGGGCGGCATCATGCTGGGCCGGACCGGCGCGCGCAAAGCCTATCTTGAAGGGCGCGGCAGCGTGATCGTGCGGGCACGCACCCGGATGGAAGAGATCCGCAAAGACCGCTATGCCATTATTATCGAAGAGATTCCCTATCAGGTGAACAAGGCTACGATGATCGAACGGATCGCCGAGGCAGCCCGCGACAAGCGGATCGAAGGCATTTCCCATGTGCAGGACGAAAGCGACCGCAACGGCGTGCGCGTGGTGGTGGAGCTCAAGCGCGATGCCACCGCAGAAGTCGTGCTGAACCAGCTTTTCCGCTTCACCCCGATGCAGACCTATTTCGGCTGCAATATGCTCGCCCTCAATGGGGGCCGCCCCGAGCAACTGACGCTGCGGCGGTTCCTCACCTCCTTCATCGCCTTCCGCGAAGAGGTCGTCGCCCGCCGCACCGCCTATGAGCTTCGCCGCGCACGCGAACGCAGCCACGTGCTTTGCGGCCTCGCCGTCGCCGTCAGCAACGTGGACGAGATTGTCGCCACCATCCGCTCCTCCGCCGATGCCGCCGAGGCGCGAATGAAGCTGATGACGCGCCGCTGGCCTGCGGGCGATATCCTTGAGTATATCGCGCTCATTGATGATCCCACGCACCGCGCCAACGAGGACGGGACGTATAACCTGAGCGAGACCCAAGCCCGCGCGATCCTTGATCTGCGCCTGCAACGCCTCACGCAGATTGGCGTGACCGAGGTAACCGACGAGCTGAAAGAGCTGGCCGGTAAGATCAAGGAATACCTCGCTATTCTCGCATCACGCGAGCGGATCATGAGCATCATCTCGGATGAGCTCAGCGAGGTGCGCGAGCAATTCGCCGTCCCCCGTCGCACCGAGATCGTCGACTGGTCCGGCGATATGGAGGACGAGGACCTGATTGAGCGCGAGGACATGGTCGTGACCGTGACCTCCGGCGGCTATATCAAACGCACAGCCTTGGCCGATTTCCGCGCCCAGAAGCGCGGCGGCAAGGGCGTGGGTGGCATGGCGACCAAGGAAGAGGATGTGGTCACCACGCTTTTCGTCGCCAACACGCACACGCAGCTTTTGTTCTTCACCACCGATGGCATGGTCTACAAGCTCAAGACATGGCGCCTGCCCCAAGGCGGACGCACCTCCAAGGGCAAGGCGATCGTCAACATCCTGCCGATCCCGCCCGGCGTGTCCATCGCGGCGATCATGCCAGTGGACCGGCCCGAGGATGAGTGGGGCGATCTACAGATCGTCTTCGCCACATCGAAGGGAACTGTGCGGCGTAACGCACTGTCGGACTTCACGAATGTGATGCGCAACGGCAAGATCGCCATGAAGTTCGAGGACGACATGGCCGACGCCACGCTGGTCAATGCGCGCATCTGCTCGGAAGAGGATGACGTGATGCTGGTGACCTCGTCGGGCCGCGCCATCCGCTTTCCCTCCACCGAAGTGCGCGTCTTCCAGAGCCGCGCCTCCACAGGGGTGCGGGGCATCAAGCTGAGCGGGAAAGACACGGTTGTATCCATGTCTGTCATCCGACATTTCGACGCCTCCGCGGATGAGCGTGCGGCCTATCTCAAGATGCGCCGTGCCGTGGCCGGGATGGTTGAAGATGAAGCGACAAGTGACGAGGAAACAGATGAAAATGCCACAATAAGCCCGGATCGCTACGCCGAGATGTCTGCCGCCGAGAACCTGATCCTGACGATCAGTGCGGGTGGCGCGGGCAAGCTCAGTTCCAGCCATGATTACCCCGTTCGGGGCCGTGGCGGCATGGGCGTGCAGGCAATGGACAAGGCGATGCGCGGCGGTGATTTGGTCGCGTCCTTCCCCATCGATATCGAGGACCAGATCATGCTGGCCACATCCAAGGGCCAGTCGATCCGCGTGCCTGTCGAGGGGATTTCCTTCCGCTCGCGCAGCGCGGGCGGCGTGAAGGTGTTCGATACTGGCAAGAACGAGGTTGTCGTCAGTGTGGCCTGGATCGCCGATCAGGGTGACGCGGACGAGGCTGCCGAGACGACCGAGGAATAATGCGAGGCGGCCCTGCGCCGGGCCGCCTCAGGTTCACCGTCTAAGCCGTTATATCCTCGAACTTTTCCTTCAGATACGCCATCAGCGGCGCCTCGCTCGGCTCAAACCCGCAAGCGCGCGTAATCAGCGCGCGTGGCTCATAAAGACCGCCATGCTGCTGCACGTTTGCGCGCAGCCAATCGGTGGCGGGCACAAGCTCCCCTTGAGCCAGATAATCATCCAAGGACGGCACCGCCTCGCGCAAGGCTTGGTGCAGGCAGCCCGCGTAGAGATTGCCCAAACTGTAGGTCGGGAAATACCCGAACAGCCCCACCGACCAATGCACATCCTGCAAGAACCCATTGGAGGGCTTGTCCACCGCATAACCGAAATCAGCCTCAAACCGGGTATTCCACGCCTCCTCCAGATCGGCGGGCGCAAGATCGCCCGAGATCAACGCCCGTTCCAGATCAAAGCGCATGAGGATGTGCAGGTTATATTGCACCTCGTCCGCCTCGGTCCGGATAAACCCGCGGTGGAGCGCATTGACCGCATGGTAAAACGCGCCCTCATCCGCAATCCCAAAATCACCGAACGCATCTCGCATCTCGCCATAAAGCCAGCCGGTGAACGCCCGGCTGCGGCCCAGCTGGTTCTCGTAGATCCGGCTCTGGCTTTCATGCACGCCCATGGACACGCCTGTGCCCAGCGGGGTCAGCAGATAGGCGTCGTCGATAGATTGCTCGTAGCAGGCATGACCCACCTCATGCACGGTGGAGTAAAGGCAGTTGAACGGGTCCTCCTCGCTCGTGCGGGTGGTAATGCGCACATCGAGGCCCGAG
>CALGEH010000070.1 GCA_937881735.1 uncultured Shimia sp.
GTACCAACCAATAAAGGAAAAAGGGAGGTATAGCCTATTGGCGGAGAGACAGGGATTCGAACCCTGGGAAGGCTTGCACCCTCAACGGTTTTCGAGACCGCCCCGTTCGACCACTCCGGCACCTCTCCGCGGGGGTCAGTGGCAGGCGTTTAGTTGCCTTTGGGGGGGCAGGCAAGGGGTTTTGCATTGTTTGGCTTTAGAATTTCCCGCAGGTTGGGGGAGCGCGCGGAAATTGGGTCTGTGCGCAATGCAATGTGAGGTGGCATGGGTCAGATAAGCATGAGGCGGGGTTGGGCGCAGACGGCGGGTGCGGCGATGGGGCTGTGTGCGTTGATGTTGGCGTTGGCGCTGCCCGTCGCGGCGGCGGAGCGTGGCAAGCTGAGGGCATTTCTCGACATCACGGGATTCGATGTGGCGTTGGAGAGCATGTCGCTGAGTGCGGCAGATGCGCCGGCGATGCTGGGCATGGATGCCGGTGATTTTGGCGGGCAGTGGCGCGATGTGGTCGATGATGTCTTTGCGGCACAGGGCGTGAAGGATCTGGCGCTCGATATTCTAGAAAACACCCTCTCGGACGAGCTGTTGGGCCATGCGGCGGGGTTTTATGCGTCCGATCTTGGGCAGCGCCTCGTGGAGGTCGAGAACGTCGCACATATGCGCGAGGACACCGCTGTGATCGAGGCGGATGGGGCCATCGCGTGGGAGGTGGCAAGTCGCGAGCGGCAGGCGATATTGGACAGGTTGATGCAGGCGGTGGGTGGCACCGAAGGCTCGATCCGGGCGATCCGCGAAGTGCAGGTGCGGTTTTTGATGGCGGCCTTGGCGGCGGGGGTGGTCGAGTATGATATCGACGAGGCCACGCTGCGCGCGATTCTCGCCGAGGGGGACGCGGCGCTGGACGCCGATCTGGTGCGGATGGGGCAGCACACGGCGGCGCTGACCTATGCCTCGATCTCAGACGCGGATCTGGAGGCCTATACGGTGGCGCTTGAGGCCGCGCAGATGAAGCAGGTCTATGAGCTTATGAACGCTATCCAGTTTGAAATTATGGCGAACCGCTTTGAGGCGCTGGCGCTGCGCATGGCGATGATCGAGCAGGGGCAGCCGCTATGATCGCGCGCTTTTTACCCGCATTGGCGCTGGCATTCGGCCTCTGGCTGACGGGTCCGGCGCAAGCCGCGGAAGAACGCGTGGCGCAGATCGACGCACTTCTGGAGGCGCTTGATCTGGAGCAAACGGTGGCGATCATGGAGGCCGAGGGGCTGCGCTATGGCGCGCAGGTGTTGCGTGATTTTGCACCTGATGCGGATTTGGACAGCTGGAACGACACCGTGGCCCGGATTTATGACCGCGACCGTATGGGGGCGCTGGTGCGCGCCGAGCTTGGCGCGCGGATGGAGGGCGTGGAGATCGCGCCGCTCACGGCGTTTTTCGCATCGGATGTTGGTGCGCGGATCATCGCGCTGGAACTTGCGGCGCGGCGGGGCTTTATGCAGGACGGGATGGAGGAGGCGGCGCAAGTGGCGCTGGGGCAGGCCGAAGGGCAGAAGCTGCCTATTCTGGATCAGATCGAAGTCCTGATCGCTGACAGCGACCTCATCGAGCGAAACGTCATGGGCTCACTCAATTCCAACCTCATGTTCTATCGCGGTCTCATGGATGGCGGCGCGTCTGAGCTTGGCGAGGCGGATATCCTCGCTGATGTCTGGGCACAGGAGGGCGCGGTGCGCACGGAGACCGAAGACTGGCTTCGGAGCTTTTTGCTGATCGCGTATCAACCCTTGAGCGCGGAGGATCTGGAGGCTTACGGAGCGCTCTATCGCAGCGTGGAGGGGCGGGCGCTTAATGCGGCCCTTTTCGGCGGGTTCAACCGGATGTACGAGGAGCTATCCTATCTTCTGGGGCGGGCCGTGGCCGAGCGGATGATGAGCGCGCCGCTCTAGCCGGAAAAAGCGGCGAAATTTGCGCTGAAACTGACCGCTACTCCCTTGACTTGGGCGCGGCGCCGACCGATAAGCCCGCAACCTTGCCGGGGCGGTCCCGTGCCGGGCATTTATATATGACGCTGTAATGGCGCGCTGTTCGAGGTGGAGCATGGCTCCGACAACACCCGCAAGGGGGCCACAGAACGCGAAAATGCGAAGGAAAAGCAGATGTTCGCGGTTATGAAAACCGGTGGCAAGCAGTACAAAGTCAAATCTGGCGATTTGCTGCGTGTCGAAAAGCTGGCGGCGGATGCCGGTGAGACAATTCAATTCAACGACGTGCTGATGCTGGGCGGTGATACGCCGGTGATCGGTGCGCCGATGGTGGATGGTGCGGCCGTGCAGGCCGAGGTCATCGATCAGGTCAAGGGTGACAAAGTCATCCACTTCGTCAAGCGTCGCCGTAAGCATGGCAGCCAGCGCACCAAGGGGCACCGCCAACAGCTGACGCTGCTGCGGATCACTGAGATCCTCGCAAAGGGCGCGGACAAGTCCGGCGTAAAAGCGGCGATGGGTGCAGGTTCTGTTTCTGGAGCGGCCCTTTCGGCTGCGGCCCCCAAGGCGGCAAAAGCAGCCCCCAAGGCCGAGAAGAAAACTGAGGCAGCAGCGCCCAAAGCCGCGAAAGCCACGAAAGCCGCCGGCGGCGACGATCTGAAACAGCTGTCGGGCGTCGGACCCGCGCTGGAGAAGAAGCTGCATGAGAATGGCGTGACAACATTCGCGCAAATCGCGGCATGGTCCCCCGAGGACGTGGCGGCGATGGACGAGAAACTGTCCTTCAAGGGCCGGATCGATCGCGAAGGCTGGATCGACCAAGCCAAGAAACTTAGCTAAGGAGAGACCAGATGGCACATAAAAAAGCAGGCGGCTCATCCCGTAACGGGCGCGACTCAGCTGGTCGTCGCCTTGGCGTGAAGAAATATGGCGGCGAAGCCGTTATCCCCGGCAACATCATCATACGTCAGCGCGGCACGAAAATGTGGCCGGGCGAGGGCGTGGGCCTTGGCCGCGATCACACGATCTTCGCGACCGTTGAAGGCAATGTGAAGTTCCACAAGGGTATGAAAGGCCGCACCTTTATTTCGGTCCTGCCGGTGGCGGAGGCCGCTGAGTAAGCCGACCGAAGGGTTCAGTCGAGAATTCAAAGGGGGATCGGCGCGGGCCGGTCCCCCTTTTTCCTATTTTCCGGGCAGGAGGCCCTTGGGGCATGATGCCAGATACCAGCCCAGACATGACGCTTGGCCAACCGGTTATAACCGCTGAGCGCTTTGATTTGCGCCCGCTGCGGGCGTCGGATGCGGGGCTTATTGCGCTTTATACCGGGGATAAGCGCGTGGCGCAGATGACGGGGTCGATTCCACATCCGCTGCCCCCTGGC
>CALGEH010000071.1 GCA_937881735.1 uncultured Shimia sp.
CGGAACCATTTAAAAATGGGGTGAAACCGCTTATCGGGATGGTCCTCCAAATGGCGGAATATCGTGATGTAGCGGGCGTAGCCGATCTTTTCTGAAAGGTATGTAGCATAATAAATGAACTTAGGGCGGAAATAGGTGTATTTCTTTTGCTGTGTCAGAAAGCCGAGGTTCACGCGGATGCCAGCCTCGCGCAGCGCATCGTTGATAAAGCCTGCGTGTCGTGCTTCGTCGCGCGCCATCAGCTGGAACAGCTCGGTGATGTCCTTGTTGGACCCGCGCCGCTTCATTTCCTTGTAGAGAACGCAGCCCGAGAACTCGGCGGTGCACGACGAGATCAGAAAGTCGATGAACTCCGCCTTCAGGCCCGGCTCCATGCCGTCCCAATCGACATCGTCCCAATCTTCGTTCTTCTTGAAGTGGCCCTTGTTGGGGTCCGCCTTCATCTGCGCAATCAGCTGGTCCCAATCCGCGCGCACAGGGGTTACGTCAATCGCGTCCATCTCGTCAAAATCGGTAGTGTAGAAGCGCGGCGTGAGCAGCGTGTTCTGCATCGCAACGGCCGTGGCCTCATCATTTGTCAGCGGCGGCAGCGCCTCTTGGCGCGCGATGGCTTCTTCCGCCGTGGCAGCGGTGGAGCTGTGAGGGTTTTGAACATTCATGTCAGGATCTCCTCGGAGAACGAAAATTCACAGAGTTCCATGAACTCCAGATCGCCCGTCTGGCGGGTCCACCAACGCTCCAGCTTGGAGGCGCGGGTGATGGTCGCCATGCGGCTTTCGCGCACGACCTCGCCGTAGGGGGCCATGATCTCTTCGCCATGGACCTGAACGCTGTCACCGGGATAAATCACGGCGCCGTTCTCAAATTTTACATGTGCCGACAGCTCCTCGAAGCGGTGGCTGATTTCGACCGTGCAGGGCGCGGTCTCGGTTTCTCTCATTAGCAATCCCATAAGGTTCCCTCCTTTTATGGGTTAGTCGACCAGCCTGGCGAAGGCGGCGATATTGTCTTTACCATACCCGATTAAGTCCACGGACCAATCAGTTACCGTGTCTTCAACGGAGATATTTCCGTTCGTCCGGCGCAGAACCCGCACCGGGGGCGTGTCACCGGGTGTGTCAGGCACACCGGCCAGCGCACGCTCGCGGGCCAGAACCCGCCAGATCACGCCGATGAAGCCTTGCTTATCCTCGCCGGAGCGGGCGATCACATCCCCCGCCGCGTTGTAGACGATGACGGAGCCCTCGCGGGTGCCCTCCATCCGGATCATGCTGGAGGCCGCTTCGGGCGCTACGGTCAGAACGCCCGCATGGCTCCGATCACTCAGCGCCTGATAACTTACCAGCGCCAATGTTCCAAGGATCAGGCCAAACATCGCCCGGACCATGAACCTTGGCACCATTTCGAATTCACGCGTTTGTGGCTTGGTCGTCATTTTGGCTCTCCTTATTCCGCCGCCAGAGCGCTAGCGGCCACATTGGCCGGGATCCGCTCTACTTTGGGCCGCGAGACGCGCGCATCAGCGGCCTCGGCGAACATACGCGCCACTTCGGGCGCATCATCAATGCAGCGCAGCGCAGGCTGCGTGCGGGCAAAATGCCATGGGCGCACATGCGGCCAGCACAGGATGTAGGAAAAGCGCGTGTCCCCGATCAGCTCGAAAGCAATCGTGCCGGAGCCTTTCTTGCCGCGCTCTTCCAGCTTGGCCGTGCCGATGGCCACATATGGAAGGTTGAGTGTCATGGTGAGGGCCGCACCAATACGCATGGCCACCCGTTTGTTCGTCAGCGTGTAGACCGCCGCGCGGGCCTGCATATAGGCAAGCCCATAGATCAGCGCGCAGGCCAAAAGACCTACCAGCGCAAGGGGGATACCGTGGCTCATCGCCTCGGCCATGGGATAGGTGGCCGACGAGGCCCCGATCCGCCAGATCACCAAAAGGACGAAATATCCAGCAACCCAGTTCAGGCAAAGCGCCTCGCGTGCCAGTCGCAGGGCGTTCGGGCTGCCCTGCCAGAGGATATGTTCCCCCTCTGGCAATTCTTCTGGCAATCCTCGGACCGGCTCGAACTTGAAATCATCGTGGGACATGTCGTCTCCCCCTTACGCGTTTAGGTTAATTCCGCCTCAGATCACAGGATCTGCGCGGCGATCATGGGCATAAAGCGTGCCCCCGGCGAACCAGGCCATGATCTTCTCTTCTTCAAGCAGGGTTACCTGATCCGCGGCTTTCACCTTGGGGATCCCTGCAAAATTGTGCCCGTAGAGCGAGCGCACTTTGACGTGGTCGGATTTGATCCGCACCATGTTGATTGGCATCAGGCGCTGCTCGCCCGAGCCTTCCGGGTTCAGGTCGATGGTCAGGAAGCGCACCATATGCTCAGGCACGTCGATCCACATATCCACCACACGGCCCACGATCTCGCCATCACCGGCCATCACGACCTTGCCGCGTGGATCACGGCCAGCGCTGATGCGGAAATCTTCCAGCAGCGACATCGGCTTGATTTTGGCATGACCATGCGCATCCAGTTCTGGCACATCGCGGCGCGGTGCCCAAGACGCAGGACCAACCCCGTCAACCATCGGATCGCCGGTCGGAATGTAGGGCGAGCCTGCGGATTTGGCCGTGCGGTCCAGCGCCAGACCGTCGCGGTCGCCGCGTGCGCCCGAAGGATAGCTCAACTCACCCGCGCCATGTGGCAGTTTGAATGTCTTGTCCGAGGGCAAGGGGAACGGGCCCTGATTGGGTGCCGCGTTGCCATCATCATCTTCCAGCGGATAGCCTTCGCGCATATTCTCGGTTTGCAGATAGTAGATCAGCAGTGCGAAAAAGAGCCAGAAGAGCCAGATCGATGCACTCGCCAGGTCGAAGTCTCCGAAAAATTCCATGCCTACCATGATATTGTCCTCCGTAGGTCAGGTGGGGAAGTCCGCGAGGCCGAACTTGGCCTTGCGGGTTCCCATTGCCCGGACACGCACAAGCGGGCCAAGAGCAATCAGGGTGAAGAAAAGCAGGTATACCTCGATATGGTACACCACCGAGTAACCGACCGCGGGATCGCTGAGTGCATCGCCGAGCGCTCCCGAAGCGGAAAGGTTTGAGACCGTGTCGCGAATTACGCCACCGATCACGATCGAGAGACCCGCAGCAGTGGCTTGCGCCCCACCCCAGGCCCCAAGGGCTAGTCCCCGGCCAGCAAGCCCGGCCGTGGGCATCGTCATGGCCGCCGTCAGCGTGGCCACGGAAAACAGACCGCTACCAAAGCCGATGGCAAAGGCACCGGCAAAGAAAAGCGGGATTGAATCGAGCGGATCCGCGAAGATCACCATCGTAAAGGCGCAGACCCCGATGAGAATGCCGCGCGCGGCCATGCGGTAAGGGTCGATCCCCTGCGCCAGCCACCGCGCCGCAAGGGCAAAGCCCCCCAGTGCGCCAATCGCCCACATCGCCGTCAAAAGCGTGGTCGAGGACACCGACAGCCCAAGGATTTCGCCGCCATAAGGCTCCAGCAGCACATCCTGCATGTTGAAGGCCATCGTGCCCATGAAGACCACAACCAAAAGTCGCCCGGCATCGCCCCCGGATGTGAAATCATTCCACGCATCGCGGAACAAGGGGCGCGGTGCGGCGCGCTCTTCGCGGGTCATGGGCGCCATCTTTTCTTGCTTCCAGAGCGCCACGAGGTTCAGCAAAACAGTGACGACGGCCGCCCCCTGGACCACTTGGATCAGGCGCAGCTCGCTGAAATCACGCAGCAAAAGCCCGATGATGATCGACGAGATCAACATACCGACGAGGAACATCACATAAAGCAGCGCCACAACGCGGGGGCGTGCCTCCTCTGTTGCGCGGTCTGCGGCCAAGGCCAGCCCCGCAGTCTGCGTCATGTGCATGCCAAGCCCGGTCAGCAGAAACGCGAGCCCTGCCCCCACTTCGGCGGCAAATGGCGCGTCCATCGCTTGGGTCCCGGTGAAAAGCACCAGACCCATCGGCATGATCGCAAGGCCGCCGAACTGCCACAGCGTGCCGAACCAAAGGTAGGGCACCCGTTTCCAGCCAATGGCGCTGCGATGCGTGTCTGAGCGGAAGCCAAGAAGCGCGCGGAACGGCGCGATAAGCACCGGGATCGCGATAAACGTGGCCACGATCATCGCAGGCACGCTCAGCTCAACGATCATCACACGGTTCAGCGTGCCAAGAAGCAGCACACCGGCCATCCCGACCGAAATCTGGAAAAGCGCCAAGCGCAGCAGCTGCCACATGGGCAGACCAACGCTGCCTGCATCCGCAAAGGGCAGCATCTTTTCCGTGAACTTGGTTAGGGGATGGCGCTCATCTTTCATGGCCGAAACTCCAGGGCGGTAGAAATGTAGAAGCCGGAATTAACCCGCTCGACCTCCCGCAGCGTGCCGCCTGCCCCCAAGGCGTTCAAAGCCCTGGACACCCGTGCACAGCTTTCGGGGATCATCGAAGGGGATCTGTCCGAGCTGGGAAATATCTTGCCCACGCGCCACATCGTCATCAGCAAGGGCGTGCGGGGGGCCAGCGTGAAGATCATCGAGGTCGTGATGCGAGGGCCCACGCCCGCCAGCATCCGCGCCACGCTCTCCGCGCCATAATAAATCATGCTGTCCATCGCCAGCGCGTGATCAAACTGGCCAAGCTCCGGGCTCAGCATATCGCCGGAGGCAAAGGTGATCTGCGTCCGCAGATCATCAGGGCAGCGCGCCTCGGCGATTTTGATCAGTTTAGGCGAGATATCGACGGCCACCACATCGGCGCCGCGCGTGGCAAGCTCGACCGCCATGGCACCCGTACCGCAGCCCGCATCAAGAACCCGCGCACCGCGCAGATCGGCGGGCAGTTGCGCCAACATAAGATCGCGCATCCGGTCCCGGCCCGCGCGCACCGTGGCACGCACGCCCGAGACAGGCGCGTCCGATGTCAGACGCTCCCAGACCTTGGTGGCTGAGCGGTCGAAGTAATGCTCAACCCGGTCCCGCGTCGCGTCATATGTGGCGCTTTTGTCCATCAATCGAACCCGAGAAGCTCAAAGATTTCACGATCCGGCAGCGATGCGGGGGCGAGCGGCTCAGTGCCGTTCCATAGCGTCTCGGCCAGGCGGATGTATTCCTTCCGCACATCCACCACTTCCTGATCGTCGGGCATCTCGAAGAGGGTCTTTTTCTTCAGCCGCGAGCGGCGGATCGCGTCCAGATCAGGCATATGCGCGATCCGGTTGAAACCAACCGTCTTGCAATAGCGGTCCACCTCATCCGTATCCTTGGAGCGGTTGGCCACGCAGCCTGCAAGACGCACCTTGTAGTTGCCCGATTTGGCCTGCACGGCGGCAATGATGCGGTTCATCGCGTAGATGCTGTCGAAATCATTGGCCGTGACAATGAGCGCCCGGTCCGCATGCTGCAAGGGAGCCGCAAAACCGCCACACACCACATCGCCCAGCACGTCGAAGATGACCACATCGGTATCCTCAAGCAAATGGTGCTGCTTGAGCAGTTTCACCGTCTGGCCGACGACATAGCCGCCACACCCGGTGCCCGCTGGCGGTCCACCCGCCTCCACGCATTTCACGCCGTTGAAACCTTCAAAGACGAAATCCTCGGGGCGCAGCTCCTCAGAATGGAAATCCACATCTTTCAGGATGTCGATCACGGTGGGAACCAATGTGCCTGTCAGGGTGAACGTGCTATCATGCTTGGGATCGCAGCCAATTTGCAGGACCCGCTTGCCCAGCATCGAAAACGCCGCCGAGAGGTTCGAAGAGGTCGTCGATTTACCGATGCCGCCCTTGCCATAAACCGCAAAAACCTTGGCGCCCTCAATCTTCATCGCATCGTCCTGATGGACCTGCACCGAGCCTTCGCCGTCTTGGCCGCGCAAAATCGGGGGGGATTTATCAAGTGCCATGTTATTCCTCTTTCTCGGCCTATTCGGCCGCAATTCCTTCGACACGATCTTCCAGCGCATCGGCTGCATCGCGCAGCCCCGCCAGCGTGTCTTCGTCGGGTGTCCAGTAAGACCGCTCGCTGGCTTCCAGCAGACGGTTGGCCATGCGCATGCTGGCCTGTGGGTTCAACTTGCTGAGCCGTTCGCGCATCTCCGCGTCCAGAACGAATGTCTCGCTCAGACGTTGATAGATCCACGGCTCCACCTGACCGGTCGTCGCCGACCAGCCAAGGGTGTTGGTAATGCTCGCCTCGATCTGGCGCACGCCCTCGTGGCCGTGCTTGAGCAGCGGCTCAAAGTAACGCGGGTTCAGGTTGCGCGCGCGTGTCTCAAGCGCGACCTGCTCCTTGAGGGTGCGCACCTTCGCGCCGCCCCGTGTCTGATCGCCGATATAGACGGCGGCGTCGACACCGCCCTTGGCGCGTTTGACCGCACGGGCAATGCCGCCCAGCGTGTCGAAATAATGATCCACCGTGGTGACGCCCAACTCCACCGACTCAAGGTTCTGATATGCCAGATCCACATCCGCGAGCGCGTTTTGCAAAAGCTCGGATTGCTGGGCGGGCTTGCCGTTGGTGCCGTAGGCAAAGCTCTTGCGCGCCTGGTAGGCATCGGCCAGCTCGTCTTCGTCGCCAAAGGCGCTGCTATCGACCAGTTGGTTCACGTTGGAGCCGTAGGCGCCTTCCGCATTCGAGAAGACCCGCAGAGCGGCGGTTTCCATATCGACACCCATCTTGGCCGCATAATCGAGCGTGTGGGCGCGGATGAAGTTCTGCTCCAACGGCTCATCGGCCATCGCGGCCTTGAGCGCTGCCTCGGCCAGCATCCGGGTTTGAAGCGGCAGCAGGTCGCGGAAAATACCCGAGAGGGTCATGATCACATCGATGCGCGGGCGGCCAAGCTCTTTCAGCGGGATAAGCTCGGCCCCGTAAAGGCGGCCATAGGCGTCAAAGCTGGGGCGCGCGCCAATCAGGCACAGCGCCTGAGCAATGCCGCAGCCATCGCTCTTGATGTTGTCGGACCCCCACAAAACCAGTGCCACAGTGCGCGGCATGGTCTCATGGGTCTTCAGAAGCACGCTCGCCTGCTCCGCGCCGCTTTGCATCGCAAAGGCCGTGGGCATACGGAAGGGGTCGAACGCGTGGATATTGCGGCCCGTCGGCAGGATGTCGGGGCTGCGGATCAGATCGCCGCCCGCAACGGGCGGCGTGTAATGACCCGAAAGCGCACGCATCAGCGCGGGCAACTCGTGATCTTCGGCCAGAAGGCGATCGACACGCGCCGCCCCTTCCGCATCCAGATCCATCTGCGCGATATAGCCTGTGCGAACCTCTTTGTTCATCGCCCGGCCCACAATGTGCAAACCATCAGGGATAAGCGCCTCTTCCGTCTCCAGAAGGGTCAGCCAGAGCCGCTCGGGATGTGTCCCGTCCAGATCGACCGCCTCGGCCTGATCATGGATCAGCACCTCAAGCTCGGCGCGCTGTGCATCGTCGGCCTCCATCTCGCGCCAGCGTTTCAGGCTCTCCTTGAGGTCCAGAAGACCCTTGTAGAGGCCCGATGTGGCCAAAGGCGGCGTCAGATGCGTGATCACCACCGCGTTGGAGCGGCGCTTGGCGAGCGAGGCCTCGGACGGGTTGTTGGCGGCATAGAGATAGATATTCGGCATCTCGCCAATCAGGCGATCGGGCCAGTCGCGCGCGCCAAGACCCGCCTGCTTGCCCGGCATGAATTCCAACGCGCCGTGCATTCCGAAATGCAGCACCGCATCGGCCTTGTAGGTATTCTTGAGCCACAGATAGAACGTGGCAAACGCATGTGTGGGGGCAAAACCGCGCTCGAAAAGGAGCCGCATCGGATCGCCCTCATAGCCGAATGTGGGCTGCACACCGACAAAGACGTTGCCAAAGTGATGGCCCAGAACGAACACGCCCCGCCCATCCGATTGGGCCTTGCCCGGTGCCGGGCCCCAAACTGCCTCGATGGCGGCCAGCGGTGGCGTGTTGCGCACGATATGATCGGCGCTGACATGATCCGCGACATTGGCCTCCTGGCCGTATTGCTTGGCATTGCCTTCCAGAACAGCCTTGCGCAGGGCGTCCACATCATCGGGAAGATCGACGACATAGCCCTCGGACTTCATCCGAGACAACGTGTTGTAAAGGCTCTCGAAAACACTCAGGTAGGCCGCCGTGCCCACGGCACCCGCATTGGGCGGGAAGCCGAAGAGGACCACGCCCACCTTCTTGTCGGCATTGGCCTTGCGACGCAGCACGGCAAGGCGCAGCGTCTTCTCGGCAAGGCTCGTGATCCGCTCGTGGCAGGGCGCCATTTCCTTGGATGTGGAGTGCGATTTGCACATGTGCTGGCAGCCCTGACACCCATCGCAGCCATGCCGCCCCGCAAACATTGTAGGGTTGGTCGCGCCGTCCAGCTCCGGGAGGGCAATCAGCATCGTAGACTCGATGGGGCCAAGCCCCTGCCCGCTCGCAGCCCATTGGCCCAGCGTCTGAAACTCCAGCGGATGGGCCGCCACATAAGGCACGTCGAGCCCCTTGAGCGAGACCACAGCCGCGTCACTGTCATTGTAAGCCGGTCCACCCACGAGGCTGAACCCGGTAAGCGACACAAGCGTGTCGATCCCCTTGAAATACGCATCCATCGCAGGCCGACCGTCGAGACCGCCGGCGAAAGCCGGAATGACCCGCATGCCGCGCGCCTCGAACGCCTCGATCACCGCATCATAATGCGCGGTGTCGGAGGCCAACACATAAGAGCGCAGCATCAGCAGGCCAATCGTCGCCACGGGTGCCTCGACCTTGGGCAGTTCTGCAATATCCGTCACGATCCGGTGCCCCGGCAAACGCGGGTGATAGAGCCCCACGTCAGGGTATTCCACAGGCGCATCAGCCCGCACGCCGTGCCACTCGTCCCGGCGCGCATAGCGCGACAGCAAGAAACGCATGAAGCTTTCGATATTGTCGTCCGAGCCACCCAGCCAGTATTGCATCGACAAGAACCACGCACGCAGGTCCTGAGACTTGCCCGGGATGAGCTTGAGGATCTTGGGCAGACGGCGCAGCATCTTCATCTGCTTGGCCGCTGACCCGCCCGAAGGCGCCTTGGTGCCGCGCAGCTTTTTCAGCATCGCCATGGCACCAGAGGCAGGCTTGGACATGTCGAGGTCGCCCATTTTTGTCAGGCTGACGATCTGCGGATCAGAAACGATCCCGACAAACGCGTCGCAAGCATCACGTCGTGCGCGCATCTGGGGCAGGATCGCGCTGAGATGTTCTTCGAGAAACAAAACACCAGAGACGATGATATCGGCTTCAAGCACAGCGGCGCGCGCCGTCTCCAGCGCTGCCGGGTCCTCACCCCACTCGGCGGAGGCATGCACGCTGACCTCAAGGCCGGGGAAATCGGCCGCAAGCCGCGGGCCCACACGCTCAATCGGCCCGGCGGTATGCCGGTCCACCGTCACGATGACGATACGGTAGATATGATCGATGCTATCGCGCAAAATGGGCCTTCGCTTCGTAAAGGGTGTCGAGGGTGATCTCGGAGATGCCCTGCTCGGCGGCGAAAGTTTCGGTGTTCCGGCGGGCCTTGCCCCGCACAAAGAAGGGGATCTTTTTCAACTCACGCTCAGCGGCATCGAGCCAGATAACCTCGCCATTTGCCTGCCGTTCAACGGCCGCGGCAGGCGCGTCTTCGACCTCGCGGGCCTCATCGGCTGTTGCGGGCATCGGTTTGGGCGCGTGGCCGCCATGATGGCTGGGGCCTGCGGCATCATGGAACTCAAAATCATCCCGGAACATGTGCAGAAGATGCTCTTCCAGCCCCATCACCAGCGGATGTACCCAGGTGTCGAAAATCACATTGGCACCCTCGATCCCCATCTGGGGGGAGTAGCGCGCGGGGAAATCCTGCACATGCACGGGCGCGGAAATGACGGCGCAAGGAATGCCCAGACGCTTGCCGATATGGCGTTCCATCTGGGTACCGAGGATCATCTCGGGGGCTGCGGCCTCAATGGCGGCTTCGACCTCAAGATAATCATCACTGATCAGCGCTTCGACATTATATTCTCGCGCCAAACCTCTGATGTCGCGGGCAAACTCGCGGTTGTAGCATCCAAGGCCAACCACTTCGAACCCCATCTCATCGCTGGCGATCCGTGCGGCGGCGCGGGCATGCGTGCCATCGCCAAAGATAAAGACGCGCTTGCCGGTGAGATAGGTGCTGTCCACGGATTTGGAATACCACGGCAGGCGCAGGCGGCTTTCGTCCATCTTGGCGGGACGGCCCGTGATCTCGGCCACCTCGGCGACGAAATCACGCGTGGCCCCCACCCCGATTGGCACGGTTTTGGTGAAGGGCTGATCCAGCTCCTTCTCCATCCAGCGCGCAGCCATTTCAGCTGTCTCGGGATACATCAGAACGTTGAAATGCGCAGCCCCCATGCGGGCGATGTCCGATGGGGACGAGGTCATCGGGGCCACGACATTCACGTCGATCCCCATCTCGTCCAGAAGGGCTGTCACCTCAACAATATCGTCGCGGTGACGGAAACCAAGGGCGGTGGGACCAATCAGATTGGCCGTGACCCGCTCGGTCCGCGCCATCGGCTTGGCCAAGTGGCGCACAATCTGGAAAAATGTCTCATCCGCGCCAAAGTTCTCCTTGCGGGAGTAGCTTGGCAACTCCAACGCGATGACCGGCACCGGCATATTCATCGTCTCGGCCATGCCACCGGGATCATCCTGGATAAGCTCGGCTGTGCAGGACGCGCCGACGATGATCGCCTCGGGCTTGAAGCGGTCATAGGCATCCTGACAGGCGGTCTTGAAAAGGTTCGCCGTGTCGGAGCCCAGATCACGGGCCTGAAAGGTCGTGTAGGTCACGGGCGGGCGGTGGTCGCGCCGCTCGATCATTGTAAAGAGCAAATCGGCGTAGGTATCGCCCTGCGGCGCATGCAGCACGTAGTGCAGACCGGTCATTCCGGTGGCGACGCGCATCGCGCCGACATGGGGCGGGCCTTCATATGTCCATACCGTCAATTTCATGGACGCAGCCCCTTGGAATTGACCCGCGTGGGAGAGCGATTGGCAAACCCAATTGCGGCCGCACCCGGGTTGTTATGAGCGAGCTGGTAAATCATTCTGCGGCCTCCAGATGCAGGCGCGCGCGCCGGCGAATGGGGCGCGAGAAGAGACCGGCGAGATCACCCGCCTGCTCGTAGAAATGCACGGGCGTAAAGACCAGCTCGATGGCCCATTTGGTCAAAAGACCCTCAGCCTCCAGCGGGTTGGCAAGGCCAAGGCCGCACACCGTGAGATCAGGCCGTGCGGCGCGCACGCGCTCCAGTTGCAAGTCAACATCCTGCCCCTCGGAGATTTGCGGCCCCGCCTCAAGCAGGTCCAGATCGGGACCATGAAGCGCGTCATGGATATAGGGGCTGCCCACTTCAATGGCCGTCATGCCACATTCACGGGTGAGAAAACGCGCCAGCGGGATTTCAAGCTGGCTGTCAGGAAAGAAAAAGACCGACTTGCCGTTCAACACGTCCGCCGCACCCGCGATGGCTGTGCGGGCCCGTTTGCGCGGGGCATCGGTGACTCGGGCAAAAGTCTCGTCATCCACACCAAACTCATCGGCAATCGCGCGAAGCCAGGCCGTTGTGCCCTGCTCGCCAAAAGGGAAAGGCGCGGCCAGATGGCGCGCGCCACGGCGCTCCAGCTCGGCATGGGTATCACCAAGGAAAGGCTGCACCAGCGCAAAGACCGAATTCGGCCCTACGCCAATCTCATCAGCGCGGGTGCGCGCAGGCAGGCAACGCACAGGGCCAATGCCCATGTCCGCCAGAAGGCTCAGCATTTGATCCTCCACCACATCAGGCAGCGCGCCAACCACGAGCAATTCGCGCGCATCCGTGTTGGGCAGAACCGGCACCATGGAGGCCAGGCACGCATCCTCGCCTTGGGTAAACGTCGTCTCGATGCCCGAGCCGGAATAGTTCAGAACACGCACATGCGGCGCGTGGGTTTGCGTCAAACGCTCTGCGGCGCGGCCCAGATCAAGCTTGATTACCTCCGAGGGGCAAGACCCCACGAGGAACAGCTGGCGAATGTCGGGGCGGCGGGCCAGAAGACGGCCCACTTCGCGGTCAATCTCGTCATGCGCGTCTTTGAGGCCCGCAAGGTCTCCCTCTTCGAGAATCGCCGTGGCGAATCGCGGCTCGGCGAAGATCATCACGCCCGCTGCGGATTGCAGCAGATGGGCGCAGGTGCGGCTTCCCACGACGAGGAAAAACGCGTCCTGCATCTTGCGGTGCAGCCAGATGATTCCGGTGAGACCGCAAAAGACTTCGCGCTGTCCGCGTTCCTTGAGGACGGGGGCTGTGCGGCATCCGGTGGTGGCGGGGGCTTGATCCTTCATGCCGTCACCTCGGAACCAAGTCCGCGCGTCGCGGCATCAAGCCGCGCGCGGCGCAGTTTCCAGATGAATTGACCCGCGTTCACCACATAGGCCGCATAAGCCAAAAGGGCGATTGTCATGAGGCCGGTCGTGGTCATGGATTGATCAAAAAGTGCAAGAATATAAGCGGTATGGAGCGCTATCACGATGAATGAGAACACGTCCTCCCAGAAGAAGGAGGGCGCGAAAAGATAGCAGCCGAAGACCACTTTTTCCCAGATCGCGCCGGTGATCATAATGACGTAGAGAAAGCACGTTTTGACGATGATCGAGATCGTCGCTGCCTCATACCCCTCGCCCGTCCACAGATACCGGATCACCAGTATGAGCGAGATCACGAAGACCAAGAACTGCGCCGGCGCCAAAAGACCCTGAACAAGGGTCCAACGTGTGGCGTCACGACGTGCGCGCTCTTCTGCAGTGTAAAGAAGCCCTGCCGGCTTTGAAGTCATATGCTGTGTCATTCACCGTTCCCAAGGTGGCTACATCTCTGACGATACGATCGACAATGGGGTTGTGTCAACTTTGATTTACACATCTGGCAAGCGAAATTTACACTGTCTAAAAAACGGGACCTCAGCCAAATTTCGCTATTTTCAACAATAAGATGCCAAAAAAATCACAGCGTGCGCGAGGGTCTCTTTATACACTGTCTATTTTCTTTGACATTTACGACCATTCGGAAAACAATAGAGCTTAAGTGGCTGCATCTCTGCTCGCGGTCGCAACTTTGACCTAAAACGCACGAATGAAGACTGGGGATATGATGTCGCAGAACGCCGAACGAAACGCCACACCAGGAGCCGGGCCCGTGACACAGCGTGTTGGCGATCTTGCAGATTTCGCGCTTTCGATCGTTGCTTCCCGCACCACCCCACAGAAAGCTGGGTCCGTGTTTATTGATAAATTGTTGCAGTCCGCCATGGGCCGATCAGAAGACGGTCACCGCGCCGTCACCCAGCAAATGCTGGAGATGGGCATCTCGCCCGAAGCCATTGTAGATCATTACATTCCCGCCGCCGCTCGCCGCATGGGCGACGAGTGGAGCGACGATATCAGCAGTTTTGCCGAAGTGACTATCGGCACCGCCCGCCTTCAGGCGCTGGTTCGCGAATTGTCTGCGGTCTGGACGGCAGACGGCGCGATGGGGGCCGCAGGCACCAAAGGATCTGTCATCGTGGCCGTTCCGATGGATGCGCAGCACACGCTGGGCGCCTCGGTGGTCTCGACACGTCTGCGGCGCGAGGGGCTTTCCGTTCGCCTCGCCCTCGGGGTCTCGCCCGATTCGCTCCAGG
>CALGEH010000072.1 GCA_937881735.1 uncultured Shimia sp.
CCCTGATCCATCTTAACAAGGCTGCAAACTGGTCGAAAAACTAGGACCACCTCTCCACCACCACGCTGACCGACCTTGGCCCATCCGACCTGATCATCGAAGCCGCGACCGAGCGCGAAACCGTCAAGCAGGCGATCTT
Source organism: uncultured Shimia sp. (assembly GCA_937881735.1). Lineage (GTDB taxonomy): Bacteria > Pseudomonadota > Alphaproteobacteria > Rhodobacterales > Rhodobacteraceae > Roseovarius. The sequence goes on from CALGEH010000072.1 coordinate 140, forward strand.
CGAGGATCTCCTGCCACATCTCGCGCCAGAGACGATCCTCACGTCAAACACCTCCTCCATCTCCATCACGCGCCTTGCCAGCCGCACGGACCGGCCAGAAAAATTCATGGGGTTCCACTTCATGAATCCCGTGCCTGTAATGCAGCTTGTGGAACTGATCCGGGGAATTGCCACGGACGAGCCAACTTTCAGTGCGTGCAAGGCGGTGGTGGATCGCTTGGGCAAGACCTCCTCCTCGGCGGAGGATTTTCCGGGCTTCATCGTCAACCGCATCCTGATGCCGATGATCAACGAGGCAGTCTATACGCTCTATGAGGGCGTGGGGAATGTGCAATCCATCGACGGCGCGATGCGTCTTGGCGCGAACCACCCGATGGGCCCTCTGGAGCTTGCGGATTTCATCGGGTTGGATACATGCCTTGCGATCATGAACGTTCTGCATGACGGGCTTGCCGACACCAAGTACCGGCCCTGCCCACTTTTGACGAAATATGTCGAGGCCGGATGGCTGGGCCGCAAAACTGGGCGAGGCTTCTACGATTATCGCGGCGAGAGCCCCGTGCCCACGCGCTAGGACTGCGCTAAGGCTGGCCCACAGCGTTTGAGTATTTAGGCTGAGAAGAAGTCCTTATTTTTTCTTGGCCTAAATATCCAAATCCCACGGCGGACTGTGGGTGCAGACGCCTCAGTCTTTTTGCTCCATCTCGAAGCCGAGGTGCTTTGCCACGGTGAAGATGTCTTTGTCGCCGCGCCCGCACATGTTCATAACCAGAAGGTGGTCGGCCGGCAGGTCGGGCGCGATTTTCATCACATGGGCGAGGGCGTGGCTTGGCTCCAACGCGGGAATGATGCCTTCGGTAGTGCAGCTGAGCTGGAACGCCTCAAGCGCCTCTTTATCAGTTATCGAGACATATTGCGCGCGGCCGATATCGTGCAACCAGCTATGCTCGGGGCCGATGCCAGGGTAATCAAGCCCGGCGGAGATGGAGTAGCCCTCCAAGATCTGGCCATCATCATCTTGCAAAAGATAGGTGCGGTTGCCGTGCAGCACACCGGGGCGGCCGCCAGTGAGAGATGCGCAATGCTCCATCTTGGCGTTCACGCCTTTGCCCCCGGCCTCGACGCCGATGATGTTCACGTCCTTGTCGTCGAGGAATGGGTAGAAGAGGCCCATCGCATTAGACCCGCCACCGATGGCGGCAATGAGCGTGTCGGGCAGGCGGCCTTCGGCGGCCATCATCTGCTCTTTTGTCTCTTTGCCGATGATGCTTTGGAAATCACGGACCATGGCCGGATAGGGGTGTGGGCCGGCCACTGTGCCGATGCAGTAGAACGTGTCGCGCACATTGGTAACCCAGTCGCGCAGCGCGTCATTCATCGCATCTTTGAGCGTGCCGCGGCCAGACGTTACGGGCACGACCTCGGCCCCCAGAAGCTTCATACGGAAGACGTTGGGCGCCTGGCGCTCCACATCATGCGCGCCCATATAGACGATGCATTTCAACCCGAACTTGGCACAGACAGTGGCAGTGGCCACGCCGTGCTGGCCTGCACCCGTCTCGGCGATAATACGGGTCTTGCCCATGCGGCGCGCCAGAAGGATCTGGCCCAGAACGTTGTTGATCTTGTGCGCGCCCGTATGGTTCAGCTCATCGCGCTTGAGATAAATCTTGGCGCCACCCAGATGGCGGGTCAGCCCTTCGGCGTAGTAAAGCGGGCTGGGGCGGCCGACATAATGCGTCCAGAGGTCATTCATCTCGGCCCAGAAGCTGTCGTCGGTTTTGGCATGCTCGTATTGCTCTTCCAGCTCGAGGATCAGAGGCATCAGCGTCTCGGACACGAATCGCCCGCCGAAATTGCCGAAGCGGCCCTTGTCGTCTGGGCCGGTCATGAAGCTGTTGAAGAGATCATTCATAGCACTGTCTTTCCGATGCGTTGCACTGGGTCTGAATATGGGGCGGCGCGGGGAAATTCCAGCGAAATCCCAGGCTTTCTCTCTGCGTCACATTCCCCAAGCGCGGCGCTCAGAGCATCCGCATCACATAGGCGCGCGACCACAGATCCGGCTCGGCCAGAAGAAAGGGCAGAAAGGGCGGCGTCACGTGGACCTGTTCCCAACGGCCCGTATCTGTCAGGGCCTGCATGATATCGGGAAAGCCCTGCTCCACATAATGCGCTTCCAGCAGATTGAAGACGCCAATGCCGCCGGGGCGCGTCACGCGGGCAAGCTCGATCAGGCTACGTGGAGGCGCATGGCCAGGCCCAAACGCGCCGACACAGACAAAGCCTGCACAAAGAGAATCATCAAGCGGAATATGCGCACCGATATCCGTCTCATGAAACGATTCGTAGGCTTCGGTCGCCGCAGAGACACAGAGCATCTCTGGCGATAGGTCGCAGGCGATCAAGTGATCAAACCCCATCAGACGCAGCGTCTCGCCCACAAGCCCGGTGCCAGAACCTGCATCCAGCACCGGCCCCGCATCAGGCCTCAAATACTGCGCCAAAAGCCCCGCCCCGAGTGCAGGCAGGCGATATCCCCGGCTCAGATTGTCAGCATCATAGCTATGCGACCATTTGTTGTAGATCCTGCGCGTGTCCTCGGCGCTTTGCGCCGCATAGACGTCTTCCAGCTCCTCGGTATCGCTCATTGCATTCCCTACTTTTGGCTCAGGTCAGGATGTGGTGCGACCTCGTGCGCTGTCAACAAAAGCTGACATAAGATTTGCGTCCTTGAGGCCCGGCGCACTCTCAATGCCTGAGGCGACATCGACTTGGGCCGCACCGGTCGCACGGATGGCGGCGGCCACATTGTCCACGGTCAACCCGCCGGCAAGCATCCATGGCACGGGCCAGCGCCGCCCCTCGATCAAGCTCCAGTCGAAGGCCAGCGCATTGCCGCCCGGTCTGTCAGCACCCGGCGGTGGCTTCGTGTCGACCAAAAGCTGGTCGGCCACACGGCCATAGGCGTCGATCTGCGGCAAGTCTGCAGCCTCGCCAATCCCGATCACCTTGATCACTGGCAGGCCGTAGCGCGCCTTGACCTCGCTCACGCGGGCCGGGGTTTCATGCCCGTGCAATTGCAGCATATCGAGCGGCACGGTGGCCACGAGTTGGTCGAGCATGGCGTCATCAGCATCGACGGTCAGCGACACTTTGGCGATGCCCTCTGGCACCTCAAGCGCGAGGGCGCGCGCCGCTTCAAACGAGACATAGCGTGGTGATTTTGGGAAAAAGTTGAAGCCCAGATAAGTGGCCCCCGCAGCAACGGCCGCCGCCACGTCCTCGGCTCGGGTGAGCCCGCACATCTTGATCCGAATGTCTTGGGTCATGTCCGTGTCAGCTTGCCTGATCGAGCAAGGCGAGAACCTCGTCCTTGCCCTCATGCTTTTCGCCCTTCAGTCGAGCAAGCTCTGCACGTAGACGCTGAATTTCGCGGGCGCGGGCCGCGGCGGTGGCGCGCTCCTTGGCTTCGCGGATCCACTCCCAGATGAAGCCGAGCACGAGGCCCGCCAGCACGCTTGCGAAGATCACTACGAAAAGTGGCACGTCATAGCCGGGGTTCAGCGTGGCAAATCCGGCAATCTCATCGGGCAACATCTTGACCGAGACCATGCCCCGGTTCGCCAGCGCCACCAAGATCAGGGCCAGCGCGAAGATGGCGATGGAGGCGTAGCGAATGTAGCGCATGGATTACTTCCCGTTTAGCCGGTCCCGCAGCAATTTGCCGGTCTTGAAAAACGGCACATGCTTCTCTTCAACATGCACCGATTCGCCCGTGCGGGGGTTGCGGCCTGTGCGCGCATCCCTCTGCTTCACGGAAAAAGCGCCAAATCCACGCAGCTCGACCCGGTTTCCCCCGGCCATTGCGTCAGTAATTTCGTTGAAGATGGTGTTAACGATCCGCTCTACGTCACGCTGATAG
>CALGEH010000073.1 GCA_937881735.1 uncultured Shimia sp.
TCACCGGTCCCTCAGGCGGGCGCGCGCCTTTCATAATGTCATCGGGCGTGAGGACCGACAGGCTGCCGTCATTCTCTAACGCGCCAAGGGTGTTGCGACCCCGCCCATCGGCGCGCCAATGGCTGCCTGTGGCCAGAAAGACGTTTGAAATACCCAACTCCAGAACCTCCCCGGCCCCCAGCGCGCTGTCCGTGAACATCTGCACATTGCCGCGCTGCGAAAGGTCATAGAGCCGGTGATCGGCCACGCGCTTCCACGCGCCAAGCCCCGGAAGGCCCGACTCGGAAAGCACCCGCCCGCCCATCTCGGGGCCCGCCTCAGCCAGCGTCACCGCGTAGCCGCGCCGCGCCAGCTGCATCGCGCATTCAAGCCCCGCAGGGCCCGCTCCCACGACGAGTGCCGCCTCCTCGGACCCTTTGGGCGCGATCTTCTCAGGGTGCCAGCCGCGCCGCCACTCCTCGCCCATCGTGGGGTTTTGGGTGCAACGAATGGGCACTGAAAGGCTGTCGGCGGAGACACAGATATTGCAGCCGATGCACTCCCGGATCTCCTCGATCCGGCCCTCTTGGATCTTGTTAGGCAAGAAAGGGTCAGCGATGGACGGCCGCGCGGCCCCGATGAAGTCCACGATCCCCTTGCGCACCATTGATGCCATCATATCGGGCGATCCGATGCGCCCCACGGCGACCACGGGCTTGGTCGTAACCTGTTTCACAAACGAAATGTAGTCGTTTTGATAGCCCTCGGACTGCTGAAACCGCGAGGTGACGCTGTCATTGGCCCAATCGGCCACGTTCACATCCCACAGATCGGGCAACTCGGCCAGCATCTCGACCACAGCGCGCCCCTCCTCGGCGGCCTGCATCCCGTCCGGCCCGCGCATTTCATCCACGGCAAGGCGCATTGCGATGCCGCATGTGTCACCCACAACCTCGCGCGTGTCCTCCAAAAGCTCGCGGGTCAGCCGCACACGATTCTCAAGAGAGCCACCATATTCGTCCATCCGGTCGTTGAATTGCGGCAGAAGGAAATGCTGCGCAACGGTCATGTGGTGGCCCGCATAGACATAGATAATATCGAAGCCTGCATCGCGCGCACGGATCGCCGCGGCCTTATGCCAGGCGCGCAGTTCTTTGATGTCGGCCTTGTCCATCGCGCGGGCCTGTTTGGGGAAGGCCATATCGAGCGAAAGTTCCGACGCACCCAAAACTGGCGCTCGTGTCAGATGGTTCTGCGCGTGATGCCCGTTATGGGCCAGCTCCACCGCCGCGAGCCCGCCATGCTCGTGGACAGCGTCCGTCATCAGACGCAGATAGGGGATATCGCGCGCATCCCAAAGCCTGCCTTCCGCAAAGGGCGACAGGTCCGAGGTTGGGTGAATTTCGGTCTCTTGGTTGGCAATGACCGCCCAGCCGCCTTCCGCCTTCATGCCGCGCATCGCGGCCTCCGCGCGCGGGCGCACATAGCCCATTCCGTTGCAATGAGGCACCTGATAAAAGCGGTTGCGCGCGGTGACGGGGCCGATTTTGACCGGCTCGAAAAGAATGGAATAGTCTGTGCCGCCGGCCATTCGGATACCCTTTGCTCATTCGTTTGCACTGTGTGCAGGGCTTCACGCTACCCGCCCCTGAAGGTCGCGTAAAGTTAATTGAGCGCTCGAACAAACTTTTGCCTTCTGATCCCCCCACTTCTTGTTGAGAATAGTTCTCATTCCTATTTACAACTCCCACCCCACGATCTACATCACAGTGCGCAACACCACTCAGGAGAGACCGCCCATGATCCGTCACATGCTCAGCCCCTTCGCCTTTGCCGCCGTTTTCGCCGCCTCCTTGGCCACGGGCTCCGCCGCCCATGCCGAGGATAAATTCAAGGCCGTGACCACCTTCACCGTGATCGCCGACATGGCCCGCAACGTCGCCGGTGACGCGGCAATCGTCGAAAGCATCACCAAGGCGGGTGCCGAGATCCACGGCTATCAGCCCACCCCTCGCGACATCATCCGCGCGCAGGACGCGGACCTGATCCTCTGGAACGGGCTGAACCTTGAGCTGTGGTTCGAGCAATTCTTCGCCAACCTCTCGGACGTTCCCAGCGCCACCCTTTCCGACGGGATCGCGCCGATGAGCATCAGCACGGGCGAATATGAGGGCAAGCCGAACCCCCATGCATGGATGGGTCTGGAAACTGCGCTCATTTACGTGGACAATATCCGCGACGCCTTTGTCGAGCATGATCCAGAGAACGCCGCCACCTATGAGGCCAATGCCGCCGCCTACAAGGCCGAGATTACGGCCACCATCGCACCGCTGCGCGACCGGATCATGTCGGTGCCGCAGGCGCAGCGCTGGCTCGTGTCCTGCGAGGGCGCGTTCAGCTATCTCGTGCGTGATTTCGAAATGAACGAGCTCTACCTCTGGCCCATCAACGCCGACGCCACAGGCACGCCACAACAGGTGCGCCGCGTGATCGACGGCGTGCGCGAGCACGACATTCCGGCCGTGTTCTGCGAAAGCACCGTGTCGCAAGCGCCCGCCGAGCAGGTCGCCCGCGAGACGGGTGCGGAGTATGCAGGCGTGCTCTACGTCGACAGCCTGACAGAGGCGGATGGCCCCGTGCCCACCTATCTCGATCTGCTGCGCGTGACCGCCGAGACGATCGCGGAGGGCCTGACCAAGTGAGCGCCGGGGCTGGCATAACCGCGCGCGGCGTCACCGTCACCTATCGCAACGGGGCGACTGCCCTGACCGATGCCAGCTTCGAGATCCCCACCGGCACAATCACGGCCCTTGTTGGCGTAAACGGCGCGGGTAAATCCACGCTTTTCAAAGCGATCATGGGGTTTGTCCCCGCCGCGCGCGGTGAGATCACCGTGCTTGGCCTGCCTGCCCGCGAGGCGCTGCGCCGCAACACCGTTGCCTACGTCCCACAGGCCGAGGAGGTCGATTGGACCTTTCCCGTACTGGTCGAGGATGTCGTGATGATGGGGCGCTACGGGCATATGGGCTTCTTCCGCCGCCCCCGTGCCGTAGATCACGCGGCGGTCTCCGATGCGCTGGCACGAGTCGGCATGGCCGAGTTCCGCCAGCGCCAGATTGGCGAGCTTTCGGGCGGGCAGCGCAAACGCGTCTTCCTCGCGCGTGCCCTCGCCCAGGAGGGGCAGGTGATCCTGCTGGATGAGCCCTTCACCGGTGTCGATGTCCAGACCGAAGAGGCAATCATCGCCCTTCTGCGCGAGATGCGCGACGAGGGGCGCGTGATGCTGGTCTCGACCCACAACCTCGGCTCTGTCCCTGAGTTCTGCGACCGCACCATTCTGGTGAAGGGAACCGTCATCGCCCACGGGTTGACCGAGGATATCTTCACCCACGCCAATCTTGAGCGGGCCTTCGGCGGCGTGCTCCGGCACTTCGTGCTGGGCGGCTCGGACCTGCATGATGACGATGACGCGCGCCAAATCCGCGTGATCACAGACGATGAGCGGCCCTTCGTGGTCTACGGCGACGAGGGTGCGGCAGACACCCCACCCGACAAGAAAGCCGCGCCCAAATGATCGAGACGCTCGCCCTGCCCTTTACCTATGGCTATATGGTCAACGCCATGTGGGTCAGCGCCCTTGTCGGCGCGATCTGCGCGTTCCTGTCGGCGTATTTGATGCTCAAGGGCTGGTCCCTCATTGGTGACGCGCTCAGCCATTCCATCGTGCCGGGCGTGGCGGGCGCCTATATGCTCGGCCTGCCCTTCGCGCTTGGCGCGTTCGCGGCCGGCGGGCTTGCCGCCGGGACCATGCTGTTCCTCAACCAACGCTCGGGGCTGAAGGAAGACACCATCATTGGTCTCATCTTCACATCCTTCTTCGGGATAGGCCTTTTCATGGTGTCGCTCTCGCCAACCTCGGTCAGCATCCAAACCATCACGATGGGCAATATCCTCGCCATCACGCCAAGCGATACGCTGCAACTGGCCATCATCGGCTTTGTCACGCTGGCCATTCTCACGGCCAAGTGGAAGGATTTCATGGTCACCTTCTTCGATGAAAACCACGCCCGCTCTATCGGGCTCCGGCCCGGCCTTCTGCGGGTGATCTTCTTCACGCTCCTCTCGGCCTCCTGCGTCGCAGCGCTGCAAACCGTAGGAGCGTTTCTGGTGATCGCCCTCGTGGTCACGCCGGG
>CALGEH010000074.1 GCA_937881735.1 uncultured Shimia sp.
TCGTCGGGGCACCAGCAGCGGCGCAGGCGGCCACCGCCAGCATGCTGGCCCAGAGACGCCAGAGCACGGATGTGGCCGCGAGAATCTGCGCGGGGCCTGCGTCTTGGGTGCCGCGCGGATGCACGAAGGGAAAGTCCTCGCGCGTGCCGTGATAGCTGCGCGGGCCCGAGAGGGCCGTGTCGATCGCACGTGCCATGGCCGCCTCGGGCCAGCCCGCATTGGGCGAGCGGTGCTTGGCCGCGTCGGTGGCAATTCCCGACCAATCGCTGCGCGGTGGATGAAGCGCCCAAATCATCAGCGCGGTGAGGCGGGCGGGCGCAAGGTTCAGCAGATCGTCAAGCCGTGCGGCGGCCCAACCGAATTCAGCGTGGCGCGGGGTGCGGTAGCCGATCATGCTGTCGGCGGTATTGACCATCTTGTAGACCATCATCCCCGGCAGCCCCGCGATCAGGAACCAGAAAAGCGGGGCGATCACCCCGTCCGAGACATTCTCGGCGGCTGATTCTATGGCGGCGCGGCTGACATCGGCCTGATCCATCTGGGCGGTGTCGCGTCCGACGATCTGCGCCACGGCGCGGCGTCCCTCCGCCAAGGATTGGCGCAGGCCGCGCGCGACCGCCTCTACATGCGCCACCAGCGAGCGGTGCGACAGAAGAATCGCGGTGGCAATGGCGGTGATGACCCCGCCCAGCTGCGCAATCAGCCAGCCGGTAATCCACGCACCCAGAACCAATGCGACGAGGGTGACTGCGCCTTTGATCTGGCGAAAGGGGCCGTGATTGAACCGCGCGTCCGCCGCAGCTATCAGGTTGCCCATGACCACGGCGGGATGCGACACGCGCGACCAGACCCAGCGTGGCTCGCCCAAGGCGGCGTCGAGGATCATGGCAAGGGCGAGAATCAGGGCGAGGCTCATATCTGTGTCTCAGCTCCGTTCAGGGCATCATGCCAAGCGCGGCTTAGTCTTCCGCTCCGGGAAGGGGCGGGTGGCGCGTTACGAAATGGCCTTTGATAGCCTGGGGCCAGTCACGGAATGGCACTTGGCCCGAGGCGCTGGCGCCATGCATCTCGGCATAGGCTACGATGCCCTCGGCGGCCTCCGCAACCGGCTCGAATCGACCAAGCGTGTAGGCCAGCTTGCCTTCGGCCTGAATGGCCACGTTGCAGCCCTGCTTGCAGCCCATCAGGCATGATACGCGCCGGGTGCGCACATCGCGGCCTTCGGCGGCGGCCTCGATCAGCTCGGCCAGATCGACGCCATGCGGGCGCTCATGCGTCTCCTCGCTCCAGTCGTCGCGCTTGCAGGTGTCGCAGATCGTGATCCATGTGGTCATGTGAGGCCGCCTCCATTTGCTTGGCGCATGTTCAACCGGATAACACGGCAGGCTGCAAGGCCCTTGGCGGCAGGGCCTTGCCGATCACGGGGAAGTGTAAGGCTTCTTTTCCCCTACGGCACAGCTTGTGTTATACGTATTTCAGATGCAAAACGGGGCGGTAATGAGTTGGCCGTGTTTTATGACCGCAAATGATGCGTCTGTGCGGGAGATCGTAATGAAGGTTCTGATCGTCGAAAGCGATCCCGATCTCGGGACGCTCTGGAAACGACATATGGAACGTATGGATATGGATGTGCGCCTTGAAGGCGGGCAAGCCAAAGCCATCGGTGCGCTCCAGACGCAAGTGTTTGATATCATCGTGCTGAACCTCGTTCTGGCTCAGGGCAGCGCACTTGCCGTGGCGGATTTCGCCTCCTACCGGCACCCTGATTCACAGATCGTCTTCGTCACCAACACCTCGTTCTTCTCGGATGGCTCTATTTTTGCGCATAGCGCCAATGCCCGCGCCATGGTTCAAACAGACACCCCGGCCGAGGATCTGGCGAATATGGTGGCCCATTACGGCCGCCCCGTCTGAGCGCCGACCCCGCCGTTTCTCGGTTTGCACAGACACCCCCCTTTGAGTATATGTGAAACAGACGACGCCCACCGCTTGGGCCGGAAAGATGCGCGATATCGGACCGACCTCACTCAGGGGTCCGGATATCGCATCGTAGATGACATGGGCGGGGCCCGGCCTCACATGCAGCGCTCTTTTCCAAATCTCGCGGTGAGGCTGCCAGAGGTAAGGGGATCGATTGCTATGAAGACCATCTTTTTGAGCGTATCCGCGCTTTTTGCGGCCACTGCTGCACAGGCCCATCCCGGTCATTGGGCCGAGGTTGCAGGGCACGGTCATTGGCTGGGTGCCGCCGCGATTGGTGGAGCGATTGCCATCGGGCTTTGGGCCGGGCTGAAGGGCCGTAAGGCCAAGGATGAGGCCGAGGCGGATGATGCGCCCGCCGATGACAGCCAAGAGGCCTGACGCCATGACCAAGACAGGCGTGATGATCTGTGGACATGGCTCGCGCAGCCAATCCGCAGTGGATGAATTCGCGACGCTGGCCGACAAGCTGCCCGCCCTTCTGCCCGAGGGGTGGGAGACAGAATACGGGTATCTTGAATTCGCCAATCCGGTTATTCGGGATGGTCTGGACAAAATGCGCGCGGCGGGGTGCGAGCGTATTCTGGCAGTTCCGGGGATGCTCTTTGCCGCGATGCACTCCAAGAACGACATACCCACTGTGCTCAACACCTATGCTGCCAAACACGGGATGCAGGTCAGCTATGGCCGCGAACTGGGCGTGGACCCCAAGATGATCGCCGCCGCCGGGGGCCGCATCCGCGCGGCGCTGGATGCGGCCAATGCCGAACTGGGCGCGGTGGATATTCACGACACCTGCCTCGTGGTTATCGGGCGCGGGGCGTCTGATCCCGACGCCAATGGCAACGTGGCCAAGATCGCGCGGATGCTGCAAGAGGGCATCGGCTTTGGCTGGTGCGAGGTCGGCTATTCCGGCGTGACCTTCCCACTAGTGGAGCCCTGCCTGCAACATGCGGCCAAGCTGGGCTACAAGCGCGTCATCGTGTTCCCCTATTTCCTCTTCTCTGGCATCCTGATCGACCGGATCTATGGCTTCACCGATCAGGTGGCGGCGCAGCACGCTGAGATGCAATTTGTCAAAGCGGGCTATCTTGGGGATCACCCGAAGGTGCTTGAGACTTTTGCTGAGCGCATCATCGAGCAAACCTACGCCGTCCCGCCGCCCAATTGTGGAACATGCCAGTACCGCACGCAGGTCCTCGCCATCGAGGGCGAGGCGGTGCAGAAAATCACGCCCGCCGAGCGCGCGGCGATTGCGCGCGAGAAAGGTGCCGATCACCCGGCTTTCGGCGCGGTCCCGCCGCCCACTTGCGTGATGTGCAAATATCGCAGCGCGGTTCTGGGGTTTGAGGGGGAAGTTGGCGCAATTCAAGAAAGCCACCACCACCATGTTGAAGGGCAGGGCGCCTCGGCCCCGGGCTCCAACGTGGCCGATTGCACGCTCTGCGATACGTTCTGCACGGGTCTTTGTCGGCTCGAGATGCAGGACAAGCACGCGCATCATCATCACCATGACCACAGCCACGATCACGGGCATGATCATAGTCACGACCACCACCATGATCACCACCATGATCCTGATCACGTGCACCCGGTCTACCCCCACGCAAACCACCCGCACGGCCCCGAAAGCGCCCGGAAGACCAAAAGCTGAGCGCGGCTTTTTCTTGGCAAAGAAATCCAAAACCAACCTCGGCACCAAACACACCGCCTAACCGAAAAGGCCTGCCCGTGCGCCCATATGAGAAAAACCCCTCCGCGATCTATGCTGCGAGCTTTGCCACCGTGCGGGCCGAGGCGCGGCTGGAGCGGTTCGACGCAGGGATGGAGCGGATGGCCGTGCGCCTCATCCACGCGTGCGGCATGGTCGAGATCGCGGACCGTATCGCGTTCAGCGACGGGGCCTACGCGGCGGGCCATGCGGCCATTGCTGGCGGTGCACCGATTCTGTGCGATTGCGAGATGGTCGGGGCGGGGATCATCCGCCGCTATCTCAATGGCAACGACGTAATCGTGACGCTCAATGACACACGCACGCCGGGTATCGCGGCGGGCATCGGCAACACCCGCTCTGCGGCGGCGGTGGAGCTTTGGGCGGATCATTTGGAGGGCGCGGTTGTGGCCATCGGCAACGCGCCCACGGCGCTTTTTCACTTGCTGGAATTAATTGACCAGGGCGCGCCCAAACCTG
>CALGEH010000075.1 GCA_937881735.1 uncultured Shimia sp.
GCGGCGGGTTCATCTTCGACGGCTTCCCCCGGACGCTTCCACAGGCCGACGCTCTTGGCGAGCTTTTGAGCGAATGTGGTGAGACGCTTGATGCCGTGATCGAAATGCAGGTGGATGACGAAGCCCTCGTGGGCCGCATCACTGCACGCTCGACCTGTGCGGGCTGTGGCGCGGTTTACAATGACGTAACGAAGCCCATTCCGGCCGATGGTGTATGCACCGCCTGCGGCGATGCGCATGAGTTCAAGCGCCGTGCGGATGACAATGAGGAAAGCCTCAAGAACCGCCTGATGGAATATTACAAGAAGACCTCGCCCCTGATTGGCTACTATTATGCCAAGGGGATGCTACAATCCGTGAACGGGCTGGGCGAGATTGCGGACGTTAAGGCGTCTATCGCGGGTGCTCTGGACGACTAAGTTTTGAGCAGGGCGGGGGGCCAGTGTCTCACGCGTTGCGCTTTGCGCAGATGTTTACGCGGCTGGGCAAGAGCCCCCCTTGACGCCCCTGCAAATTCCTCCTAACCAGCACCATCCCGAGAGGGAGAATGATTCCGGCCTGTCGCGCAAAAGGGTCCGAATCGATCACCTGAATTCAGCTGCGGCCCGAAGCGCAAAGCCTCGGGCCTACGTTGTGAAAAAAGGGTCTGGTGTTACGGACCCGCAACGAAAAAGGAAGATGACACTTGGCACGTATCGCCGGCGTTAACATCCCGACGCATAAACGCGTCCCGATCGCCCTGACCTACATCACCGGAATTGGCCCCTCGACCGCCAAGACCATTTGCGAATCTGTAAATATCGACCCCAGCCGCCGTGTGAACGAGCTGAGCGATGCCGAGGTGCTCTCGGTGCGCGAGTTCATCGATGCGAACCTGACCGTTGAAGGCGACCTGCGCCGCGACACTCAGATGAACATCAAGCGTCTGATGGATCTCGGCTGCTACCGTGGCCTGCGTCACCGCCGGAACCTTCCGGTGCGTGGTCAGCGGACCCACACCAATGCCCGCACCCGCAAAGGCCCCGCAAAGGCCATTGCCGGCAAGAAGAAATAAGGGAGGGCATTTGATATGGCACGCGATACCAAACGCACGAAAAAGAAGGTCTCCAAGAACATTGCCACAGGCGTTGCTCATGTGAACTCTTCGTTCAACAATACCAAGATCCTCATCTCCGACGTTCAGGGCAACGCAATTGCGTGGTCCTCGGCTGGAACATGTGGCTTCAAGGGCAGCCGGAAATCCACCCCCTATGCCGCTCAGATGGCCGCCGAAGATGCCGGCCGCAAGGCGCAGGAACATGGGATGCGGACGCTGGAAGTTGAAGTTCAGGGCCCGGGCTCTGGTCGTGAAAGCGCCCTGCGCGCTCTGGCGGCTGCCGGTTTCAACATCACCTCGATCCGTGATGTGACGCCAATGGCCCATAACGGCTGCCGCCCGCCAAAGCGTCGCCGGGTCTGACCACGAATTCTACCCAATGGGGCCGCGCGTTTTGCACGGCCTCATTTTCGTATTTTTGAAACCTCGGGCGCTTTGACCTTTGGACATGAGGGCAAAGCAGGAATGGAGGGACCATGATCCATAAGAATTGGGCTGAACTTATCAAGCCAACCCAGCTGGACGTAAAGCCGGGCAACGACCCGCTGCGCCAAGCCACAGTGATGGCAGAGCCGCTTGAGCGCGGCTTTGGTCTCACGCTTGGCAATGCCCTGCGCCGTGTGCTGCTGTCGTCGCTGCAAGGGGCCGCGATCACCTCAGTGCAGATCGACAACGTGCTGCATGAGTTCTCCAGCGTGGCTGGCGTGCGCGAAGATGTGACCGACATGGTGCTGAACCTCAAAGGTGTCGCGATCCGCATGGAAATCGAAGGCCCCAAGCGCTTGTCGATTTCGGCCAAGGGTCCGGGCATCGTAACTGCTGGCGACATCTCCGACAGCGCGGGCATCGAAGTCCTCAACCGTGATCATGTGATCTGCCACCTCGACGATGGTGCGGATCTCTTCATGGAGCTGACGGTCAACACCGGCAAAGGCTATGTCGCGGCAGACAAGAACCGCCCCGAGGACGCGCCTATCGGCATGATCCCCGTGGATGCGATCTACAGCCCGATCCGCCGGGTCAGCTATGATGTGCAGCCTACCCGCGAAGGCCAGGTGCTGGACTACGACAAGCTGACCATGAAAATTGAAACAGACGGCTCGATCACGCCGGACGATGCCGTGGCCTATGCCGCGCGCATCCTGCAAGATCAGTTGAGCATCTTCGTGAACTTTGAAGAGCCCGAAAGCGCCACCCGTCAGGACGATGATGACGGTCTGGAGTTCAACCCGCTTTTGCTCAAGAAAGTCGACGAGCTGGAGCTTTCCGTGCGCTCGGCCAACTGCCTGAAGAACGACAATATCGTGTATATTGGCGATCTCATCCAGAAGACCGAAGCCGAAATGCTGCGCACGCCGAACTTTGGCCGCAAGTCGCTGAACGAGATCAAGGAAGTGCTTTCGGGCATGGGTCTGCATCTCGGGATGGATGTCGAAGATTGGCCGCCCGACAATATCGAAGATCTGGCCAAGAAATTCGAAGACCAGTTTTGATGAATACGCCAGCCGGGGTTTTACCTCGGCTGGCGCGAAAGACGGGCATTCCGCCCCAAGGAGAATGGCTGACACGCATCGGCCATCAGACAAAGCAAAAACGCCCGTAGAGGGCACATAGGAGAAGAAGCATGCGTCACGCACGAGGTTACCGCCGCCTGAACCGAACCCATGAGCACCGCAAGGCGCTGTGGGCGAACATGGCCGGCTCGCTCATCGAACATGAGCAAATCAAGACAAC
>CALGEH010000076.1 GCA_937881735.1 uncultured Shimia sp.
CGCGAAAGAGGTCCATCACGTCGACGGCCCCTTGCGGGTCGATCCCCGCGCGCACCATGTAGCGGATCGCGGCATTGTCGGCGCTGCTTTCCTCGCTGCGGTTATGCGCGAAAAAGAGACGTTGTGCGGTCCCCTGGCTCCCGGCGGCGATCCCGGCGGCGGCCTGCGCGTTGCCGGTGGCAGCACCCGCGATGGCGGCAAGGGCCAAACCAAGGCTCACCGCTGTGCGCGCGTTGCGGAAATTGATCGGGCGCCGCACCAGATGGCCATTGGCGATATGGGCCGCCTCATGGGCCATAACGGCCTGTAGCATCTGAGGCGAGGTCATCTTCAGCAACAGACCGGAATGGATGAAGATGCTGTCTTGATCAATCACGAAGGCGTTTAGGCTGCGGTCGTCGATGACGAAGATATTCACCCTGTTCGCGCTCAGGCCAGCGGCCTGCAAAACGGGGCTCGACAGTTGTTTCAACGCGTATTCGATATCCGGATCGCGCAGAAGCGTGACCGCCCGTGCCGGATGCGCCAGCGTGAGCGTGAGGATAAGACAGGCGGCAAAGAGGCGCAGCAGCTGCATTGACGGCGGCTCCGTTTCAAGGTGAAAGGCAAGTATGTTTACTGTGGGAGAAAGCCATGCGGAACTCAAGGCGATCTGAGGTCGCTCCCTTCATCGTGATGGATGTTATGGAGGCTGCGCGCGCGGCTGAGGCTGCGGGCAGGCATATTATTCACATGGAAGTGGGCCAGCCGGGCACGCCCGCGCCTGAGGGCGCGCGGGCCGCATTGGCCGCGGCGATGGAGCAGGATGCGATGGGCTATACCGTCGCGCTGGGATTGCCGCAATTGCGGGCGCGCATCGCAGAGCTTTATGGCCAGTGGTATGATATTGATCTCAACCCGTCCCGCGTGATCGTCACATACGGCTCGTCGGGCGCGTTCATCCTCGCCTTCACATCCCTTTTTGACACGGGCGCGCGGGTGGGCATCGGCGCGCCGGGCTATCCCAGCTATCGCCAGATTCTCAGTGCTCTGGACCTCACTCCGGTGGATATTCAGACGCGGGCGGAAAACCGCCTTCAGCCTGCGCCGGACGATCTGGAGGGGCTGAGCCTTGATGGGCTGATGGTTGCGAGCCCTGCGAATCCCTCGGGCACGATGCTTGATCGCGCCGCACTTGGCGCTTTGATGGAGGCGGCGGCGGGCCAGGGCGCCTCGTTCATCTCGGACGAGATTTATCACGGGATCGAGTATGAGGCGAAGGCCGTCTCGGCGCTGGAGATCAGCGATGAGTGCTATGTGATCAATTCGTTTTCCAAGTATTTCTCGATGACTGGATGGCGCGTGGGCTGGATGGTGGTGCCGGAGGATCATGTGCGTGTGATCGAGCGGCTGGCGCAGAACCTCTTTATCTGCCCGCCCCATGCCAGCCAGATCGCCGCCCTCGCCGCGATGGATTGCACCGAAGAGCTTGAGGCAAATATGGAGGTCTACCGCGCCAACCGTTTGCTGATGCTGGACGGGTTGCCCCGCGCCGGATTCACCAAAATCGCGCCGCCGGATGGGGCGTTTTACGTTTATGCGGATGTGAGCGATCTGACGGATGACAGCCGCGCCTTTGCCGCTGAGATCCTCGATAAGGCAGGCGTGGCCGTCACGCCGGGCCTGGATTTCGACCCTGTGCGCGGGGCAGGCACCTTGCGGTTTTCCTATGCGCGCAGCACGGCCGATATCGAGGAAGGTCTGGCGCGGCTCACCGCGTTTATGGCGGCGCGCTAGGGCCGTATCCGCCGCCCAAAGGACGGGACATGACCGCGCGGTTTTGATATGCTGCGCGCAGAAGCCGGAGAAACCGGCGCAGTTTTGGGTTGAGCAGTATGATCCGCTTTCTTCATGTCCTTTTGGCCGCCCTTCTTCTGAGCGGCACCGCGCAGGCGCAGACGCAAGGGTTCGGCGCGCTGGCCCGACTGGACGCCGAGGGCAGCACCATGACCCAGACGCGCGCCGGTGTGGAAATTACCCTCGCGCTCAGCCAAGGCGTGCCTTACCGCGCCTTCACATTGGCCGATCCTGCGCGGCTGGTGCTTGATTTCCGCGAAGTGGATTGGGGCGGTGTTCATGCGCGGGGCCTCAGCCAAACCGACCGCGTGGCAGATGTGCGCGTGGGCGGCTTTCGCCCTGGATGGTCGCGGATGGTGGTCGATCTGGCCGCCCCTTTGGCGCTTTCAGAGGCCGACCTACGCATCGACGAGATCACCGGGGCTGCGCGGCTGATCCTGCGCCTTGAGGAAACAGACGCGGAGGATTTTGCCGCGCGCTCAGGCCTGCCCAACACGCCCGGCTGGGACACGCCCGAGCCCGAGGCGCGTATTCCGCGCGATCCCGATGCGCCGATGGTGATCGTGCTTGATCCCGGCCATGGCGGTATTGATCCCGGCGCGGAGACCGAGGAAATTCTTGAGAAGGATCTGATGCTCAGCTTCGCGCGGCAACTCAAGGAAATGCTTCTGCGCACGGGGGCGTTCGAGGTGGTGCTGACCCGCGAGGATGATAGTTTCGTGTCGCTGGAGCGGCGGGTGCAGATCGCCCACCGCTCGGGCGCGGATGTGTTCTTGTCGCTGCACGCCGATTCGCTGGGCGAGGGGAACGCGCGCGGGGCCACCGTCTTTACCCTGTCGGAGGATGCATCGGACGAGGCGTCAGCGGCGCTGGCGGAACGGCATGAACGGGCGGACCTTCTGGCCGGGGTGGATCTCAGCGGCTCGGATGATGTGGTGGCCGACATCCTGATGGATCTGGCCCGGATGGAGACGCAGCCGCGCGCCGATCTTCTGGCCCGGGCGCTTATCCTCGGTATCCGCGAAAGTGGTCTGCCGCTCAATAACCGCCCGCAACGCAGCGCGTCCTTCTCGGTGCTGAAATCGCCCGATATTCCGTCCATCCTTTTGGAGCTTGGTTTTTTGTCCAGCGGGCGTGATCTGGGCAATATGATCAATCCCGAATGGCGGCTCGACATGGCCATGGCGATCACCGACGGGCTGAAGGCGTGGCGTCTAGCGGATGCGGCGGGTGCAGGCCTCGTGCGGCAATGAGCACGGATGAGCAAGAAGCGGCCCCGCGGCGTCATAGGCTTTTGACGCCGGGCGCTTGCGGGCTTATACGGACGGTAACTTGAGAGCAGCGGGGGTTAGCGTGCTCAGATCTATCTTGACCTTTTTCGGTTCTATTTTCAGCCTCGTCACCCTTGGCCTGATGATGATCGCTCTCAGCATTGGCGCGGTCTTCTACATCTATGGCAAGGACTTGCCCAGCCACGAGAGCCTCGCCAATTACCAGCCCCCCACGATCAGCCGCATCTTCTCGGGCGAGGGGCGCATCATTGATGAGTTCTCACGCGAGCGACGCTTGTTCACCCCCGCTGAGGAAATTCCCGACCTGATCAAACAGGCGTTCATTTCAGCGGAGGACAAGAATTTCTACACCCATGCCGGCTATGATGCGCGCAGCATCGCGGCGGCGGCAGTAGATGCCGTGCGCTCGCGCGGGCAGGACGTGCGCGGGGCCTCGACAATCACGCAGCAGGTGATGAAGAACTTCCTCCTCGATGGCTCGCGCCGGGCCGAGCGCAAGATCAAGGAGATCATCCTCGCCACCCGCATCGAGGAGACGCTGGATAAAGAACGCATCCTTGAGCTTTACCTCAACGAGATTTTCCTTGGTCAGAATTCATATGGCGTGGCCGCAGCCAGCCAGACCTATTTCAACAAATCATTGGCCCAGCTTGCCCCGCATGAGGCGGCGTTCCTGGCCTCAATGCCCAAGGCCCCTTCGGATTATCACCCCGTGCGTCAGAAAGACCGCCTGAAGGCGCGGCGTGATTTCGTGCTGCGCGAGATGAAGGAAAACGGATTTCTCACCCAAGCGGTTTACGAGAGTGAAAAGGCAGCGCCTCTGCGGTCGGTCCAGAATGAGGATTTTGAGCCCTTCTCAGCGGCCCTGCCGCCGCGCGACCACTTCACCGATGAGATCCGCCGCCAGCTTAGCCGTGATTTCGGCGAGGGCGAGTTTTTCACAGGCGGACTGAGTGTGCGCGCCACGCTTGATCCCGAGATGCAGGTCCACGCCGCCCACGCGCTGCAACGCAAGCTTGAAGAATATGACCGCGGCATTGGCCGCTGGCGCGGCACGGGCGTGACCCTTCCGCCTGAGGTGCTGGAGAGCGAGGCCGCGTGGCGCGAGGCGCTGGCCGCCACGCGCGTTGCGCGGGACATCACGCTTGAGAGCCAATGGTATCCGGCTGTGGTGCTGGAAATTGGCGATCAGGAAATGCGTCTGGGGATCGAAGGCGTGGTAGAGACCGAGGCCGAGCCGCATATCGTGCCACGCCGCGATATCGGATGGTTGCCGGGCAACTTTCAAAACACGTTCGAGCGCGGTGACGTTGTGCATGTGCGCCGCATGGTCGATGATGGCGCGTTGATCCGCTGGACGCTCCGGCAGGTGCCCGAAGTGCAGGGCGGTTTCATGGCGATGGACGTGAACACGGGCCGTGTGATCGCGATGCAGGGCGGGTTCTCCTATCAGAACTCGGTCTTTAACCGTGCGACGCAGGCCAAGCGCCAGCCTGGTTCCAGCTTCAAACCCTTCGTCTATGCCGCCGCCCTCGACAGCGGCTATAGCCCGGCCACGATCGTGGTGGACGCACCCATCGAGATCGACACGCCGCAAGGCCTTTGGCGGCCGCGCAACTCGTCTAACCGCTTTTACGGTCCCACGCCGCTGCGCACGGGGATCGAGCAGTCCCGGAACCTGATGACGATCCGTCTGGCCCAAGAGGTCGGCATGGAGACTGTGGCGGCTTATGCGGAGCGGTTCGGCGTATATGATCGGATGGGCGCGTTTCTGGCCAACTCGCTGGGATCTGAGGAGACGACGCTTTATCAGATGGTCGCGGCCTACGCGATGTTTGCCAATGGTGGTGAGCGTGTGGAGCCAACCCTCGTGGACCGGGTACAGGACCGCTATGGCCGCACGGTCTATCGCCATGACACGCGCCGCTGCACCGATTGTTCGGACCCGGGCATTGCCCCCAGCGGCAGCCCGCGGATCGTGTCAGACCGCGAGCGGGTGATGGACGCAATCACGGCCTATCAGCTGACTTCAATGATGCGCGGCGTGGTGGAGCGTGGCACGGCGCGCGGCCACGTGAACCTGAGCGTGCCTGTGGCGGGCAAGACCGGTACCACGAATGAAGCGCGCGACGTATGGTTCGTCGGCTTCACATCCAACATCGTCGCGGGTTGCTATATCGGCTACGACCAGCCCCGTCCGATGGGCAGCGGTGCGTATGGCGGCGGCATGTGCGGCCCGGTCTTTACCGAGTTCATGCGCGAGGCCACGGCCAAATATGGGGGTGGCGAATTCGATGTGCCGCCCGGTGGCACGTTCATCAACATTGATCGCTTCACGGGTGCGCGCCTTTCGGATGCCGCCACCGGCGCCAATGTGGTGGCCGAGTATTTCCGCGAGGGTCAGGACCTAATCTTTGGCATGGCCTTTGATGGCGGGTTCGCAATGGGCAATGATCTGGACCTTTTCCAACCGGGTGAGAGTGAGCAGGTCAAGCAGATCACGACATCGACCGGGCAGACGACCACGGTGGGTGAGAAAGCCACGTTTGGCTCGATCAGCTCGGGTGGACTTTACTGAGCAGGGCGTTCGGCGTCGCGTGCATTTCGAGGCGCTTGGCATGTGCTCTATCGCTTGAGGTGCACGGGCGGCTGGGGTATTTGTGCGCCCTGACCCAAAAGGACACTGAGCCCCATGCGCGCTGAAATTCAGACCCTCGTCTCCGAGATCGAAACCTCGCTGGAGCTTTTGCGCCAGCGGATGGACTGGGACAGTGTCCAGCACCGTCTGGAGGAGTTCAACGCGCGGGTCGAGGATCCTACGCTCTGGGACGATCCGGCCAAGGCCCAAAAGCTGATGCGGGACCGGCAATCTCTTGTCGATGCTTTGGCGACCCATGATGGGATCGCGCAGGAGCTGTCGGACAATCAAGAACTGATCGAGATGGGTGAGATGGAGGGCGATGCTGGCGTTGTCGCTGAAGCTGAGGCCGCGATGCGTGCCCTGCAGGCCCACGCGGCGGCCAAGGAGCTCGAAGCGCTTCTGAACGGAGAGGCGGATGCCAATGACACGTTTTTGGAGATCAACGCAGGTGCGGGTGGCACGGAGAGCTGTGATTGGGCCAGTATGCTGGCGCGGATGTATGTCCGCTGGGCCGAAAAGCGCGGGTACACGGTCGAGCTGCAATCGGAAAGTGCGGGCGACGAGGCGGGGATCAAATCGGCAGCTTACAAGATCAGCGGTCATAACGCCTATGGCTGGTTGAAATCCGAGAGCGGGGTCCACCGTCTGGTCCGCATTTCGCCCTACGATTCTGCAGCCAAGCGGCATACGTCGTTCAGTTCGGTCTGGGTCTACCCGGTGGTGGATGATGATATCGACATCGAGGTGAACCCCGCCGATATCCGCATTGACACATATCGCAGTTCGGGCGCGGGCGGGCAGCACGTCAACACCACCGATTCTGCCGTGCGTATTACGCACCATCCCACCGGAATCGTCGTGACTAGCTCGGAAAAATCGCAACACCAAAACCGGGATATCGCCATGAAGGCGCTGAAATCGCGGCTCTATCAGATGGAGCTTGACCGCCGGAATGCGGCCATAAACGAGGCGCATGAAAACAAGGGCGATGCCGGCTGGGGCAACCAGATCCGGTCTTATGTCTTGCAACCCTACCAGATGGTGAAAGACTTGCGCACGCAGGTCGAGACCTCGGACACGAAGGGGGTTCTGGACGGTGACCTCGATGCGTTCATGGCAGCGACCCTCGCGCAGCAGCTGAGCGGTAAGAGCCGGTCAGAAGCACAAGGCGATTGAGGGTTTGCCCGGTTTGGCGAAGCGTCAGATTTGAGTATTTGCGCTAAGAAGAAGCCCGAGGGCTGAATGCTGTGTCTCGGTGGATGCGGGGTGGGATATGGACGACCTTTTGACAATGGGGGCAGCAGCCCAGGCACGTGCCATGGCAGTGGGGCAGCTGCGGGCCGTGGATGTGATGGCGGCGACGCTTGCGCGGGTGCGGGAGGTCAACGGGGCGCTCAATGCGCTGGTCTCACTGGCGTCTGAGGCGGATTTGATGGCAGCGGCGCACGCGGTGTATGCGGGCGATGTGCTTGGGCCGCTGCACGGGGTGCCGGTGGTAATCAAGGACCTCGCCGATGCGGCAGGGTTCGCGACGTCACAAGGCTCGCCTATTTTTGCGGGTCAGGTGGCGGCGGGGGATGATGCGCATGTGGCCCGGTTGCGCGCAGCGGGTGCGATCGTGATCGGCAAGAGCAACGTACCGGAGTTCGGCATCGGCTCGCAGACATATAATCCGGTCTTTGGCGCGACGGGCAACCCGTATGATGTGACGCGCAGCGCGGGAGGGTCGTCTGGCGGGGCGGCGGCGGCGCTGGCGTCGGGGATGGTGCAGATCGCGGATGGGTCGGACATGATGGGCAGCCTGCGGAACCCGGCGGGCTGGTGCAATGTTTACGGGATGCGGCCCACATGGGGGGTGGTCCCGGCGGGGCCGAGCGATGAGGTGTTCCTGCATCATCTGTCGACCAATGGGCCCATGGCGCGTTGCCCTGAGGATTTGGCGGTGTTGTTGGAGGTCATGGCAGGGCCAGAGGGGGGGCAGCCTTTCGGGCGGGCGCTTGAGGCGTCGGATTGCCCTGCGGTTCCGCGCATCGGCTGGCTCGGGGATTGGGGCGGGGCCTATGCAATGGCGCCGGGCATTCTGGAGCTTTGCGAAGCGGCTTTGGCGCCGTTGGGGGCTGTTGAGGCGCTTGGCCCGCCGATGGATGCAAGCGGGCTTTGGGAAAGTTGGTGCGTGCTGCGCAGCTGGGCCATCGCCATGGGGCTTGCGCAGATCATGGCGGACGAGCGGCGCGACCATCTCAAGCCCGAAGCGGTATGGGAGGCAGAGCGGGGGCTGGCCTTTAGTGGCGTTGATATCCACGCAGCCAGCGTTCAGCGCAGTGCCTGGTTTGCCTGCGCAATGCAGCTTTTTGAGAGGTTCGATGTGCTGGCCTTGCCATCGGCGCAGGTCTGGCCCTTTGACAAGCGTGAAACGTGGCCACGGGCCATCGGCGAGCGCCGGATGGACACATATCACCGCTGGATGGAGGTGGTGATCCCGGCGAGCCTGATCGGGCTTCCGGCTATCTCATTGCCTGCGGGGTTCGGGGCGGAAGGGCTGCCGATGGGCGTGCAACTGATCGGCCGGCCTGGCGCGGACCGGATGCTTTTGGAGCTTGCCGCGCGACATCACGCGGCTACGCCTTGGCCCGAGATGCGCCCGCCTGTGCTTTGAGCCTTTGAGCGCGGCGCAGGGCGCGCTAGACTGCACCCAAATGGGAGGGGGCAGATATGTCGCAAAGTGAGACACCGGAGCTGGGCGTGCCGGCCATGGGGCCTGTGCAGATGTCGATGCTGGGTGCTGCGTTGCGCCGGGGGTGGCGCGATATGCGCGCAGCACCGCTTTATGCGTTGGTCTTTGCGGGTGTCTATGTGGCGCTTGGATGGCTCATGACATGGGTGACACTGGCCACGGGCAAGACATATTGGCTGATCTTTGCCGCCGTGGGCTTTCCGCTTTTTGGACCCTTTGCCGCCGTGGGGCTATATGAGGTGTCGCGCCGCCTTCAACATGGCCGCGCGCTTGAAGCGCGGGCTGTTTTCGGCGTGATCCTGCATCAAAGCACGCGGCAGCTACCGTCGATCTGTGTGATCATCGTGATGGTATTTCTCTTCTGGTTCTTCCTCGCGCATATGATCTTTGCGCTCTTCATGGGTCATGCGGCGATGACCAATGTCTCCACCTCCTTTGAGGTTTACACCACGATCAACGGCGTTTCGATGCTGGCTGTGGGCACTGTGGTGGGGGGGCTCTTTGCCACGCTCCTTTATATGATCACGGTGTTTTCGCTGCCGCTGCTTCTGGACCGCGAGGTGGATTTCGTCACCGCAATGATCACCAGTTTCGGCCATGTCGCGGCCAATCCCGGGCCGATGCTGGCGTGGGCGGTTTTTGTGGCGCTGGTGACGTTTCTGGCGATGATACCGGGTTTTTTCGGCCTTTTCATCGTGCTGCCGCTCTTGGGACACGCCACCTGGCATCTTTATTGGCAGGTGGTCGAGGCGGGGGACGCCTGAGCGCTACTCCTCGCGCCCATGCGCCTTCAGCCGCGCGTGAAGGGCTGTCGCCTCAGCCGCACCCGCCTCCAGCGCAAAGACGAACGCATGTGTCAGAAAGAAACAAGCCGCATCGAGCGAATTCGCCTCATCGGCGGCCTGCGTGTAGAGCCGGATCAGCGCAGGCCTGTCGCGCGCGTCATGGGCGGCCAGCATATCAGCATGCAGCGCGCTCATTCCGCCGCTTGAGCATTGCCGGCTGCGCGATGGCTCAGCACTTTGCCCGCGACCCAAGCATGAAAGCAATGTGTGGGGCTGTCCATGACGGGTGAGAAGCGTCCGCCGTCGAACCCAGCCACCTGGCGGCCTTTCTGCATGCCTTCCACAACAAAGATGTCCTCCTCGAACACAGTTTTCCAAAGCTGGGCGTTGCGTGCGCGCAGGCCTTCCGGCGTGCCCTCCTCGGCGTAGTAGAGGTGAACATGCTCGACTGTATGGCCCGTGCCTTTGGGCTCAAGGATGATGGCGAAGGCATGGTCGCGGTGGACGCCCAGAAGGACATTGGGATAGACGGCTATATATTCCGCCTGTTCGTTCCATTTGGCACCCACCCCTTCGAAATCGGGGAATTTCGTGCCATCCTCATCGGTGAGCTGGCGGTAGACCAGCGTGCCCTGACCGGAATATTCCTCGGGCGCCTCAATATGGTAGTGATCCTCCAGCCGGGAATAGCTGTTGAGGCCCGGATGCACCCAGGGCAGGTGGTAGCTTTCGCAGTAATTTTCCACGGCCAGTTTCCAGTTGGTCGCGACCTCAAGCTGAAACCGGCTGCCCGGGCCGCCATGGTAAAGCGGTAGATCGAACTCGGCCCAGCGGGCGATGATATCGGCCATCGCCACCTCGAATGCGGGTGCGTCGCCTGAGAGGTTGATCCAAACCACATCGCGCCAGATATGCGAGCGGACCTCGTTGAGGCCAAGCTCGCTGCGCTTGATCGACGCGTGCGTGTTTTGGCCGGGGCCGCCCACATGCGGGGTCGAGACCAGATCGCCCTTGGTTGAGTAGCACCACGAGTGATAGGGGCAGCGGATAGCCCCCTCGATCTTGCGCGGCTCCTCCACGAGGATCATCCCCCGGTGGCGGCAGATGTTCTGAAAGACCCGCACCATGCCATCCTTGTCACGCAAGAGTAAAAGCGGCTGGCCCATGAAATCCATCGGCACGGCGTCACCGGGCTCTGGCACATCGGCGGCCACGGCAAGCCCCGCCCATTGGGTGAAGAGAAGCGCGTGACCTTCTTCCTCAAACACGGCCGGATCGACATAATGCGCGTTGGGCAGGCCATTGGCGCTCTCGACGGGGCGGCGGACGCGGCTGAGGTCTGTGAGGTGGGTCATGGATCGTTCCCTTCCTTGTGTCTTTGGCAAGCTGGCACGATTCTGCGCACGTTTGGCCCGCTGCAAGCGACATGGCTTTGCTCACCGCGACATGGGCAGGGGGCGCGCGCCTAGCGGAAGGGCTGATCCAGTCGCAAGAGCCGCGCATGGAAGGGCGGCACCGCCTCAAGAGGGACAAGACCCGACAGCCGCGCCTCCTTCAGGACACGGTTCATGTCGTGGCCCAGATGCTCATAGACCATCCGCACGGCGCGCGGGGCGTTGATCTTTTCGCGCACGGTGCGGGTGACATAGCCTTCCCAGATATTTTGTTGAAACGAGGTTTCCTGCGCGAGAAAGTTGAACGAGGCCGACAGCGCGTGGCGGTGGCTTACGATCATCATGATGCCCTCTTCCTGGCGCATCACCACGCCGCGATATTCGCGGTCGGCGGCGGCGATGGAAATTCCCTGTTTGGCGAGGGCCGCGCGCGGCTCGTACCCGCGCACGAAGGTGTAGCCATCGGCGCGGTGCACAAAGACCAGCCCCATGACGAACTGGCTGTCATCGAGGAAACTGCGCCGCACGAAGCGGTAAAACCCGCTGGGGAAAAGCTCGGGTGGCACCTCCACGGGTGCGCCGCCGAAGAAACCCTGCACCGCCGGGTGGCCCAGCAGATCGAAGGCAGCCGGGCGTAGTGTCTCCGCAGGCTCCAGCAAGATACGCGCATCGACGCCAAAGAACGTGCATATACGGTGCAGCACGTCCGGGCGCGGGAAGCTCTCGCCGGTGAGGTAGCGATTAAATTGCGTGCGGTTTATGCCCAGATCCCGGCAAAGCCCCGCAACCGAGGGGTAATCGGCGCTGAGCCTTTGCAGGTTATCCCCGAAGATTGCGCGCAGACTGGCTGGGTTCACCTGATGTGAAGTGCCTTTGCGCGTCATGGCGTGAGGCGCGGTCGGGATAAGTGTTTCAAGGGCAAGTTTCATCCAAGTCAGAAAAGCTGTTTGGGAGATGTTTGCATGGTTTTGTGTCGTTGTCACGGGATGTGACGCTAATCAGCGTCATTTTTTGCCGGTCCTGACACAAAGAGGCCGCGTTAACGGCGATTTAATCATAGCTGAAAAAGCCGGAAAAAGACATTCTTATCAGAGGAAAAGGGTTCAGTCGAAGGTCAAAAAGGAGACGTCATGTACGGAGTAGTCATCTGAAGCGATCAACTTAAAAACCGGGCTGTGATCTGGTGTGAAGACCACGGTGACCTCGCGTATTTCCGCGGCGATAGCGCGGGTGCCGAAGTGTCCGAGATCGGGCCAGGCGATCTGGTTGAGTTTGATTTGGCGGCCAGTGACGGACTTCGGCTTGCAGATGCACCGCGCCTTGTGGCTCCGAAAAGCCATCCCCACATTGCGCGCGCTCTCAAGCGCGCGACGCCTGCCCCTGCACCGCGCAAACGGCGCAGCGAGATGTCGTCAAGCCGGGATGCTGAAATTGTGAGTTTTGATAGGGCACGCTGCGCCGGCGCTGCCTGACAGGGTCGGGCGGGGCCCTCGGAGCACGTGCCAAACGCGCTCCGAAAGGTGGTCAGAGCCCGCGTGGCAAAGCCGCCACGCCCGTTCTGGCAATATCCACCAAACCCAACGGGCGCATCAGGTCGGCGAACGCGTCTATCTTCTCGGATGTGCCAGTGATCTCGAACACGAAACTGTCGAGCGTGCTGTCCACTACATTGGCGCGGAAAATATCCGCAAGCCGTAGCGCCTCGACACGTTTGTCGCCCGCGCCCTCAACCTTCATCAACGCCAGCTCGCGCTCGACCGCGCGGCCCTCGACGGTCAGGTCGTGGACCTCGTGCACCGGGATGATCCGGCCAAGCTGCGCCTTGATCTGAACGATCACCTGCGGGGTGCCGGTGGTGACGATGGTGATCCGCGAGCGGTGCCCTTCGTGGTCGATCTCAGCCACGGTCAGGCTGTCGATGTTATAGCCGCGCCCTGAGAAGAGGCCGATCACGCGCGCCAGAACGCCCGCTTCATTGTCCACGATCACGGCGAGGGTGTGCTGCTCCTCCACATCCGAGAAGGTGGGACGCAGATTGTAGGCCGAATGCTTGTTCGAGCCTTTTTTGATTTTCAGTGCCGACATCTCATCATTCCTTTGACTGGGGTGGCGCCGCAGCGCTTAAACCAACACGCTGCCCTTGGCGTCGATCACGCCTTGGGTGTCAGCCTCGCCCAGAAGCATTTCGTTATGCGCCTTGCCCGACGGGATCATCGGGAAGCAGTTTTCATGCCGGGTTACGAGGCAGTCGAAGATCACCGGGCCGTCATGCTCGACCATTTCCATGATCGCATCATCCAGATCGGCAGGATCGGAGCACAAGATGCCCTTGCAGCCAAACGCCTCGGCCAGCTTCACGAAATCGGGCAGCGCCTCTGACCAGCTGTGCGAATACCGCTCTCCGTGCAGAAGCTCTTGCCACTGGCGGACCATACCAAGCCGTTCGTTGTTGAGGATGAACTGTTTGACCGGCAGGCGGAACTGCACCGCCGTGCCCATCTCCTGCATGTTCATCAGCCATGAGGCCTCACCGGCCACGTTGATCACCAGCGCATCCGGGTGCGCCATCTGCACGCCGATGGAGGCCGGGAAACCGTAGCCCATCGTGCCAAGGCCACCAGACGTCATCCAGCGGTTTGGCCCGTCAAAGCCGATATATTGCGCGGCCCACATCTGGTGCTGGCCCACTTCGGTACAGACGTAACGGTCATACTTCTTGGTCAGCGCTTCGAGACGCGCCATGGCGTATTGTGGTTTGATCACGGAGCCTTTTTGCTCGAACTTCAGGCAATCCACCTTGCGCCACGTATCGATCTTGCCGCGCCACTTGGCGATGCCTTCGCGGTTCACCTTTCGCCCACGCGATTTCCAGATGTTGAGCATATCTTCGAGGACATGACCCACATCGCCCACGATGGGGATGTCGGTCTTGATCACCTTGTTGATGGACGAGGGATCAATGTCGATATGCGCCTTCTTGGAGCCGGGCGAGAAGGCGTCGAGCCGCCCGGTGATCCGGTCGTCAAACCGCGCGCCGATATTGATCATCAGATCGCAATCATGCATCGCCATGTTGGCCTCATAAAGCCCGTGCATCCCCAGCATGCCCAGCCAATGCTCGCCGCTCGCCGGATAGGCACCTAGGCCCATCAAGGTGGAGGTGATCGGGATGCCCGTGGCCTCCACAAGCTCGCGCAGAAGCTGGCTTGCCGCGGGGCCCGAGTTGATAACGCCGCCACCGGTGTAGAAAAGCGGGCGTTTTGCCGTCTCCATCGCGGCCACCAGCTCGGTGATCGCCTCCATGTCGCCTTTGACTTGCGGCTGATAGCGGCTGACCTTTGCCTTGGCCTTGCCCACATAAGTGCCTGACGCGAATTGCACGTCCTTGGGGATGTCCACCAGAACGGGGCCGGGGCGGCCCGATGTGGCCACGTGGAAGGCCTCATGGATCACACCCGACAGCTTGTCGGTCTCTTTCACCAGCCAGTTATGCTTGGTGCAGGGGCGGGTGATGCCCACCGTGTCGGCCTCTTGGAATGCGTCCGAGCCGATCATGAATGTCGGCACCTGACCCGTCAGAACCACGATCGGGATGGAATCCATCAGCGCGTCGGTGAGGCCTGTCACCGCGTTCGTGGCGCCGGGGCCGGAGGTCACGAGGACCACGCCGGGCTTGCCGGATGCGCGCGCATATCCTTCGGCCGCGTGCACGGCCCCTTGTTCGTGGCGCACGAGGATATGTTTGATATCGTTTTGCTGAAACACCTCGTCATAAATCGGCAGCACGGCGCCGCCGGGATAGCCGAATACCGTGTCCACGCCCTGATCCCTAAGGGCCTGAACCACCATTTTCGCTCCGGTCATCTGACGTGTCATCATTGTGCTCCGTTCATCACATCATTCCTTGGTGCAGACATAAAAAAAGCCCCCGAAAATCCGGAGGCGCATGGAGGTCCCTATGGGATGCCGTTACCGGCCCATGCGCCACGTGCTTACGGTGATGACTAGCTGTGCCAAGATGGCGCTCCTAATGCTGCAGCGCGACATTATGAGGGGTGTGCAGGGGCGTCAACCCAGTTTTGCGGAGAAAATAACAAAATATGATGGATTTCTTTTCATTTGTTGCGTGGATTGGGGGTTTTGCGTGCGGCTAGGTCGTTTTGGCTGGGGTTTGCGCGGTGAAACGGTGCCGCTGAGCCCGATGCGTGCAAGACGGCAGTGCCAGGGGCAGGGGCGCAGGTGAAGCGGGGTCCGGATGGGCATCCGCACACGAAAAAGGCCGCTCCCGGAAGAAGCGGCCTCTCACATCACATAAGTTCGTGGCTTAGAAGTCGTTGGGGTTGCCCGCAACCAGCGTGCCCGTGCCGTCCACGGCACCGTCTTTGATCCAGCTGACCATGTCGCCTTCGATCATCACAGACCAGCAATCAGGCGCTTCGCCATAGGCAAAGCACATCTGATCGTTTTCTACGGTCCATGTGCCGGTGTAGTCTGCGCCTTTGATCGTGCCATCGGCGTCGTAGAACTCGGTATAGGCGCCGGCTTCGACCATGCTGCCTTGAACCGTGTTGCCGGAGATTGCCGCTGTGATCTCGTCACCCGTGGCAACGGTTTCGGCAAAGGCGGGAGCCGCTGCGAGTGTCATTGCGAGAGCGAGGAAGGTTCGTTTCATGTGGGTTACTCACTGTTGATTTAAGATTGGGTGTATATGTTTCAGGAACAA
>CALGEH010000077.1 GCA_937881735.1 uncultured Shimia sp.
TTGATCTGATGGCGGACCTGGATGCCAGCGCCCGCAACATCCGCGACGCTTTCGGGCCCCGCGCCGAGGCCGAGTTTCAAAGCTACTCCGCCCGCACCCGCGCGCTTTTCGATGCGTTTGACGCACCCATGATGCAGACCCCCGCACCCAGCCTATCGGCCATGGTGGCAAAGGTAGCGTCCAACCCGCGCATCATCCCGAAAATGGCCCCGCATCAAAGCCTCGCGAAGATGCTGCGCGCGCAGTTTTCCGATCCCGAACTTGCCCAGCTTTTTGGCCGCTATGCGACTTATGTGGGCGGCGTGCCCGCCCATGTGCCAGCACTGCTGAGCCTGATCTCGCAGGCCGAGGCGGATGGGGTCTGGGCCGTCGATGGTGGCATGACCGCCCTGCCGCGTGCGATTGCCGATCTGGCCACCGCCAAGGGCGCTCTTTTCCACTACGACACCCAAGTGACCCGGATAGAGAGCCAAGGCGGCCGTGCCGCTCTCGTCCACACCGCCAACGCCCGGTTCGAGGCTGATGCGGTTCTCTTCAACGGCGATCCGCGGGCTCTGGAAACAGGCCTTTTGGGCCATGGCGCACGCAGCGCGGTGCTGCCCACGGCAACAAACCCACGGTCGCTTTCGGCCTGCGTCCTGGCCTTCTCGGGACTTATGCAGGGGCCAGAGTTAAGCCATCACAATGTGTTTTTTGGCAATGACTTGAATGCCGAATTTAACGCAATAGACCAAGGCCGACTGCCGGATGATCCCACGCTCTACCTTTGCGCGCAGGATCATGGTGCCACTGGCCAGCCACCCGGCACGCCGGGCCGCTTTGAGATCATCATGAATGCCCCTGCGGGCCTGATACTGTCCCTAGAGGAGCAAGAAAAATGTCTGATGCGAATATTCGACCGACTGGCCAGCTTCGGCCTGACCTGCGATCCGCGTCCCGGCCTCAAGGCGCTGACGGTGCCGCAGGACTGGGACAGGCTCTTCCCGGCGTCACAGGGGGCGCTCTACGGACGCAGCCCCTCGGGGATGATGGCGGCGTTTCAGCGTCCAACGGCGCGCAGCCGCCTCAAGGGGCTCTATCTGGTCGGGGGCGGGGCGCATCCCGGAGCGGGAGTGCCGATGGCGACCCTCTCCGGACGGCACGCGGCCGAGGCGATCTGGACGGACCTGACTTCGGCCTCCATGTGGGGCCGGACGGCTATGCCTGGTGGTATGTCGATGGCGTAAGCGATTGCGGCACCAAGGCGGTGTCGGTGATCGGCTTTATCGGCTCGGTCTTCTCGCCTTGGTATGCGTGGTCAGGCCGCGCCGAGCCGCAAAACCACTGCTGCCTCAACGTGGCCACCTACGGCCCCGGCGGGCGGTTTACCATGACCGACCGGGGCCGCGATGCGCTCAGCCAAAGCGCGGATGAGATCAAGATCGGGCCGTCCTCTATGCGGTGGACCGGGTCCGAGCTGATCATCGAGATCGACGAACGCGCGGCCCTGCCGCAATTCGGCCCCGTGCGCGGGCGCATCACCCTCACCCCCACCGCCGTGACGGATGTGGAGCTGCCCCTTGCCGCTGATGACAGCCATATCTGGCGGCCTTTTGCCCCTGTGGCGCGGATCAAGGTCGATCTGGAGGCCAAGGGCTGGCAATGGGACGGGCACGGCTATTTCGACGCCAATTTCGGCACCCGCGCGCTGGAGGCGGATTTTGATTACTGGACATGGGCGCGCTTTCCCTCCGCAGATGGCGCGACATGCTTTTACGACGCAGAGCGGCGTGATGGCAGCACGCTGAGCGCCGCCATCGGCTTTGACGCAGAAGGCCGCGCCCGGATGCTCGACGCACCCGCCCCGCGCCCGATGAAGCGCAGCGCGTGGATGCTGCGCCGCGAGGGCCGTGCCGATCCCGGCCAAACCGCACGACAGGTGCAGGCCATGCTGGACGCGCCGTTTTACGCACGCTCCGGCGTGGAGACGGTGATCAACGGCGAGACCATGCGCGGCGTGCACGAAGCGCTCGACCTGCGCCGATTCGCATCACCGCTGCTCAAACCCATGCTGGCCGTGCGGGTGCCACGCCGCGCGCGCTGGCCGCGTTAAAGCTTGTCGATTGCCAAAGGTTTAACATCCGGGTTCAGCCGCACGATGCCGATATTGAGCGCGGCGGCCACCGTGACCCACGCAAGATAAGGCATAAACGCCAGCCCGGCCCAGACGTCGAGCTGCCAATGCAGCGCGGTGCAACCGAGCACGGAAATCCAGAGCATCACGATGACGAGGATCGCGCCCTTCATCTGCCGCAAGCCAAAGAAAATGGGGGTCCAGAGCGTCGCAAACCCCGCTTGTGCGGCCCAGAAGGCAAGCGCATAACCCGACCCGTCAAGTACCGCGACCCGCGCACCCGCGAAGGAAATCAACAAATAAATCGAGGTCCAAGCCACCGGAAACGCCCAATTGGGCGGGGTGAACCACGGTTTCTCCAACCGCGCATACCATGCACCGGGGTTGAAGGCCGCACCCGTGGCGCCCGCTGCCCCGCATGTCACGAGGAAAATAGCGAATAGCATCCAGTCCATAAAGCGCGGGGCCTCCGGTTAATCTGCCCCGGCGTGGCCGGGCTTTTAACTCAGATAAGGCTCTTGGCGCCCCGTGTCACGCGCCCTGAGGTCGGCCAGCACATCCAAAAGCGCACCTGTCCGGCCCGGTTGGGCCGTATTGCGCGCAGCGGCGTCCACCAGATAAGCCACCTCGGGCAAGGGCCGCGCATAGAGCACGGGCGAGCGCGGGGCCGCAAAGCTGACCCCGGTGCGCGCGGCGGAGAGGCCGATCCACGCGAGCTTCTGCGCGGTGTTGGTATGCGCGCGGCGGGTGATCGAATCGTGCCGCGCCCGGGTCAGGTCGCGCCCGATGGCGGCGTAGATATAGCGCGCGGCAAAGATGCCCATGCGCGCCTCACGCGGCAGCGCGGGAATGCCGGCCTCGGAGCGCACATAAAGCCTGTGCGCCTCAGCCAGAAGGTGCCGCACCATGGCGCGGATCTCGGGGCTGGCCTCGGGGGTGGCAAAGATATCCTCGGGCGTGAGCCCCGCCTCGCGCACCCAGTCCAGCGGCAGATATATCCGGCGCGCGCGCGCATCCTCGCCCACATCGCGGGCAATATTCGTCAGTTGCATCGCCACACCCAGATCGCAGGCCCGCGCAAGCGCATGCGCGTCGCGCACCCGCATCAGCACGCACATCATCGCGCCCACCGCACTGGCCACGCGCGCGGAATATCCGCGCAACTCGGACAATGTAGCGTAGCGCCGCTCGACTGCGTCCCAGGCGAGCCCCTCCAGAAGGGCCTCCGGCAGGGCGCGGGGCATGTCGAATTCTTCGATGATCGCGGCAAAGGCGCGGTCTTCCGGCGCATTCCTGGGCCGCCCGGCATAAGCCAGGTCGAGCCGCTCCTGAAGGTCCAGAACCGCACGCGCCTTGTTGCCGCCCTCGTCCACCTCATCATCCGCCAACCGGCAAAACGCATAGAGCGCCAGCGCGGGATCACGCACCTTGGAGGGCAAAAGTTTGGACGCCGCATGAAAGCTGAGCGAGCCTGTGCGGATCACCGCGCGGCAATGCTCCAGATCATCCGCGCGGATGCCGGAGGCGTGCAAGGGCGCGCTCATTCCGCGGCCAGTTTCTGCGGCGTGCCGCGCGGGGCGTTTCGCGCCGCACCGGGCGCATCCGGCACCAGCTTGCCCAGCACCTCGGCCGAGCTGATCACACCGGGAAGGCCCGCACCGGGATGGGTGCCCGCCCCCACGAGGTAGAGCCCCGGCGCCTCTTCCGAGACGTTGTGCGGCCGGAACCATGCGCTTTGGAAAATACGCGGCTCGATCGAGAAACCCGCACCATAGGGCGAGAGATAGCGATCGCGAAACTCGTTTGGCGTGAAAGTCACCGACGCCGATATCCGCTCGCGGAAACCGGGGATGACCCCTTCGAGAACGGCGGCGACCTTGTCTTCATAGGCGCCGCGCTCGGCCTCCCAATCGACGGGGTTCTCGCCGCCCATGTGGGGCACAGGCGAGAGCACATAGAACGTGTCATCACCTTCGGGCGCCACGCTGGGATCAGTCACGCTGGGCCGGTGGATGTAGAGACTCATATCATCAGAGAGGTGCTGATTGATGAAGATATCCTTGATCAGCCCTTGGAAGCGCGGGCCATTGAGGATGGTGTGGTGGCCCACATCCTTCCACATATCAGCCGTGCCCTTAGTGCCAAAATACCAGACGTAGAGCCCCATCGACCACCGCTTGTTGGCCAGCTTCTTGTCGGTCCAGCGGCGGCGGTTATGGTTGCGCATGAGGGTGCTGTAGGTGTGTCCGGGATCGGCATTGCTGACCACGACAGGCGCGTGCAGCATCTCGCCGTCTTGCAACCGTACACCCGCAGTGCGGCCCCCTTCCAGCACGATCTCATCAGCCTCGACGCCCAAACGTACGACACCGCCCTGATCGCGGATCACGCCCGCCATCGCATCGGCAATCGCCTGCACACCGCCCATGGCGTAATGCACGCCGAACGCCTTCTCCAGATGGTTCACCAGCGCATAGATCGACGTGACCTTGAGCGGGTCGCCCCCGATAAAGAGCGGGTGAAACGACAGCGCCATGCGCAGCCGCTCATCCTTCACGCGGGTCGATACATGTTTGTAGACCGAGCGATCAGCCCGCAAGCGCACGAAGGTGGGCAGCACCTTCACGATATCCATCAGCTTGTTCATTGGGCGACGGCCCAGATTCTCAAAGCCGAACGTGTAGCGCGTCTCGCTGTCTTTCAAAAACTTGAGGTATCCGTTCACATCTCCGGGGCTGAGGCGGCGGACCTCTTCAACCATCTGATCGGTATCGCCCGTGGCGGTGAAATGGCTGCCATCAGGCCAACGGATCTCGTAAAACGGGTCCATCGGCTTCAGCGTCACATCAGCGTGAAAATCCCGCCCGCAAGCGGCCCAAAGCTCCTCGAACACTTGCGGCACGGTCACGATCGTCGGCCCCAGATCAAAGCGGTGTCCCGCCTCACTAAGCGACGATCCGCGCCCGCCCGTGCGGTCGAGACGGTCAAGAACGGTGACCGCATAGCCCTTAGCCCCGAGGCGCATCGCGGCGGATAGGCCACCGAGACCGGCCCCGATTACGATGGCATGAGATTTGGCGGGACGGGTGAATGTGTCAGGTTCTGATATCATTCCTCAAGTGTAGATGTGTCTAGCTAGGTTGACAACTTAAATCAGCGACGCGGCGCCAAGCCAAATTCCCCAACAGGTTCAATCCAGCACCTTTCCAAACTCACCCATATGTGTCAGACTTATCTGACACATATACTCATAAGCCGCCCCGGAGGCACCCGCCCGCGTGACACAAATCGTCACCCTTTCCCTGTTTCGCTTCGACAGCCTGCTCTCCCGCCTCTGGGCGTTGACGATGATGGGGCTCGCGCGGCCCATGATGGCACGGGTCCCGGATATCGGCTTTTGGAAGCTCTGCGGCTCCGGCACGGGCGAGGGGTTCACCCCCCTGCCCAACACCGGCGTCTACGCGATCCTCGCCACGTGGCCGGACATGGCGACCGCCCGCGCGCGTATCAGCAATGCGGCGGTCTTCAATCGCTACCGCGCCCGCGCGTCCGAGGATTGGACGCTCTATATGTCCCCCACCTCTGCACGGGGCGACTGGGCCGGGGTGCATCCATTCGTGTCAACTCCCGAGACCACGCCTGGCCCCCTCGCCGTCCTCACCCGCGCCACAGTGAAGCCCAGCCGCGCCGCCCGCTTCTGGCGCCGCGTGCCGGATATCAGCGCGCGGATCGGTGCCGACCCCAATGTGCTCTTCAAAATCGGCATCGGCGAGGTGCCGCTTCTGCATCAGGTCACCTTTTCCGTCTGGCCAGATGCGGCCACTGTCGCGCAATTCGCCCGCACCGGACCCCACGCCGAGGCGATCCGCGCCGTGCGCGACGAAGGCTGGTTCCGCGAAGAGCTTTATGCACGCTTTGCCATTGCGGGCGAGAGTGGTAATTGGTCAGACGCCGCACCCATCGCCTCCCCGCCGCACCATCCACAAAGAGACGCAATATGAAACAGCCCTTCCCCTTCTCCGCCATCGTCGGTCAGGACGAGATGAAACAGGCGGTGATCCTCACCGCGATCGACCCCAGCATCGGCGGCGTTCTGGTCTTTGGCGACCGGGGCACGGGCAAATCCACCGCCGTGCGCGCTTTGGCGGCCCTGCTGCCGCCAATCACCGCCGTCAAGGGCTGCCCGGTCAATGCCGAACGACGCGCCGATTGCCCTGATTGGGCCGAGGGCGTGGGCAAAACCACGCATGAGATGCCCACCCCGGTGATTGACCTGCCGCTGGGCGCGACCGAGGACCGGGTGACTGGCGCGCTCGATATCGAGAAGGCGCTGACCCAAGGCCAAAAGGCGTTTCAGCCCGGACTTCTGGCCAAGGCGAACCGGGGCTACCTCTATATTGATGAGGTGAACCTTCTGGAGGATCACATCGTCGATCTGCTGCTCGATGTGGCGCAATCAGGCGAGAACGTGGTGGAGCGTGACGGGCTTAGCATCCGCCATGCCGCACGCTTCGTGCTGGTGGGATCGGGCAACCCCGAGGAGGGCGAATTGCGGCCACAGCTGCTGGACCGGTTCGGCCTCAGCGTCGATGTGGCGTCGCCCACCGATATCGAGGAACGGATCGAGGTGATCCGCCGCCGCGATGCCTATGAGAACGACAATTCCGCCTTCATGCTGCGCTGGCAGGCCGAAGATGCCGCGATCCGCGACCGGATCATCGGCGCGCGAGCGGCTTTGAAAGGCCTCAGCGCGACGGACGCCGTGCTGCGCGATATCTCGCAGCTTTGCCTGACGCTGGGCGCAGATGGTTTGCGCGGGGAGCTAACGCTGCTCAAAGCCGCGCGCGCCTTTGCAGCCTACCGCGACGACACGGCGCTGGCCCGCGTGCATGTGCGCGCCGTGGCCGCGATGGCGCTGCGCCACCGCCTGCGGCGCGACCCGCTGGACGAGGCCGGAACCGGCACGCGCGTGATGCGCGTGGTCGAGGAAGTCCTCGCCTGATGAGCGCCCTGCCCGAGACCGAGGCGGACCGCGCCGCATTGGCCCTTGCGCTGGTGCAGGTGGATGCCTCCTTGGGCGGGCTTCATCTGCGCGCCCGCTCCGGCCCGGTGCGCGACAGTCTTGTGAAGATATTTGGACCCGCGCTAAGGCTCGGCCCCGGCGCGTCCGAGGATCAGATTTTCGGCGGGCTCGACGTGACCGAGACGCTGGCCAAGGGCCGCACGGTGGAGCGCGCAGGGCTTCTGGAGGGCGCGCGCGCGTTGGTTCTGACCTCCGCCGAGCGGCTGCGCCCGCATCTGGCAGCCCGGCTGTCGCAGGCGCTGGGGGCCATGCCCCTGCCCGTTCTGGCGCTGGATGAAGGGATCGAGGAGGGCGAAGGCATCGCTCCTGCCCTCTCAGAGCGTCTTGCCTTCTACGCCGATCTTGACGGGCTGGGGCTGGCCGATATCCCCGGTGCAGCCGCGGATGAGGACGACATCAAAACCGCCCGCGACGCCCTGCCGCGCATCGCCCTGCCCGAGGATGCTATCGCACAGATCGCCACCATGACGGTGCTCATGGGCATTTCCAGCGCCCGCGCCGGGCATTACGCCCTGCGCGCCGCCCGTGCGCTGGCCGCTCTGGACGGGGCAGAGGCGGCGGATGCGGACCATCTGGCGGCGGCAATCGCGCTCACTTGCGGGCACCGCGCCACACAGATGCCGCAGTTGGAGGAGCCCCCCTCCGAAGAGGACGCCCCACCGCCCGAGGCGCCAGAAGAGCCGGAAGACGCCCCCGACGAGGCCGCATCGCAGCAAGAGAGCGACATCCCCGAGGAGCTTCTTCTCGCCGCCGTCATGGCGCAACTTCCCAAGGATATCTTGTCGCGCATGGCCCAAGGCAACACCAAGCGCGCCTCCGGTAGCGGGGCTGGTGCCAAGCGCAAGGGAGGCGCACGGGGCCGCCCCCTCCCAGCTCGTCCCGGCAGGCTTGATGGCCGCACGCGGCTCGATCTGGTGGCGACCCTGCGCGCCGCCGCCCCGTGGCAGACCCTGCGCCGCAAGGCCATGCCGGACGCCCCTGCGCCCATCCACGTGCGCCCCTCGGACATCCACACCAAACGCTATGAAGACAGCGCCGAGCGGCTCCTTATCTTCACGGTGGACGCGTCTGGCTCTGCCGCCATGGCCCGACTGGGCGAGGCGAAGGGCGCGGTGGAGCTTCTGCTGGCCGAGGCTTATGCCCGGCGCGATCACGTGGCCCTCATCGCCTTTCGCGGCACGCAGGCCGATCTGATGCTGCCGCCCACCCGCTCGCTGGTGCAGACCAAACGCAGGCTGGCGGGGCTTCCTGGCGGGGGCGGCACGCCGCTCGCCTCGGGGCTGATGGCCGCCGAAGATTTGGCAGAGCAGGCACGTGGGCGCGGCATGACGCCGACGATTGCGCTCATCACCGATGGGCGCGCGAATATCGGCCTTGATGGCCAACCGGGGCGCGCACAGGCGGGGGCCGACGCCACCCGCGCCGCGCGCCGCATCATGGCCGCCGGAACCGCCGCTTTGGTGATCGACGCGGGCAATCGCCCCACGCCCGAGCTTGCGACCCTCAGCACCGCCATGGGCGCGCAATACCTCGCCCTGCCCCGCGCCGATGCGCAGCGCCTCAGCCGCGCCGCGCGCGACGCACTGGACGCCTGAGCCTATGCGCTGGCCAGAGGATACCGACGGCTGGCCCCACATGGAGCATTCCCGCCGGGTGCTGTGTCGCCCCCACCGCTGGCATGTGCAGGAAGCAGGCTCCGGCCCCACGCTGATCCTTTTGCACGGCGCAGGCGGAGCCACACAAAGCTGGCGGGGGCTTTTTCCCATTC
The DNA here is from genome assembly GCA_937881735.1 of uncultured Shimia sp. GTDB lineage: Bacteria > Pseudomonadota > Alphaproteobacteria > Rhodobacterales > Rhodobacteraceae > Roseovarius. The sequence continues at coordinate 8,965 of CALGEH010000077.1, forward strand.
TGGCCAAGGATTTCCACGTCGTCGCAATTGATCTGCCCGGTCAGGGGTTTACCCAGATGGGCGGGCGCGCGCGCTGCGGGATCGACCACATGTCGGCGGATATCACCACGTTGATGCACCAGGAAGGCTGGCACCCTGACGCCCTGATCGGCCATTCTGCGGGGGCGGCCCTCGCCCTCAGACTGGCCGAGATATGGTCCGGCCCGCCCCCAGTGATCGGGATCAACGCGGCCCTGGCACCTTTCAAAGGCGTGGCGGGGTGGCTTTTCCCCAAGCTCGCAAAGGCGCTGGCCATCGCGCCCTTCTCGGCAGAGCTTTTCGTGCGCACCTCCGCCTCGCCCACCCATGTCGCGCGCCTGATCGAGGGAACGGGCTCAACGCTCACGCCCGAAGGACTGGCGCTTTATCATAGGCTTGCGCGGGACCGTCCACATGTGGACGGGGTTCTGGCGATGATGGCGCAATGGGATCTCGACGCGCTGCTCAAAAGGATGCCGCGCAACATGGCCCATACGCTTTTGATCGCCGCCGAGGGTGATATCGCAGTGCCGCCCGGTGTGTCCGAGCGCGCCGCTGCCGCCCTGCCCAATGCAACCGTGACACGGCTCCAAGGGCTTGGCCATCTTGCACATGAAGAAGCACCCGAGCGGATTGCACCGCTGATTGCAGCACATCTCGCGGGCGGACCCACTGATTAATCCACAGGCACTTGCACGTTTTTCCGGCTGAGAGGCGCGATTAACGATTGCGCTCCCTCCGCCGCCGGGGCAATTTCCCGCTCACACGCCGCGCGGCCTGTCTGCCAAATCCAAACCGCGCCGGGCACCATTTTTCAGGGGGATAGTTCCATGACCATAGCCACCAAACCCGGCTTCAGCCGCAGACGTTTCCTGACCACCACAGCGGGCGTTGCCCTTGCTTCGGGTGCCGCTTTCGGCCCCTCGCGCCTCATGGCCGCCGAGCCGATCAAATGCGCAGGCATCTACACCGTGCCTGTGGAGCAGCAATGGGTGAGCCGCATCCACAAGGCCGCGATGATTGCCCAGGAGCGCGGCGATCTGGACTATACCTTCACCGAGAATGTCTCCAACACCGACTATGCCCGCGTGATGCGCGAATATGCCGAAAGCGGCTACACGCTTATCATCGGCGAGATGTTCGCCGTGGAGCAAGAAGCCCGCGAAGTGGCTGCTGAGTATCCAGAGATTGCCTTCCTGATGGGCTCCAGCTTTAAACCGGACGATGCACTTCCCAACATGGCTGTGTTTGATAACTACATTCAGGACGCCTCCTACCTCACTGGGATCATTGCAGGTTCCATGACCGAGACCGGCAATATCGGCATGGTTGGCGGCTTCCCCATCCCCGAGGTAAACCGCCTCATGCATGCCTTCATGGCGGGCGTTCGCGAGACGCGCCCCGACGCGACATTCCAAGTCAGCTTCATAGGCAGCTGGTTCGATCCCCCCAAGGCGAAAGAGACCGCCTTCGCAATGATCGAGAACGGCGCGGACATGCTCTATGCCGAGCGGTTCGGCGTCTCGGACGCGGCCAAGGAGCAGGGCATCCTCGCGATTGGCAACGTGATCGACACACAGGCCGATTATCCAGAAACAGTCGTCGCCTCGGCCATCTGGCATTTTGAGCCGACACTGGACAAGGCCATCGAAGAGGTCCGCGCAGGCACGTTCAAGGCCGCAGATTACGGCGTCTATTCCTACATGATCGAGGGCGGCAGCTCCATCGCGCCGCTTGGCACGTTTGAAGGCAAGGTGCCTCAAGAGGCGCTGGATCTGGTGGAGAGCCGCACCGCGGAGATCCTGTCGGGCGCTTACGTCACCGAAGTGAACGACGAAGAACCAAAGTCGCAGTAAATGCCGGAACAGACAGAGGCGCAGGTTGTCCTGCGCCTCGACCAGATCACCAAAACGTTTGGCGCGCTGACTGCCAATAATGCCGTGAGCCTCGCCCTGCACAAGGGCGAGGTGATCGCGCTGTTGGGCGAAAACGGCGCGGGCAAGACCACATTGATGAACATCCTCTTCGGCCAATACACCGCCGACAGCGGCACGGTCGAGGTGTTCGGCAAGCCCCTGCCCCCCGGTAACCCGCGCGCCGCGTTGGAGGCAGGCGTGGGCATGGTGCATCAGCATTTCACCCTGGCCGAAAACATGACCGTGCTGGAGAATGTCGCCCTCGGCACGCAGGGCCTTGGCGCATGGCGCTTTGATGCGCGGGCGGCGCGGGCCCGGATCTTGGCGCTCTCGTCGGATTTCAAACTGGCCGTGGACCCCGATGCGCGGGTGGGCACGCTCACCGTGGGCGAGCGGCAGAGGGTCGAGATCCTCAAGGCGCTCTACCGCGAGGCGCGCATCCTGATCCTGGATGAACCGACCGCCGTGCTGACACCGCAGGAGACGGACGACCTTTTCGAGACGTTGCGCAAGGCGGTGGCCTTGGGTCTCTCCATCATTTTCATTTCGCATAAATTGCATGAGGTCATGGCGATCTCGAACCGCGTCGTGATCCTGCGCCACGGCAAGGTGGTTCATGAGGGGCCGATTGGTGAGACGGACAAGCGCGATCTGGCCGCGCGTATGGTCGGCTCCGAGGTCTCCGCGCCCAAGGTGGAGCCGGGCACGCCGGGGCCTGCGATGCTGTCGCTCAAAGCGGTCTCCACGCCGGACAGGGGCGCCGCGCCCGGCCTGAAGGCGCTCGATCTGGACCTCTTTGCGGGGCAGATCACCGGGCTTGCGGGCGTGTCGGGTAACGGACAGGCAGCACTTGCCGACCTCATCGGCGGGATGCAGGGGCCGAGCGCGGGGGCGCTCCATCTCAAAGGCATCGCACCGCAAGGCTGGTCGCCCCGCACCGCCGTCCATGCAGGCATTGCGCGCATACCCGAGGACCGGCACAAGACCGGCACGATCGCGGATTTCGACCTGACGGAAAACGCCATTCTGGAGCGCTATACCGATGCCCCGTTCAGCTATAAGGGCTGGATGTATTGGCGCGCGGCGCAGGACTTCGCGCGCTCGGTGATCGAGCGCTATGACGTGCGCTGCCCCGGTCCCGGCACGCGTATCCGGCTGCTATCGGGCGGGAATATGCAAAAGCTGATCCTTGGGCGCGTGCTGGAAGGCGCACCGGAGATCATCCTCGCAAATCAACCGGTGCGCGGGCTGGATATTGGCGCTGTGAACTATGTCCACTCCCAGCTTCTGGCGGCACGAGACAGAGGCGCAGCTGTGCTTTTGATCTCCGAGGACTTGGATGAAATCATGGCGCTCTCGGATGTGATCCATGTGATCTCCGAAGGTCGCCTGTCGCCGCCATTCGCGCGCGGCACGATGAGCCCGACGGAGCTTGGCGTCTGGATGGCCGGGCAAGGTTTCGAGGAAATGGCCCATGCGTCTTGAGCCTATCGCCAACCCGTCGGCCCTGCGCACCCTCGCGCCACCGGCCCTCGCGATCAGTGCCACGGTAATCGTCGCCTCGCTTCTGGCGATGGCTGCGGGCGCGAACCCATTTGCCGTGCTGGGCGAAATCCTGAAGGGCGCGGCGGGCAGTCAGTTCGCCCTGCTTGAGACGCTCAACCGCGCCACGCCGCTCATCTTCACCGGGCTGGCCGTGGCCGTGGCGTTCCGCGCGAAGCTCTGGAATATAGGGGCGGAGGCGCAGCTTTATGCAGGTGCGCTTGTCACGGTGGTTCTGGGCACAGGCGCGCTTGGGTGGCCCTCTGCCGCGCTCATCCCCACGCTGATCATCGCCTCGCTTCTGGCGGGTGCATTGCTGCTCTTGGTGCCCGCGCTTCTTAAAGTGCGGCTTGGGGTGGATGAGGTGGTCACAACGCTGCTTCTCAACTTCATCTTCCTGCTGTTCGTCTCCATGTTGCTCGAAGGCCCGCTAAAGGACCCGATGGGCATGGGCTGGCCCAAATCCCCGCGCCTGATCGAGGAGGCACGCCTGCCCCGCATCATCGAGGGCTTGCGTCTCCATTGGGGCTTCGGCATCGCACTGATCGCCGCCGTGCTGGTCTGGGTGATCCAAGCGCGCACCACGCTGGGCTATGAAATGCGCGCCGTGGGTCTCAGCCGCGATGCGGCGCGGTTTGCGGGCATCCCCGTTGGTCTCGTGCTGATCAAAACGGCGCTTCTGTCGGGCGGTCTCGCGGCGCTTGCGGGCTTCTCGGAGGTGGCGGGGCTCAAGGGCGCGCTGACCCTCGATCTGAGCCCCGGCTTTGGCTACACGGGGATCATCGTGGCGATGCTGGCGCTTCTCAACCCGCTGGGCGTGATTGCCGCCGCCCTCTTTGTGGCGGGCATTTTCGTCGGTGCCGACAGCATGAGCCGCGCTTTGGACGTACCCACATATCTCGCGGATATCATGCTGGCCAAGGCACTTTTGCTGATGGTGCTGGCGATCCTTCTGACGCGGTTTCGCGTCGTCCGGGAATAAAGCGTGGTGAGGGAATAGCATGGACATCATCGACATCCTCCTCTCGGCCAGCTTCTGGACCGCCGCGATCCGCATCGCATCACCCCTGATCTTTGCCGTGCTGGGCGAGCTCATTTGCGAGCGCGCAGGCGTGCTCAACCTCGGGATCGAGGGGATCATGGTCGCGGGCGCCTTCGCGGGCTGGATGGCGGTCTATAGCGGCACGGATCTCTGGACCGGGGTAGCCGTGGCCTTTGCCGTGGGGATGCTCTTCGGGCTGGTGCACAGCACGCTCACCGTGCCCTTCGGGCTGAGCCAGCATGTGGTGGGCCTCGGTGTTACGCTTCTGGCCACGTCGCTCACATATTTCGCCTACAGGCTTTTTCTGCCCGAGGTCACGAGCCCGCCAAAGATCGAGGCATTTCAGCCGTTTGAAATCCCGCTTTTGTCGGACATTCCCATCATCGGCCCAGCGCTGTTCAATCAGACGCCGCTCACTTATCTGGCGTTCATTTCCGTGGGCGTCGTGGCCTATATCCTCTACCGCACGCCCCTGGGGCTGGCTCTTAGAGCGGCGGGTGAGAACCCGGCCGCGGTGGCGGCTCAGGGCCTTTCGGTCACGGCCATTCGCATGGGCGCGGTCATCGCGGGATCGGGCCTCATGGCCGTGGGCGGAGCATTTCTGACCATGTCGGCGTTCGACAGTTTCTTTTTTGAGATGGTGAACGGGCGCGGCTGGATATGTATCGCCCTCGTGGTCTTTGGTGCGTGGCGACCGGGCAAGGCACTGTTGGGGGCGATCCTCTTTGCCGCTTTCGATGCGCTGCAAATCCGGGTGCAGCAGACGCCGATGGGCGCGGATATCCCCTACCAGATATTCCTGATGATGCCGTATATCCTCAGCATCCTCGCGCTCATCGTCATGTCGCGCCGGGCCGAAGTGCCAGCAGCACTGATGGTGCCATTTAACAAAGGAGAGCGGTGATGTTCGATCTGATCGTCAAGGGCGGCACACTGCCCGATGGGCGCGTGGCCGATATCGGGATCAACGGCGGCAAGATCAAAGCCATCGGCACGCTGGACGCGGACGCGGCGGAGGTTGTCGACGCCACGGGCGATATGGTCAGCCCGCCCTTCGTGGACCCGCATTTCCATCTCGACGCCACGCTGAGCTATGGCCAGCCGCGCATCAACGCCTCTGGCACGCTTCTGGAGGGGATCGGCCTTTGGGGCGAGCTGAAAGAGGTCATGACCCAGGACGAGATGATCGCCCGCGCGCTGGAGTATTGCGATTGGGCAGCTTCCCTCGGCCTTCTGGCAATCCGCAGCCATGTCGACACCTGCGACGATAGCCTCAAGGGTGTGGAGGCGATGCTGGAGGTCCGGCGACAGGTCAAAGATTACATCGACCTGCAACTCGTGGCCTTCCCCCAGGACGGGCTTTACCGCGACCCAACGGCCCATGCCAACACCATCCGCGCACTGGATATGGGCGTGGATGTCGTGGGCGGCATCCCGCATTTTGAGCGCACGATGGCGGACGGGGCGGCCTCGGTCCGCGAGCTTTGCGAGATGGCAGCAGGGCGGGGCTTGCGCGTGGACATGCATTGCGACGAGACGGACGATCCCATGAGCCGCCATATCGAGACGCTGATCTTTGAGACGCAGCGCCTTGGCCTTCAGGGGCGTGTGGCGGGCAGTCACCTCACGTCGATGCATTCGATGGACAATTACTATGTCTCGAAGCTGTTGCCGCTGATGGCCGAGGCGGAGGTGGCCGCGATCCCCAATCCCCTGATCAACATCATGATCCAAGGGCGGCACGACACCTTCCCCAAGCGGCGCGGCATGACCCGCGTGAAGGAAATGCAGGCGCATGGCATCACCGTGGGTTTCGGGCAGGATTGCGTGCGCGATCCGTGGTATCCGCTGGGCACGGGCGACATGCTCGACGTGGCCTTCATGGGGCTGCATGTGGCGCAGATGAGCAGCCCGGAAGAGATG
>CALGEH010000078.1 GCA_937881735.1 uncultured Shimia sp.
CTGCCATACCCGCTCAACGCCTCACGCAGGCGGTTTTGAAACTGGCTTGCGGCAATGCCCATCGGCACGCCGCGCGCGGTCACCATTGCCTGTTCGTGCAGCACGCCGGGCGCAAAGCGGCGCGCCACGACCCCATCATTCAACTCGGCCTCCGCATTGACCGGATCAATCAGCGCGATCCCCGCCCCTGCGGCCACCATGCTGCGCGCAATCGCATAGAAATTGGCGGAGCTGACATGGTTGAGGACCGCCCCCGCATCCGCCATCGCCTGACCGAGCTGCCGGTCTACCGGATGGTCGCCCATGATCGCAATCACCGCGCGGCCATCCAGGTCAATGGGGGTGATGATCGCTTTAGAGGCCAGCGGATCGGCCTTGGGCAGGATGCACATACATTCCATTTCAAAGACTTCGGTGCTCAGCCCTCCGACGGGCACGGGCGCGTCCATCAGGCCAATATCGACCTGACCGTTGCTGACCCATGACGCGATCCGGCGCGAGCTGTGCACCCGCAGCTCCACGTGGGTGCCGGGGAAGTCGCGCTGAAACTCCGCAATGATGCCGGGCAGGAAATTCAGCGCCATGGCCCCGTTGGTGCCCACCACGATACTGCCCGCAGCGCCTGAGCGTATTTCGGCGGCGCGCTGATCCACCCGCCCAATCGCGGCCAGGCCTTGGAGCACCTCATCATGCAGCAAAAGCGCCTCGCTGGTGGGGGCGAAAAACCCGCGATCCCGGTGGAAAAGGCGAAAGCCAAGCTCCTCTTCCATATGGCTGAGCGCGATGGACACCGCCGGTTGCGACAGGCTCAGCCGCTCCGCCGCGCGCGAGACGGAACCGGCCTCGAAAAGGGCTGTGAACACTTCGAGGTGGCGCAGTTTGATCCGCATGAGGCCTCGGATATTTTGTATAAATAAATATAATAAAGGTATTATCCGTATTAAGTTGCTTAATTCAATCGCCTTTCCTAACGTCAGCTTCTGAGAGTAGGGGGGCAGAACTATGGCGCAGGCTTCGGCGCGCGCAGAGTCGCAGATTTGGACGCCGGACTGGAAGGATACCTCCTTCTGGCTAGACGGGCTCGCGCGCCGTGATGCGGCCCAAACGCCGCTGCCCGACCGGGTGGACGTGGCGATTGTCGGCTCTGGCTATACAGGCCTCAACGCCGCGATCGAGACCGCGCGGGGCGGGCGCAGCACGTTAGTGCTGGAAGCGGGCGACCCCGGATATGGCTGCTCCACGCGCAACGGTGGACAGATCAGCACGTCTATCAAACCCTCACTGGCCAAGCTGACGGCCAAGTATGGCGCCGAGCGCGCGCAAGCGATCCGAGGCGAGGGGGCTGCTGCTCTGCAATGGATCGAGGATCGGATCACCTCCGAAGGGCTGGAGTGCGCGTTCAATCGCGGTGGGCGCTTTCATGCGGCTCACATGCCAAGCGCGTATGAGGAGATTGCCCGCGATGCGGAAAAGCTCCGCCGTCTGGAGGGGGTTGATGTTCACGCAGTGCCGCGCACCGAACAGCTGAACGAGTTGGGCAGCCCGGTCTACCATGGCGGTGTTGTATTCGAGAGCCACGCCTCGGTCGATCCCGCCCTCTATCATCGCGGCCTCTTGGAGACCGCTGAGGCGGCAGGTGCCACGGTGCGCGGTCAAGCGATGGTCATGGATATCACACGCGGCGCGGATGGCTATACGCTGACCACGGCGGCGGGTGTTGTTCGGGCGCGCGATGTGATAATAGCTACGAATGGATACACAACAGCGCTCACGCCTTGGATGCGCCGCAGGGTCATTCCCATCGGCAGCTATGTGATCGCTACAGAAGAGCTGGCGCCCGGCCTGATGGATCGGCTTTTCCCCAAGGACCGCGTGGCAAGCGATACCTGCAAGGTGGTTTACTACTACCGCCCCTCACCGGATCGCAAACGCATCCTTTTCGGGGGCCGCGTCTCGGCCACAGAAACAGACGCGCGCATCTCTGGTCCGCGCCTTTACGAAGATATGTGCCGTATTTTCCCTGATTTGCAGGGCACGCGCATCTCTCACAGCTGGTCCGGGACAGTGGCCTACACGTTCGATGAGCTGGCCCATATCGGCACGCATGATGGCATGCATTACGCCATGGGCTACTGTGGATCGGGGGTCTCGATGGGGTCCTATCTGGGGATGCGCATGGGCCAGAAAGTTCTGGGCCTTGCCGAAGGGCGCACGGCGTTTGATGATTTGCCGTTTCCAACACGCCCGCTCTATGCCGGGCGGCCTTGGTTTTTGCCTGCGGCGGTGGCATGGTATCGTTGGCGCGATCGACGCCAATATGAGCGCGCTGCGGCCCTCGCACAGGGCTGACACCCATACCTGAAGGCACAGAGCGCCGCTGTGTTTCAGGGCAAGATATCGGCGAAAGAGTGCCCTTCGATCCGGGGGGCGCCATCAACACTGGAGGAGATCTGAGATATGAAAAAGACAATCACATCCGCAGCGGTCCTGAGCCTTTTGGCCAGCACGGCCCTTGCGGCGGACAAGACCGTGACCATCGCGTCATGGGGCGGCTCATACCAAGAAGCGCAATCCAAGGCGCTGTTTGAGCCTGCGGCCGCCGCCACCGGCTTTGAGGTGAAGCAAGAAACCTATGGCGGCATGTCCGATGTGCGCCTTCAGGTGAACACCGGTCAGGTCAGCTTCGATATCGTTGTGTCGGGCACCGGCAGCGCCGCGCGCGCGGCCGAAGAAGGTCTTCTGGAGAAGCTGGATTATTCGGTCATCGACGTGTCGAACTTCATGCCCGGCTCCTATTCCGACTATTGCGTTGGCGGCGACGCGTTCTCGGTGGTCTTTGCTTACAACACAGAGACGTATGGCGATAATGGCCCGAAAACATGGGCTGATTTCTTTGACACCGAAGCATTCCCCGGCAGCCGCTCCTACCGTGGCAAGGTCTCTGGCGCGCTTGAGCCAGCCCTGCTGGCCGATGGCGTCGCCAAGGAGGATGTCTACACCGTTCTCGACAGCGAAGAAGGCATTGAGCGCGCGATCAACAAGATTCGCGAGCTGAAGCCGAATATCTCCGTGTTCTGGTCCTCGGGTGCACAGCACGCTCAGCTGATGAAAGACGGCGAAGTGGACATGTCCTCGGGCTGGAACGGTCGGTTCGACAATGCCCAGAAGGATGGCGGCAAGCTGAACTTCACCTTTGATGGCGCTTTGATGGATTTTGACTGCTTTGCCGTGCCAAAAGGCGCGCCGAACAAAGAGGCGGCGATGGAATTCCTCGCGGAAATTTCCAAGGCCGAGTATCAGGACGATCTGCCGACCTACATCATGTACGGCCCCCCCAACCTTCTGGCCTACGAGACCGGCACGATCACGCCCGAGGTTGCGGCATTGCTGCCCTCTGCGCCTGACAACGCGGCCAATCAGCTGTTAATTCAGACCGAATGGTATGAGAAGTGGGAAACCATCGCAGAAGAAATGTATCAGGAAATGCTGACCGAATAATCGGCGGCACCTAAACCTGCGGGCAGGCCTGTCCTGCCCGCAGACACCAAATGACTGACATGGGGCGGGGATGATATGAGCGATACGGGCCAAGGGGCGCTGCCGATTGCGGTGCGGAATGTAACCAAAACTTATGGCGATGTCTTCGCGCTGAACGATGTCTCGCTGGACGTCAAAAGCGGCGAGTTTCTCACGCTTCTCGGGCCCTCCGGCTCGGGCAAGACCACGCTGTTGATGGTGCTGGCAGGGTTCACACGGCCCGATAGCGGTAGCCTCAAATTCGGCGAGGATGAGATGATCCGGACCGCGCCGCATCTGCGCGATGTGGGCATGGTGTTTCAGAACTACGCGCTTTTCCCGCATATGAGCGTGGCGGCCAATGTGGGCTACCCTCTCAAGCTGCGCAAAACCCCCAAGGATGAGATGGACCGCCGCGTCGAGGCTGCGCTTGAGACGGTGCAGCTGGGCGGCTATGGCGAGCGCGGCATTACCCAGCTTTCGGGCGGGCAAAAGCAGCGCGTGGCGCTGGCGCGTTCCATCGTGTTTGCCCCGCGCATCCTGCTGATGGATGAACCTTTGTCGGCGCTGGATAAAAAGCTGCGCGACCGGATGCAGATCGAGCTGCGCCACCTGCACGAGAAGCTGGGCATGACCACTGTCTACGTGACCCATGATCAGCGCGAGGCGCTCACCATGTCCGACCGGATCGCGGTCGTGAACCATGGCCGGATCATGCAACTGGCCACCCCGCAGGAGCTCTACGAGCAGCCTGCAAACCGTTTTGTGGCCGACTTTATCGGCGATTCCACCTTCCTCGATGTGACACGCTCGGGCAGTGCCTTGGGAGCGGCGGGGACCAATTTGAAAACGACACGCCACGTGCCCGACGGTGAGGGGCTGAGCCTGATGATGCGGCCCGAGCGGTTGCATCTGATCACCGGCAAGCCCGCCAAGGACGAGAATGTCTTTGAGGCACGCGTGACGGAGCTTGTTTATCAGGGCGAGAGCTATCTTCTCTATGCGCACCTCAAGGATGGCACCGAAGTGGCCGTGCGTGGTGCGATGCGCGCAGGCACGTTTGATGCGCTGCCCAAACAGGGCGACACTGTGCAGCTTGGCCTCGGCGTGGATGACACCGTGCTCCTCGCTGGAGAGGAGGCATGAGCGCCGCCAGCACGCTGAACTCCGATGGGCTCGCCCGCGACGAGCGGCTGGAACGGCTGAAGCTTTTCGGCCTCGCCTCCCCGGCGATCCTTTTGGTGATGGTGATCCTCGTGATACCGGTGGGTTGGCTCTTCTACGTGTCGTTTCTCGGCGCGGATGGCAGCTTCAGCCTTGAGAATTACGAGCGGATGATCGAGCGCAAATCCTACGCGCGCATCTTCTACACGACGTTCGAGGTCAGTATCCTGACCACCATCCTGTGCATCCTCATCGGCTATCCTCTGGCCTATTTCATGTCGCAGCTGCCCAACAAATGGGCCAATATCTGCCTCATCACCGTGCTCTTGCCGTTCTGGACCTCGCTTCTGGTGCGGACCTACGCGTGGCTGGTGTTGTTGCAAAAAAGCGGGCTGGTGAACGAATGGGGCATGTCGCTGGGCCTCTGGGAAGAGCCTCTGAGACTTGTGCATAACATGAGTGGGACGCTGATCGGGATGGTGCATATCATGCTGCCATTCCTGATTCTGCCAGTCTACAGCGCCATGCGCCAGATCGACCGTGACTATCTCAAGGCCGCCGCAAACCTAGGCGCAAGCCCGCGCCGCGCCTTTTGGACGGTGTTCTTCCCGCTCTCCACACCGGGGCTTTTTGCGGGCGCGCTGATGGTATTCGTCCTCTGCCTTGGCTTCTTCGTGACGCCTGCGGTTCTCGGCGGTGGCAAGGTGATCATGGTGTCGATGAAGATCGTCTCCAACATCGAGCTTTTCGTGAACTGGGGGGCGGCCAGCGCACTGGGCGTGGTTCTTTTGACCCTCACTGTCGGGATCCTCTGGATCGCGTCGCGGTTCCTTAACCTCGATACCGTATCGAAAGGAGGGCACTGACATGAACTGGTTTTCCCGCCCCGCTTCCGAGACCCAAGTGACCCATGGCCAGCGCCTCTGGCTCTATATCTTCGCGGGCGTCACCATGACACTGCTTGTCGTGCCCACGCTGATCGTGATCCCTATGTCCTTCTCGGACAGTCAGTATCTGGAATTCCCACCCGAGGAATGGTCTCTCAGGTGGTATCACAACTATTTCGGCTCACCCGAATGGATGGGGGCGACGGCCACGTCCTTCAAGGCGGCGATCCTGACCACGATCGTTGCCACGCCTATCGGTGTGCTGGCGGCCTACGGCCTTCATGCGTCCAAGATACCGTTCATCCGGGCCACATTCGTGCTGCTCATCACGCCGATGATGGTGCCTGTGGTGCTGATCGCCATCGGCGCGTTCTATGCCTATGTGAAGCTGCAAATCCTCTACACCATGACGGGCCTTGTGCTGGCGCACTCGCTTCTGGCGATCCCCTTGGTGGTGATCGTGATCGGCTCCGCGCTCAAAAGCTATGACATGAACCAGGAGAATGCCGCACGCTCGCTCGGCGCGCCGCGCTGGAAAGCGTTCATGACCATCACACTGCCGCAGATCCGCTTTGCGGTCGTGACCTCTGCGCTCTTGGCGTTTCTTACGTCCTTTGACGAGGTGATCGTGGCGATGTTCATTTCCGGTGGCGAGAACTCGACGCTGACGCGCAACATGTTCAACGCGCTGCGCGATCAGATTGATCCCACGATTGCGGCCATTTCTACGATCATGGTTCTGGTGACGACCGGTCTTATGATCGTGGCGCAGGTCTTTGGGACGGATAAGTCACAGAAGTAACTTAGCTTCCGGCGCGCTCCTCAGCACTTTGGAGCGCGCCGCGCCAATTGCCACCATGCACCGAGATCACCGCATCCCCGTCGGTCACGAAAAAGATCGGTGGGTAGGTGCGCACAAGCTCTGTCGCTGCTTTGCGCAAGAGAGGGTCCGCCGCGCCATAACTGCCCTCGACCGGCACGTCGCGAATGGTGGGAACCATGTTTTCGACAACGTCAAACCCGACCTCCGCCCCCTTGGCGCGCACATCGTCCAGATTGTTGCGCTTGAACGCGAGGCAAGGCGGGCAATTCTCGGCACCGTAGAAATGAAAAGTGACATCGCTTGCCGATGCGGCGGGTGCCAAGAGGCCAGTGGCCCCGAATGCGAGGGCGAAGATCGCGTGTTTCATGGCGAGAGGCTCCTGTCTTAGAGGGCAAATTCGTGGCGAAACCCTAGCTACTCGACCGCTTCGGTCAAAGGAATTGCACCGTTTGCCTGGTCACGCTTTGGTGAGCAGGTGGGATGGCGGGCCTGTTGCTGCTCCGCTAGACTGAGCACAAGCGATTTCAGGAGACCCGCCATGCTGACCAATGACCAACTCGCCCTTTGGGACCGTGAGAATTTCTTTCACCCCTCCACGCATATCGCGGCCCATGCGCGCGGCGACACGCCCAGCCGGGTGATCGAAGGGGGCGCGGGCGTCTATATCGAGGATCGCGATGGCAACCGGATGCTGGATGCCTTTGCGGGGCTTTATTGCGTGAACGTGGGCTACGGGCGCACGGAGATTGCCGAGGCGATTGCAGCACAAGCCCACAAGCTCAGCTATTATCACGCTTATGTCGGCCACGGCACGGAGGCCAGCATTACCCTCGCCAAAATGGTGCTCGACCGCTCGCCTGCGCATATGTCCAAGGTCTATTTCGGCCTCGGTGGGTCAGATGCGAACGAGACGAATATCAAGCTGCTTTGGTATTACAACAACATCCTCGGGCGACCCGAGAAGAAGAAGATCATCAGCCGCTGGCGAGGTTATCACGGGTCGGGCCTGATGACCGGATCGCTGACGGGGCTGGAGCTTTTCCACAAGAAATTCGATCTGCCCCTGTCTCAGGTCGTACACACCGATGCGCCCTATTATTATCGCCGCGAGGACCCGGATATGTCTGAGGCGGAATTCACGGCGCAGTGCGTGGCATCCCTTGAGGCGCTGATTGCGCGCGAAGGGCCGGACACGATCGCGGCCTTCATCGGCGAGCCTGTTCTCGGCACCGGAGGCCTCGTGCCACCGCCCGAAGGCTATTGGGCGGCCATTCAGGAGGTGCTGGAGCGGCACGATATCCTGCTCATCGCGGATGAGGTGGTGACGGGCTTCGGACGCACCGGCTCCATGATGGGCTGCGACCATTACGGGATGAAGGCGGATCTGATGACCATCGCCAAGGGCCTCACATCGGCCTATGCGCCGCTTTCAGGCTCCATCGTGTCCGAGCGGATGTGGAAAGTGCTGGAGGATGGCACCGATGAAAATGGCCCTATCGGCCATGGCTGGACCTATGCGGCGCATCCAATCGGGGCCGCGGCGGGCATTGCCAACCTTGAACTGATCGACCGGGAGAACCTGATTGCCAACAACACCCAAGTCGGCCCGCATTTGCGCGCGCAGCTCACAGAGCATCTGGGCGACCACCCGAATGTGGGCGAGATCAGGGGCGTGGGCATGATGGCCGCCGTGGAGTTTGTGGAAGACAAAGCGGCGCGACGCTTCTTTGATCCCAAGGCCACCATGGGTGCCAAGGTCACGGCGGCGCTGGCCAAGCGCGGGGTTATCGGGCGGGCCATGCCACAGGGTGACATCCTTGGCTTCGCTCCGCCCTTTTGCCTGAGCAAGGACGAGGCCGATATCGTCGCCAAATCCGCGGCCGAGGCCGTGCGCGAAGTGCTGGGCTAAAGCAGCGGGCCCACATCCTCGGGGTAGGGCAGATAGGCGCGTACGGCGTCATAGGCACGTGGGTCTATATCGGCCAAGAGCAGTTTGTCACCGTCCTTTGGGGCTTTGGCAAGCACACTGCCATTGGGCGCGCAGATTACGCTTTCGCCCTGAAAGGTGACCCGCTCATCCGTGTCTGAATTGTTGATATAGGCCACGAAATTCACGTTCTCGCAGGCCCGTGTGGGCACAAGATGCTCCACGACGAAACTGCCCGTGCCGCTTGCCTCGCCTATCCCGCCCCATGGCAGGGCAGTGGGCACCGCAATGAGATCGGCCCCGGCCATGGCCAACCGCCGTGTGTTCTCGGGAAACTCCACGTCATAGCAAATGAGCACACCGACCTTCAGGCCGGCAATCTCCACAATCATGGTGGAGGGACCAGCGGCGGTGAAAATGCTGCGCTCATAATCGCCGTAAAGCGTGCCCTTGCGGTAGACCTCAGGCGCGACACCGGGCCGTTTGATCAGTGCGCTGATATATCGAGTTTCGCCCGCACGTTCTGGAAATCCCGCGATCACGGCGATTCCGAGCGTATCTGACAAAGCACTGAGCTGCGTGGCCCACTCCCCGTCCAGCCCCTGCGCCAGATCGCTAAGTTCTGGCCCGCGCCCATAACCCGACAGGCACAGTTCTGGCGCGATGAGCAGGTCCGCCCCTGCGCTTGCGGCCTCGCGCATGGCGGCCTCGACCTTGGGTAGGCGCTCGGCATGGGGCGTGGCGGCGGACATCTGAAAGGCTGCGAGTTTCATAGGGGCTCCAAGGGTTATAGGCTGAAATCTACACAAAGACGGCCCGTCACGTCACCGGATTTAAGCCGGGTGAGCGCGTGATCCACCTCTGAAAAAGGCACCCGCTCCACATCGACAGGCATCGGGTGCGTGGCGGCGAAGCTGAGAAAATCCGCCATCTCCTGCCGGGTGCCGACGGACGATCCAAAGACCTTGTGGCCCCCATCCAAGAGCCACATCAGCGACAGCGGCACCGGATCATGGATCAGGGCGACGGCAACAATCTCGCTCATCGGGGCAGCGGCGGTCTCGATAGTGCTCCAGACGGCGGCGTTGGGTGCGAAGTTGAGCGTCACATCCGCGCCGCCCATCGCCTGCACCTGCGCACCCGCACCCGGCCCCGCAAGCACTGCGTGATCGGCCCCGAGGGCGCGCGCGGTGTCTAGCTTGGTGGCATCTGTGTCGATCACCACGACCTCCGCCCCGCGCGCCTTTGCGATGAGGATGGCGTATTGCCCGAGCCCGCCTGCGCCGATGATCAGCACGCGCGATCCCGGTCCTGCGCTAGTCTTGCCCAAGGCCGCCCAAGCGGTGAGGCCCGCACATAAAAGCGGCGCGGCAAGAACCGGATCAAGCACCTCGGGGATTGGCGCCACAAATGCAGCCTCGGCCAGCGCGTATTCGGCAAACGCGCCGTGATGCTGCACCCCGCGCGCGGTGTTGGCCTGACAAAACGTCTCTGCCCCGGTGCGGCAAGGTTTGCAGTCGAGGCAGGTGTGATAGAGCCATGGGAGCCCAACGCGGGCACCGATCTCTGGCCCGCCGTCGCAGGTCACGACCACCCGGCCAATCCCCTCATGCCCGAGGATCAAGGGGTAGAGTGCGTCTGGCAGGTCTTCATCCCCATCGCGCAAATGCAGATCAGAGTGACAGACGCCACACGCTTCCATCTGCACCAGAATCTGCCCTGGCCCGGGGCGCGGTAGAGGCACCTCGCCCAGACGCAGCGCCGCGCCGGGCGCATCGCAAAGGGCGGCGTGCATCCTCGGGGGCAGGGGGTCGGCCATCTCGGAAACTCCACTTCTGTTAGCACAGTGTAGAGTGTTTTGCTAGGCAAGCGGAAGCGACTTTTCGCGGCGTGCCGCCTAAACAATCTTGAATAATGCGGTGCGGGTGACCTGCCAGCTTGTCTGCCAAACCGGCGTTGCGCAAAAAACCACTGCCGCCTTGGTTGTTTGTTCAACCATCCGACTTGTGCAGCGGCACATGCCGCGCCTAGTATGCTCGGTGCGCGACTGGGGAGACAACACATGACCACGTCCGAATTCAACCAACCGCTTGGTGGCAATGACATGCCTCGTTTCGGCGGAACGACCACGATGATGCGCCTGCCAGCACAGGACACGGCCCAAGGATTGGACGCTTGTTTCGTAGGCGTGCCAATGGATATCGGCACCTCCAACCGCAGCGGCACACGCCACGGCCCCCGTGCCATCCGCGCCGAAAGCTGCATGCTGCGCCCCTATAACATGGCCACTGGCGCTGGGCCTTTCGCCAAGATGCAGGTGGCCGATATCGGCGACGTGGCGATCAACACGTTTGATCTGAAGAAAACCGCCGAGATCATCACCGAGGCCTATCATGAGATTCTGAAGCATGATTGCGTGCCTCTGACGCTCGGTGGCGATCATACGCTGACCTATCCGGTCCTGCGCGCGATCAAGGCCAAGCACGGCCCTGTCGCCCTCATTCACGTTGACGCCCACGCCGACACGAACGAGCATATGTTCGGCGAGGCGATTGCCCATGGCACCCCTTTCCGCCGCGCGGTCGAGGACGGGCTTTTGATCAATGACAAGGTGTTCCAGATCGGTCTGCGCGGCACCGGCTATGCGCCCGGTGATTTTGACTGGGGCCGCGAGCAGGGGTTCACCGTGATCCCGGCGGAGGAGTGCTGGCACAAGTCTCTGACCCCCCTGATGGACGATATTCGGGCGCGGATCGGTGATGCGCCCGTTTATCTCACCTATGATATCGACAGCCTCGATCCGGCCTTCGCGCCCGGAACCGGGACCGTCGAGATGGGTGGGCTGACTACGATCCAGGCCCTGGAGATCGTGCGCGGGTGCAAGGGGTTGAACCTTGTGGGCTGCGATCTGGTCGAGGTCTCGCCGCAATATGACGTGAGCGGTTCTACCGCGCTTATCGGCTCCAATCTACTTTATGAAATGCTCTGTGTTTTGCCCAAGACTTGGGCGTGATTCCAACCTGAAAGGGGAATACCAATGATGAAATCCAACCTGACCCGTCGCCGCTTCATGGCCACAACCGCCGCGGCGGGGGCTGCTGCGATGGCCTCACCGTCGATCCTGCGCGCGGCCGGCGCGCCTATTCGCGTAGGCACCTATGGCGGCTTTTTCGAGGAGAGCTTCAAGCAGTTCATCTTCCCCGAATTCACCGCCGCCACGGGCATCGAGGTGCAATCCATCGCCGTGCCCACGGGCGAGACATGGCTGGTGCAGATCAAGAACGCCGCGCGCGCCAATACCGCACCCGCAGACGTGTCGCTGATGGCGGGCACGCCGCGCAGCGAAGGGGCGAGCCAAGGCCTGTTCCAGACGCTGGACGAAAGCAAACTGAGCAATCTCGGCAACCTCTCGGACACATTCCAGGATCGTAACGCCGATGGTGGGCTTTTCGGTGTGGGGGGCGTGTCTTGGTATATCACGCTCTGCACGAACTCCGACGAGATCCCAGAGGCGCCAACAAGCTGGGCCGCGCTTTGGGATGATCAATACGCCGACCAGATCGGCGTGCTGGGCCTCGCCACAAACTCGTTCCTTTTGGAGGTGACGGCGGCCACGCATTTCGGTGGCACCGATATCCTGAGCACCAAGGACGGCATCGCGCAGGTGTTCGAGAAGCTGTCGGAAATCGTGCCCAATGTCCGGCTTTGGTACAAAGACGAGGGCGCGTTCCAGCAGGCGCTGCAAGAGGGCGAGATTCCGATGGGGCAGTATTACCACGATGTGGCGGGCCTTGCCGCAGCTGAAGGTTTCCCTGTCGTCTCCACCTTCCCCAAAGAGGGCGGCATCCTCGATTCGGGCTACTGGATCGTGCCGCAGCATGTGGAGCCGATGGACGAGGTGCACGAATTCATCAACTTCATGTCCACGCCCGAGACGCAAGCATTGCTGTCGCGCAACGTGGGTACTGCGCCCGTGATCGACCCCGCGCTGACCGACCTCTCAGAGGATGAGCTTGCCGCCGTGTCGAGCGCCGGCGCGCCGATCATCCCGCGCTATGACATCTACAAGGACCACGCCGATTACATCTCGGACACGTGGAACAAGATGATCGCGGGTTAACGCCTCCGGCCCGTCCGGCGCGATGATGCGCGCGGGCGGGTCGCACTCTGGGAGAAAACATGTCCGACCTGAACATTGACGGCGTGAGCAAGCATTTCGGCAGCGTTCGCGCGGTGGAAGATGTCACGCTCAGCTTCAAGTCTGGCGAGATGGTCTGCTTTCTCGGCCCCTCGGGCTGTGGCAAGACCACGCTCTTGCGGATGATCGCGGGGCTGGAAGAGCCGACTGCCGGGTCCATCACGCTGGGAGGCAAGGATCTCACCCGCGTGCCCGTGCACGAGCGCGGCATCGGCATGGTGTTTCAATCCTTCGCGCTTTTCCCGCATCTCAGCGTGGGCGAGAATATCACCTACGCCATGCGCATCCGGGGTGCGTCGCGGAGTGATTGCGCCGCCCGCGCGAAGGAGCTTCTCGATATGATGCGCCTGCCGGGGGTGGAAGATCGCCGCATCAGTCAGCTTTCGGGCGGACAGCGGCAACGTGTGGCGATTGCCCGCGCGCTGGCGCTTAGCCCCTCGGTGTTTTTGTTGGACGAGCCCATGTCGGCGTTGGATGCCAACCTGCGCGAGGCGATGCAGATTGAGTTGCGCAAGCTGCAACAGGAGCTTGGCATCACCACGGTGGTCGTCACCCACGACCAGACCGAGGCGATGACAATGGCCGATCAGATTGTGGTCATGGGCCGCGCCCGCGTTCTGCAAACCGGCACCCCGATGGAGATTTACAAAACCCCCGTGGACCGGTTCGTCGCCGGGTTCATCGGCACATCCAACCTTCTGCCCGCCAGGATGACGGGCGCAGATACCGTCGAGACTTGCGGCGTGACACTGCGCGTGGGCACCAACGTCGACAGGCACAAACCCGGTGACGAGGTGCTCCTGATGACCCGCCCTGAAGAGGTCTTTGTTGGCCACAAACCCACCAAGAACAGCGTGCCGGGCCGCGTCACCTTCGTGCGCGATATCGGCGCCACGATCGAGATTTTGCTCGATTGCGCGGGGCATGAGGTTGTCTCGGTCCTCACGCCCAAGGATTGGCCCGAGGTCGAGATCGGGCAGCAGGTCCATGTGGATATGCCCGAGGCCGCCTGCTCGGTTCTGGCCCCCTGATGGGCGGGCTCGCGCGATATCTCACGCTGGTGCCGTCTTCGGTGATGATCGGCGCGTTCTTCGCGGTGCCTTTCGCGCTGATCCTGCTCACGTCCGTGTCCACCCCGGATGATGCGCAGGACTATATCTACGCCTTTGATCTGCAACATTTCGAGCGGTTCGCGACGTGGTTCTATATCGAACGCGCGCTTTTCTCCGCCGGGCTCTGTGCGCTCATCGCGGTGCTGAGCCTGCTCATCGCCTTCCCGTTTACCTATATGCTCACCGGGTTTGGCCCACGCGCGCAGAACACATGGCTGATCTATATCCTCGCACAATTGTCTCTCTCGGAGGTGCTGATCGCCTTCTCGTGGCAGATTCTGTTGTCGCGCACGGCGGGGCTGGCCAATATCCTCGTCTGGTTTGGCCTTGCGGAGAAAAGCTTTTCCATGGCCCCCTCGGCGGGCGCGGTGCTGGCCGCACTCGTCTACCTCGCGGTACCCTTCTCGGTGCTGCTGCTGTTCCCCGCGCTCAGCCGTTTGGACAAAAGCCTGATCGAGGCTGCGCGCACCCTTGGCGGATCGCCCCTGCGCACGTTCTTCACCGTGGTTATTCCGGTCACGCGGCCCGCTATCATCTCCTCGGGCGTCACGATTTTTGTCCTCACGCTTGGCGCGATCATCGTCCCGCAGGTCCTTGGCCGCCCGCAGCATTGGACCCTTTCGGTGCTCATCACCGATCAGGCGATCTTCAATTTCAACATGCCCTTCGCCTCGGCCCTCGCGGTGGTCCTCTTGGTCTTGAGCGCGAGCGTGATCTTCGCGGTCACCAAGCTGACCGGCGGGAATAAGTCATGAGGGCGCTCCGCTGGCTCTACCTGAGCATCTTCGCGCTCTATCTCATCGGTCCGATTATGGTCATCGCGGCTGTGTCGCTGAACGAAAAACGCTTCATGGCCTTTCCGCCGCGCGGTGTCTCGCTGCGCTGGTATTCGGAGATTTTCGTGGCGTCCGACTGGTTTGCGGCGCTCACCAACTCGCTTCTTATCGCGCTGTGCTCGGCAACGCTCGCAGTCGCGATTGCCCTGCCTATTGCCTACGGCGCATGGCGGCACGGGCTGCGCTATGCAAAGGCGCTTCTGGCGATGGGTGTGGCCCCGTTTATCCTGCCACCGGTGATTATGGCGTTGGCCTTTCTCATCCTGTTCACCTCTATGGGCAATCTCTACGGCAACCTGATCACCGTGATCATCGCCCACGCAATATTCCTCTTGGCCCTGCCGCTGGTCACCATATCGCTGGGGTTGGAGAGCATCGACCGCGCCCTCATCGAGGCCAGCCAGACCATGGGCGCGGATGAACGCACGGTGTTTCGCACGGTCATCCTGCCGATCGCCGCCCCCTTTGCTTTTGCGGGATTCGCCTTTTGCTTCGTGCTCAGCCTGAATGAGTATATCATTGCATTGATGACCGTGGGGGCCACGGTGGAGACGCTGCCGATCAAGATTTTCAACGCGCTGCGCTATGGCTATACGCCAGTGATCGCCTCAATTGCGGTGTTGTTTGTAACGGTGAACATAGTGATCTTCGCGCTGATCGCGCGGTTCTCCAACCTGCGCCGCATCCTTGGCGCGATGGAGTAGGAAGGAATGAGCCATGCCGCATGACACCCACGACCACGATCACGACCATGACCCGCTGGAGCAGGGGGCTGCCCTGCGCGTGCGCGCGCTGGAGGAGTTGATGGTGGCCAAGGGCCTCGTTGATCCCGCGGCGATGGACGCCATTGTGGAGTATTACGAGACCGAGACCGGCCCACGCAACGGTGCTGCCGTTGTGGCGCGGGCATGGAGCGATCCAGACTTCAAGGAGTGGCTCTTGCGCGATGGCTCTGCCGCGATTGCGTCGATGGGGTTCACCGGGTTTCAGGGTGAATACATGCGCGTGGTGGAGAATACGGATACCGTGCATAACATCGTCGTGTGCACGCTTTGCTCGTGTTACCCGTGGCCCGTTCTGGGCCTGCCGCCCACGTGGTATAAAAGCCCCGCCTACCGCGCCCGCACGGTGCGCGAACCGCGTGTGGTGCTGTCGGAGTTTGGCGTGGAATTGCCCAAGGAGATGCGCGTGCAGGTCTGGGACAGCACGGCAGAGATCCGCTATCTCGTGCTGCCGCAACGTCCCTCGGACACCGAGGGTGAGACGCCCGAAGCGTTAGCCGCGCGTGTGACGCGCAACGGCATGATCGGCACGGCGCGGGTCTGAGGGAGTATCATGGACAGTATTCACGATATGGGAGGGATGCAGGGGTTTGGCCCGGTTCCAGTGGACGCCGAGGAGGTGTTTGCGCATGACTGGCAAAAGCGTGCCTTTGCGCTGACCGAGACGTTGGGCTGGGCCGTGCCTTATGGCTCGGACGAGCATCGCCAAGAGATAGAGCGTTTGGCCCCGGCGGAGTATCTCAACCGCGATTATTTCGAGAAATGGGCGCTGGCGGCTGCTGCGCTGGCGCGGGGTGCGGGGCTTGTGAGCGCGGATGAGGTGGTCACTGGGCGCAAATCTTTCGACGTCGATCTTGCAGCACATCCGCGCGTATCTGCCGCTGATCTGCTCGCGGCCAGCCGCGCAGGGGCCGAGATGACCTTTCCTGATCACCCCGCAGAGCCGTGTTTTGCCATGGGTGACACCGTGCGCGTAATGGTCCATGGGCCCGACGGCCACACGCGCGCGCCGCGTTACCTGCGCGGGCGACTGGGGCGTATCGAGCGCCATTTGGGTGCGTTTCAGTTTGCCGACGCGCTTGCCGCCGGGCGCGGCCCCGATCCGCAGCATTGCTATACGGTGATCTTTGACGCGGCTGAGCTTTGGGGGCAGGGGAGTGACACGCTCTGCGCTGATTTGTGGGAGCCTTATCTTGAGCATCCCTGATAGCCCCGAGACGATGCTGGCCGAGATGCGTGGCCTTGTGCCAGCCAACGGTCCGCTGTTCCAAGCCCCTTGGCAGACACGGATTTTCGCGCTGATTGTGGCGCTGGTGCAGGCAGGTCATTTCCCGTGGAGCGCGTTTCAAAGCCGCCTTGCCGCCCATATAACCGATGCTGAAGCGGGCGCTGACCCGTGTGACGCCACAGACGTCGAGGCGCGCTATTTCGACTGCTGGCTGCGCGCGGTAGAAGACACTCTGCGTGCCGAAGGGCTGATCGAGGCGGAGGCGATCCCGGCGCAGATCGAGGCCATCCGCGCCTCGGTGGACGCGATCCGCGCGGCGCAAACCCGTCAGGGCTAGGGCCCGTATCGCTGGGCGAGGGCGCTTGGGGCGATAGCCCCAGACCACGCATGTCTGATCTAAATCAAAGACAGACCCCCACCCGAATAGGACAGTGATCCGTAGGCCGTGATCGGCCGCGACACTGGCAGACCGAAAACGGGGCGATTATGACCGACACGCTGAATTCCTACATGCGCCGTAACGTGCCGCGTTACACCAGCTATCCGACTGCGCCACATTTCTCGAAAGAAGTTGGTGCCAAGGAGTACGCAGGTTGGCTGCGCGCCTTGCCACCAAAGGACCCCGTGTCGCTTTACCTGCATGTGCCGTTCTGCCGTGAGCTTTGCTGGTATTGTGGATGCAACATGAAGCTTGCCAAAAAGGATGCGCCGGTCGCGCAATACGCCAAGACGCTGAACCGAGAAATCGCCCTTCTGGCCGAGCACCTGCCGGAGCGTATGGAAATCTCTCACCTCCATTGGGGCGGCGGCACGCCAACCGCGCTGGTGCCGGATGATCTGGAGCGCGCAATGGACGCGGTGCGTGCCAATTTTCACGTGACCCCCGATGCGGAGTTGGCGATTGAGAGCGACCCGCGCACCCTTACGGACGCCATGATCACACGGATCGGTCAGCTGGGCTTCACCCGGGCGAGCTTTGGTGTGCAGGAATTCGATCCCAAGGTCCAAAAAGCGATCAACCGAATTCAGCCGCCTGAAATGGTGCGCTGGGCCGTGGATGGTTTGCGCGGTGCCGGTGTGGCGGGGATCAACTTCGATCTGATCTACGGCCTGCCGCATCAGACGGTGGAGACGCTGTCTGAGACGATCCGCCTATGCGTGGAGATGCTGCCTGACCGGATCGCGCTATTCGGCTACGCGCATGTGCCTTGGATGGCCAAGAAACAACGACTCATCGATGAGGCCGCTCTGCCGGGTGTGGAGGCGCGCCTCGCGCAATCGCAAGCGGCGGCGCAGGCTCTGGTCGCGGCGGGCTATGTGGCGATCGGGCTGGATCACTTTGCGCTTCCCTCGGATGCGATGGCCAAGGCCGCTAAAGCGGGCACACTGCGCCGAAACTTCCAAGGCTACACCACGGACCGCGCCGAAACGATGCTCGGGGTCGGGTCGACCTCAATCGGACGCACGCCTTCGGGCTATATCCAGAACCTGTCCGAAACCGGCGCTTGGGCCCGCGCGGTCGAGGCGGGGGAGCTGTCTGTGGGCAAGGGCGTTCCTTTTACCAAGGACGACATATTGCGCGGCCATGTAATCGAGCGGATCATGTGCGCGGGCGAGGTCGATCTCGACGAGGCCGCCCTGCGCACCGGGGCTGCGCGCGACTGGTACCGCGCCCACGAGGGCGAGCTTGCCATTCTGCAATCCGATGGCCTGATCACGCGCCGGGGTGCTCGGATCACCGTGACGCAAAAAGGCGCGCCGGTTGTGCGTGTCGTTGCCGCCGTTTTTGACGCCTATTTCGTGGCTGCCACCGCACGCCACGCCGTAGCGGTTTGAGGTTGGACGGCGACGCATTGGGGGCGGCGCGGGTCACGTGCCACGAAAACATTTCGCCGCCCGTCTTCTGTCCCTTTGCGGCTAGAGTGTCAGCAGATCCAACAGCATGTTTTCAATAGCGAGCGTCATCTGCGCTAAATATGCGAAACTGAGATCGCCTCCTCCGGGTGTATAGCTGTCGGGAAGGAGTGAGGCGATCAAAGCCTGCGGTGACGCCAAAAGGCCGGGTCGTCTCCCCAGAGCCCGCCTTTTTACCTCTTGGCCAAGATGGGCATTGGTTTCAGCGCGCCGTGGCCGGCAGCAAGATGCCCGCTTTGTCGTTCCAACTCAGCCAGATATCGTCGGATTGCGCGCCGATGCGAGACGCAGCACCGCCAAGGTTTTGCATGACCGTGAGCACCGTGTCACGGCCGTCGTTGACCATCACATAGATGTTCGAGCGGTCCCCGAGAAACGCGGCTGTGTCCACGCGCCCTTTGACGGAATTGATATCACCTTTGGGCTTTTGCGTCGAAACGGCAATGTTCTCGGGCCGGATCGCCACAATAACATCTCGGCCAGGGACGACCCCGGCATTATCTGAGAGAACCCGCACATGGCCAAGCTCACGGGTCTCGACCAGCGCCATACCCGGTTCGGCCTTCAAGACGCGGCCATCGAAGAAATTCATTGATCCAAGAAAGTCGGCCACGAAATGAGATGTCGGGCGCTCGTATAGCTGAGCGGGCGGTCCGACCTCCAGCGCTTTGCCCTCACTCATCACCGCGATGCGGTCTGACATGGTCATCGCCTCTTCTTGATCATGGGTCACGAAGATAAACGTGATGCCGATGCTCTTTTGCAAGGCGCGCAATTCAAGTTGCATCTGTTCGCGCAGCTTTTTGTCGAGCGCGCCCAGCGGTTCGTCAAGCAACAGAACCTTTGGCTTCTTGATCAGCGCCCGGGCCAACGCGATGCGCTGCCGCTGCCCGCCCGAAAGCTGATGCGCGGCGCGCGGCCCGTATCCCGGCAGCTTGATCATCTCCAGCGCTTCTTCGACGCGGCGGTTGAGCTCCTTTTTAGCGAGCTTTTCCTTACGCAGGCCGAAGGCGATGTTTTGTTGCACAGTGAGATGCGGGAATATCGCGTAGTTTTGGAACACCATGTTGACGGGCCGCTCATGCGGCGGCGTATGCCCCATCGGCTGCCCGTCGATATGCACGTCTCCCGACGTGGCCTCCTCAAACCCCGCGATCATCCGCATGAGCGTGGTCTTTCCGCACCCAGACGGGCCCAGAAGCGAAAAGAACTCGTTGCGCCGAATATCGAAACAAACATCGTCAACCGCGCGCACCGCGCCAAAATGTTTTGATATGTTCTGAACGGAGATAAACCGGTCGTCACTCATGTCTTGTCAGCTCCATTTTCAGCGGGGGCAACGCCAATCCGGCGGACCCATTCGGCGAGGACGACCACCACGACACTTGCCAGCAGAATGCAGCTTCCAAGCGCCAACACGTTGGGAAGCTTTGCGGGAAACCGAAGCTGGGTCCAGATGTAGACGGGGAGGGTTTGCTGATCTCCTGACAAGAAAAACGACAGAAGAAATTCGTCGAAAGAGATGGTGAAGCAAAGCAACAGGCTTGCCACGATGCCCGGCAGAGCCAATGGAAATGTCACGAGCCAGAATGTCATCCATGGGGATTCCCCGAGGTCCTGCGCTGCTTCCTCCAGCCCGTTATCGAACCCTTCGAGGCGCGAGATCATCACCAGCATCGAGAAAGGCACGCAGATCACGATATGGCTGACGCCAATCGTGAAAAGCGACAAAGGCACGCCCATTCGGCTGAACACCACCAAAAGCGAGATGCCCAAAATGATCAGGGGAATAACAAGCGGCACCGCGATGAACCCTTTGAGGGGCGTGGCATATCCTATGCGGTAGCTTGT
>CALGEH010000079.1 GCA_937881735.1 uncultured Shimia sp.
CGGGGTCCGGACGCTCGGCCTCGTCCAGCATGGCCTGTCCGTAGGCGAGGAAATTGGCGGCGTTCTCCGGCCCGCCCTCCACCAGATAGGACCAGAGCGCGTCGTAATCCGCGTCACTGATGGTCGAGAGGCTGCGCAGTTCGGGATCGGGTTTGTCGTCCCCGGGCAGCAGGGCCAAGGGGATGCTGGCCTCATGGAGCCGCGCTGCGTATTGCTCGGCCCCGTATTTCCAATAGCCAGTGCCGCCCAGCACGCGGGCGATCACGAGGCGGGATTTGGCGGCGCAATTGTCGAGATGCAGATCGACCGACATGGGATGCGCGAGGTGGGTGAGGTTTGCCAGCCGCAAGGTGGGGGGCGCCTCCATCTCGGCGCGGGCGGCGCTGAGCGCGCTCAACTCGGTATCGGCGGCGGAGATGAAGATGATATCAGCCGGAGTCTGGCCTAGGTCGACCGGCTCTTTTCCATCGTCAATGGAGCCCGGGGTGGCGGCGAGCAAGTGCATGAGTTTGGGGCCTTTCAGAGGGCGGAATTGTGGGCGGTGGACGCGGCCGCACTCAGGTGAGCGGCTTTTCCATGAAATAGCTGGTGTCGTTCGGGCGGTAGTCGCCAAAGCGGCCACATTCGGTGAAGCCATGGCGCGCGTAGAGGCGGACAGCCTCGGGCAGGCGCAGGGCTGTTTCGAGTTTGAGCACGGGCAGGCCCAGACTGCGGGCATGATCTTCGAGCGCGCGCAGAATTGCCGCGCCCACGCCCCTGCCGCGCGCCGCATTGGCGGTGAACATGGATTTCACCTCGCCGTAGCCGTCCTTGTCCACGACGGCGCCCGTCCCGAACACGGTCTCCCCTTCGCGGGCGATGAAGAAATGAACGTCCGGGGTGCAGAGCGCCTCAAACCCGAGGAAGTAGTTCTCCTCAGGCTCAAAAAGCGTGGTCATCAGCGTATGGCTCTGCTCCAAGATCGCCTTGGGGCCGGGATCGAGCGGATATCCGGGTTCTACGATCAGCATCAGGCGGCGAGGGCGGCTGTGATCGCCGCGCGGTCAAGCCCGGTCTGGCCGATCACGACAAGGCGGGTCTGGCGCGGGGCGGTGCCGAAAGGCTGATCGAAATAGGTGTCCACCCGCGGGCCCACGGCCTGAAGCGTGAGGCGCATCGGCTTGCCCGTAACGGCAGCGAAGCCCTTGAGGCGCAGGATGTCATGCCTGCGGATCACATCGGCCACTTGGGCGGAGAAGGCCGCGGGGTCCGTGATCTCGTCGCGCAGGACGATGAAGCTTTCGAACGCGTCGTGGCCATGCTCATGTTCATGCGCGTGGTGATGGTCGTGATCCTCATGATGGTGATCATCCTCATGCGCGTGGTCGTCATCATGTTGATCATCGTCGTGGTGGTGGTGGCGATGGTGATGCACCTCACCGCGGGCGTCCAGATCGGCCTCGGCGCCGATGCCTTGACCCAAGAGCACATCAACCGGCAACGCGCCCATGGTGGATTTCACGACCTGCACACCGGATCGGCTTTCGCCGCGCAGACGGGTGACGAGCGCGTCTGCCTCGGTGTCCCCCAGCAGGTCGGATTTGTTGACCACGATCATGTCCGCGCAGGCGACCTGATCCTCAAAAAGCTCCGACAGGGGCGTCTCATGATCGAGGTTTTCGTCCATTTTGCGCTGGGCATCGACGGCGGCGACGTTATGGGCGAAGCGACCCTCGGTCACGGCTTTTCCGTCCACCACGGTGATCACGCCATCGACCGTCACGCGGGTGGAAATCTCGGGCCAGTTGAAGGCCCGCACCAGCGGCTGAGGCAGGGCGAGGCCGGAGGTCTCGATCACGATATGATCCGGCACATTCTCGCGGTTCAGCAGCTTCTCCAGCGTCGGGATGAAATCATCGGCCACGGTGCAGCAGATGCAGCCATTGCTCAACTCCATGATGTCATCCTCGGTGCAGGTCTCGTCGTCGCAACCCTTGAGGATATCGCCATCCACGCCCAGATCGCCAAACTCGTTGATGATGAGCGCGATGCGCCGCCCGCCTGCGTTTTGCAGCATATGGCGGATGAGGGTGGTTTTTCCGGCGCCGAGAAAGCCGGTGACGACGGTGGCGGGGATCTTTGCGAGCATGGTCAGGCCTCCTGAGATGGGTTGCGTGGACAGCACCGCTGGGCTAGCCCCGAGGGGCGAAGGGAGGCGGGCGTGATGGATGTGATGACTGTCTGTGGGACATGCGAAGGGGCCGGTGGGGCCAAGTTTGTGGACGCTCTGCGCGCGGCGCTGGCCGAGGCGGGGCTGGCGGTGCAGGTCCGCGACTGGCCTTGCATGAATGCCTGTTCGCGGCCCGTGAGCCTTGCCTTTCGCGCGCCGCAAAAGGCCACGTATCTCTTTGGGGATGTGACGCCCCAGGATGCGGGCGATGTGGTGGCCTTTGCCAAGCTGTATGCCGCCAGCCCGGATGGCTGGATCGACGATGCGCGCGCCGCCGGGCGGTTGCGCCATTGCCTTATCGGCCGGGTGCCTGCCTGAAGGGTCATTCGATCGTCATCGTGGTCGTCGCCTCAATGGGCACGCCGTCCACCGCCAGATAGCCATGGGTGTTGCCGTTGAGCGTGACGCGGATGTCATGCGTGCCTTTTGGCAGCGCGTCGAGATGGACATATTCGCTATAGGCGCGGGGCTGTTTCACGCCGTTGACATAGATATGCGCGTGGCCCTCGCCGGGCACATGATCGCCGTTCACGCCCGTGGGCGAGAAGGTGAAGTTCTGCGTCATTATGTGCAGGTTCCGGCTTTGCGCGCCATCGGGCAGGATGTGGAGCATCAACGTTGGCACAGGTGCCTCGGCCTCGATCATTTGGCCGTGGCCTGCGTGGCCCGCATGATCTGAGTGATCGCCGTCGCCATGATTATGGGCGGCGTGGTCATGGGCCGCACTGCCGTGATCGTGCCCCTCAAGCTGCGCACCCGAAGTGACGGCGGTCAGAAATCCGAGGCCCGCCCCGAAAAACAGGCCGATGATGAGAAAGATGAGCGTTTTGGGCATTGTTCGGTGTCTCCTCAGGTGTGCCCCGGTGCGCAGACTATACCGCGCACCGAGGAATTGTTTCAGGCGTCTTGCGTCTCACGCTGCCAGAAATAAGCGGCGAAGAGGCCCAGCGTGGCCCATGCGGCCATGCTGACACCCAAGGCCCGCACGGCAAAGAGCGAGGCAACCTCGGGCGGCAGCGGCCCTGTAAAGACCGCAGGCTCGGGCGCGCCAAGAAGGTGCGGCGCTACCATCGGCACGGCCCCTGCAGCCATAAACAGCGCACTGCGCCCGAAGGCGATGAGGGCAAGCCCCACACCCGTGGCCACCGCTGTGCCCCACCACCAGACCTGCCGCGCGGCAAGGTCCGCCGACGCCATGCCGGGCACTTCGGGTGGCAATGAGAACGAGGGCGCCAAATGGATTGTGACGAACCCGGCAAGGCCCCAGACGATGCCCTGATGCGCGGAGATGGCTATCCCTTGCGCGTTCGCGATGCTCATGAACGCCACGAGGATCAGGCCATAGCCCACATAGATCAGTGCCGAAAAGAGGACCGAAAGCCCGTCGCGCATGGCGTCAAAGCCGGGGATGTCTGGTTGTGATGGCGCACCCTCAAGCATATTATAGATAAGGTCGCCGCCCTCATATAGTTCCGCATGAAGCAGAACAGGCTGCACGAATATCAGCTGCAACAGGGCCGCAATCAGCCCTGCACAGAAGCCAGCAAATAGCCCACTGGTCAATATTTTGGGAAGCATGCGTTAGTGGCAGGGAAAGCCGGTGGCGTGGCGCACGTCATGTGCGGCGTCATGCAGGGCGGAGGCCTGCACATGGCCGGCTACGAAGATAATGCCAAGGCCGATCGCCAGCGCCATAACGGCGGGCAGAACGGTGGATTTTGCTGTGGATTTCGCGGATGTTTGAACCAGTATCGTCATTGTGTCATCTCCTATGCGCCTCTACCCCGAGGCGGGTTGATCCCTGCAAAGGCTGGTCTCCTGGCTCGCGGGTCGAGGCCTGACTGCCGCCTTCCCAGGATGTATCCCAGTGGCATGTGGCAGGGGCTCTCCGCTTACAGTCGCGGGGGCGGCTGACGATTTGGTGCCCTGAATGGGTCCACCGACACGTCATTCCCAATTGATCCCCGGGCTCGTCTACGCCCTTGGGGGAACCTTTGCCCATTTGGTATGAACCTCCCCCCGCAATGCGTCAAGGTTGATTGCGACATGTTGGCGCGGCTCTGGCGTGTGTGCCTCGCCGCGCATTCTCACACCTTATGCCGATATCTTGTGGATAACTTGCCCGATGCACCCATATGCAGGGGTTTGGCGTTGACTCGCGCCCTGCGGCCTCTGCAAACTGCGTCGCAATCCGGGAATCAATGGCGAGGCGGGCCTTTTGCGATTTTCCAAGCTCAGACTGACCGGCTTCAAAAGCTTCGTGGACCCGACCGACCTCATCATCGGAGACGGGCGAACGGGTGTGGTCGGTCCCAATGGGTGCGGAAAATCCAACCTTCTGGAGGCGCTGCGCTGGGTCATGGGCGAGAACCGTCCCACGGCCATGCGCGGCGGGGGGATGGAGGATGTGATCTTTGCAGGTGCGGCGAGCCGGGGCGCGCGCAACTTCGCCGAGGTGACGATCCATATCGACAATGCCGACCGCCTCGCGCCTGCTGGCTTCAACGACAGCGACACGCTTGAGATCACCCGCCGCATCACCCGCGATGTGGGCAGCGCCTATCAGGTGAATGGCAAGGACGTGCGCGCCCGTGATGTGCAAATGCTCTTTGCCGATGCCTCCACAGGCGCGCATTCGCCGGCGTTGGTCCGGCAGGGCCAGATCGCAGAGCTGATCAACGCCAAACCGAAGGCGCGGCGGCGGATTTTGGAAGAAGCGGCGGGGATTTCGGGCCTCTATCAGCGCCGTCATGAGGCGGAGCTGAAGCTGCGCGGAGCCGAAGGCAACCTCACCCGCGTGGATGATGTGATTGAGCAATTGGCGGCTCAACTGGCACAGCTTGCCCGGCAGGCGCGTCAGGCCGCACGCTACCGCGCCATCGGGGAGGAGCTTCGTCAGGCCGAGGGGCTTTTGCTCTATCGCCGTTGGAAAGAGGCCGATGCGGCCTTGGCCGAGGCGCGCGAGGCTCTGCGCGAGCGCACCACAGCCGCCGCCCGCGCCGAGGCCACCGCGCGCGAGGCCGCCAAAGCCCGCGCCACGGCGGATGAGGCCCTGCCCAAATTGCGCGAAGAAGCTGCCATTGCAGGTGCCGTGTTGCAACGCCTCTCGGTGCAGCGCGATACGCTGAGCGATCAGGAAGAGGCGGCACTTGCCCGCATCACCACGCTTGAGGCTCGCATCGCCCAACTGGCGAAGGATATCGAGCGTGAGGGCGAGCTGAACCGCGATGCGGGCGAAACGATTGCCCGGCTGGAATGGGAGCAGCGCGAATTGATCAAGGCCGCCGAGGGCCATGAGGGCAAGCTGGAGGCCGCCGCCGCCGAAGCGCGCGATGCGTCTGATATTCTCAGCCAGCGCGAGGCGGATCTGTCGTCGCTGACCGAGGATGTCGCCCGGCTTGCCGCGCGCCACCAATCGGCCCAGCGGCTCGTCTCGGACAGCCGCAGCATGCTTCAACGCTCCGAGGCGGAGGCGGAAAAGGCCCGCTCCGCCGTGGCCGCATCGAACGCGGCCTTGCAAACGGCAGCGCAGGATTTCGCCACCGCCGGGGCCGCCGAGAAAGACGCGCAAGCGGCGGCGGAGGCAGCGGAGGCTGCCCTCATTGCGACGGACGAGGCGCGAAATGATGCGCAAACCCGCGAGGCTATGGCGCGCGGTGAGCGCAGCGAGGGCGAGGGCGAGGTCAACGCCCTCTCTGCCGAGGTCTCGGCCTTGGCGCGGCTGGTGGAGCGTGACACCGCCGAGGGCGGCCAGATCCTCGACCGACTTCAGGTGCAGCAGGGCTATGAGAAGGCGCTGGGTGCGGCCCTCGCGGATGATCTGCGCGCGCCTGAAGTGGGCCCCGATGGCCCCTCCGGTTGGGCCGTTCTGCCCGCATACGGCCATGTGGAGCCGCTGCCCGAGGGTGCCGTGCCGCTCACGCAGAACGTCTCGGTGCCGGATGTTCTGACCCGCCGGATGAGCCAGATCGGCCTTGTCGACAGCGAGGACGGCCCACGCCTTCAGGCGGCCTTGAAGCCCGGTCAGCGGCTGGTGTCGCTTGAGGGGGATCTGTGGCGCTGGGATGGATACCGCGCCTGGGCCGAGGATGCGCCGTCGGCGGCGGCCTTGCGGCTCCAGCAGCTCAACCGCTTGGAAGAGCTGAAGCAACTGCTCGAACATGCCAGCGCCCGCGCCGATGGGGCGCGCCGCGCGCATGAGATACTGACCCAAACACTGCGCGATCTGAGCGATGCGGACAAAGCCGCCCGCGAGGCGCGCCGTGATGCCGACCGGGCCGTGAATGATGCCACCCGCGCGCTCAGCCGGGCGGAGGCGGATCGCAACCTTGCCGCCTCAAAACTCGAATCGCTGGGCCTCGCGGTGACCCGCCATGAGGATGAGGCGCTGGCCTCCCGTGCGCAGCTGAGCGAGGCGGAGGCGGGGTTGCAAGGTCTTGGCGATCTGGATGCCGAACGGGCGCGCGCCGAGGATACCAAGCTGACCGTTGAGGCCGCGCGGATCACCATGATGTCGCGCCGCTCGGCCCATGACGAGCTGCGCCGCGAAGGCGAGGCGCGCACCCGCCGGAGCCAGGAAGTGACCAAGGAACTCAGCGGCTGGCGCCTGCGTCTGGAGACCGCCGCGACGCGCAGTGCCGAGTTGGCCGAACGCAAGGTTAGCGCCGAGGCCGAGCACAGTGAAGCCGCCGCCGTGCCCGCGCAGATCGCCGAGGCGCGCGCCGAATTGGGTGGGCAGATCACCACCGCCGAGGCCCGCGCCGCCGCCGCCGCGGATGCCCTCTCGACCGGAGAACGTGCCGCGCGCCAAGCCACGGATGCCGAGCGCGAGGCCGAGCGCGCCGCATCAGACGCCCGCGAGGCCCGCGCCCGCGCAGAGGCCCGCTCGGATGCCGCCTCCGAGGCGCGTAGTGCCGCCGCCGCGCGCATCCATGACGACCAGCAGATCACGCCTGCCGCCCTTCTGGAGAGCCTTGGCACGGACCCCGACACCATGCCCGGTGCCGAGGCGATTGAGGCTGATGTGAATCGCCTCAAACGCCAGCGCGATGCGCTGGGCGCGGTCAATCTGCGCGCTGAGGAGGACGCAAGCGAGGTGCAGGAAGAGCATGACACTCTGCTGTCGGAAAAGACCGATCTGGAGGAGGCGATCAAGGCCCTGCGCAGCGGCATATCCTCATTGAACCGTGAGGGCCGCGAGCGTCTTTTGACCGCGTTCGAGCAGGTGAACAGCAACTTCTCGATGCTGTTCAAACACCTCTTTGGCGGCGGTGAGGCCAATCTCGTGCTGGTGGAAAGCGACGACCCGCTTGAGGCGGGTCTTGAGATCATGTGCCAACCGCCCGGCAAGAAGCTGGCCACGTTGAGCCTGCTGAGCGGGGGGGAGCAGACGCTGACTGCGCTGGCGCTGATCTTTGCCGTGTTCCTCGCGAACCCTGCGCCGATCTGCGTTCTCGACGAGGTGGACGCGCCTCTCGATGATGCCAATGTCGCCCGGTTCTGCGACCTGCTGGACGAGATGTGCCGCCGGACCGAGACGCGCTTCTTGATCATCACCCATAATGGTGTCTCGATGAGCCGGATGGACCGGCTCTTTGGCGTCACCATGGCGGAGCAAGGCGTGTCTCAGCTTGTCTCCGTGGACCTCAAGAAGGCCGAGGCGATGGTCGCCTGAGGCCCATCAGAGACGGTTCAGAAGCGCGGGCGTCGGCCATTTATCGGCGGGCATTCCGAGCTTTTCCTGCATGTCCTGCACAGCCGCACGGGTGCCGGCGCCCAGGATACCGTCGATCTTGCCTACGTCATAACCACGTGCGGCGAGCTTGCTCTGAAGCTGCTTCATCTGATTGCTGCTGAGCCCCTGCTCGGGGTTGCCGCGTGTCATCACGGGAGCGCCCTCAAGGCGGGTCGCGAAATAGGCGGCGGTCAGCACGTAAGTGAAGCTCTGGTTCCAGTCGAAATAGACCCGGAAATTGGGATAGGCGAGGAAGGCTGGCCCCTTGCGTCCTTGCGGCAGCAGGAGGCTCGCCTCCAACCCACCGGCGAGCTGGCCGTGGCGTGCGCGCACGCCAAGCTTTTCCCACTCGGAGGCTTTCATCGTCGTGCTCAGGCCTGATTTGGACCAGTCCATTGCGGCCGGGACGGCCACCTCATGCAGCCAAGGTTGCCCCTTGCGCCAGCCAAAGCCGCTGAGCATTTTGCCCGCTGACATCAGGGCGTCCGGGGCGGAGGTTTTGAGATACACATGCCCGTCGCCATCGCCGTCCAGGCCGCTTTCGATGATGTCGCGGGGCAGCATCTGGACCATACCGATCTCGCCCGCCCACGCGCCTGTGGTGCGCACGGGGTCGAAATCACCCTTCTCGAAAAGCTCCAAAGCTGCAAAGACCTGGGGCCGGAAGAGATTGGGGCGGCGGCAATCATGGCTAAGGGTGACAAGCGCGTTGAGCGTGTTGAAATTGCCCTGAAACCCGCCATAATCCGTCTCAAATGCCCAAAAGGCGAGCAAAACGCCGCGGTTGAGGCCGTATTGCGCCTCAATCCGGTCGAAGATCGCGTCGAACTCACGCGCCTTGGCGCGGCCCGTGTTGAGGCGGCCCGAGCTGATCAGGCGACCAGCAAATTCGGTAAAGGGTTTTTGGAACACGCCCTGCGCGCGGTCGGCCTGGATCACTGACGGATCTTGCCGAGCGGAGGCGAAAAAACGGTCCACAGTGGCCTTTGCATGGCCGCGCTGCACCGCCTCGGATTTGAGGCCTGCGACGAAATTGCCAAAGCTGCCACCGCAGGCCGCGTGTGCCATTGAGGCGGTCATGGGCGCGGCAAGCGTGAGGCAAAGGGCTGTGAGGCAGGTTAGTCGGCGCATATCGGGTCTCCCAAGGTTTTGGGATAGGTTAACGCGATTTAGACCGTGGGTGCAGCCCCGAAATGAAACCTCACAAAAGCACGGCAAGGACGAGCAGCGCCGCCAGCAAGAAGAAAAAG
>CALGEH010000080.1 GCA_937881735.1 uncultured Shimia sp.
TGGACGCAAAAAGCGCGGTGATCACGACGGCCCCACCGACAAAAGCCCATACGCCCGGATTCTCGCCGATCACGGCCCAGACCAGAAGCGGCGCCAGCACCGATTCCAGCAAGATCAAAAGCGACACTTCCGCCGAGCTGATATAGCGCGGGCCCAGTGTGAGCAGGCATGTGGAGACCGCGATGAGCGTGCCATGCGGGATCACGAGATGCCATTGGCCGGGCATCACGCTGAGCGGTTCGGCGAAGAAGAACATGACGGCGGCCGCGCCCAGATAGGCCACGGGAATGGCCGGGATCATCGAGGTTGCCTTGACCATACGGACCGCCGTCAGCGCGCCTGCAAAATTGATCGACACGATGAGCGCTATGAGATCGCCCTGCCAAGACGAGATCGCCGATGCGTGGCTGCCATAGGCGATGATGGCAAGGCCCGCCATCACGGCGGCCATGGTTATGACCAGCCGCTTGCTGATCGGCTCGCCCAGGAATATCCGGCTGAAAAGACTGGCGAAAATGGGGATGGAGGCGAAGATGAACACCACATTCGCCACCGAGGTCAGCGTGATCGCCATGACAAATCCCGGCGCGGTGAGGCCGATCAGCAAGGTGTAGATCAGCCCAGGCTTGCCCGTGCGCAGCACCGCGCGAAACCCCGAAAACCCCTGAAATATTAGCAGCCCAATGAGGATAAGCGCGCCCGCCATGAAGCTGCGCCAGAAGGTGATGGTGGCTGGACCTGCGTCGATCATCCGCACGAAAAGCGAATCCGGCACGATGAGCATAACGCCCAGCGCCGTGATCAATATGCCTTTCATATGCTCGCTCATACCCTAAGCTCTGGCGCGGGAGGGCGCGTTTGTAAAGCCCGCCGCGCTGGCGCGCGCCTGCCGCTCTGTGCATAAATACCCCGAAAGGAGCCGCCCATGACCAAGCCAAGTCTTCTCATGGATATCGGCGGGACCAACACCCGCCTCGGCCTGAGCCATGGTGGCGCGCTCGACCCGGCCAGCGTTCAGATCTTCCGTAACGCCGATCACCCCGGCCCCGAGGCGCTGATCGAGAGCTATCTGAAGGGTCGCCCCATCGCGGCCATCGCCGCAGGGGTGGCGGGCCCGGTGCAAGCGGGGGCGGCGCAGCTCACGAATATCGACTGGCATCTGGATGCGGCAAACCTCGCCCGCCTGACCGGCGCGCGCACGGCCCACCTGATCAACGACCTTCAGGCGCAGGGCTATGCGCTGGACGATCTGCCGCCTGAGAGCGTCACCGAGATCCTGCCCGGCAGGCCTGTGCGAGGCACCCGCCTCGTCCTCGGCCTCGGGACCGGGTGCAACATCGCGGCGGTCTACCGCGCGGGCGCGCAGCTTTTCGTGCCGCCGTCCGAGACGGGCCACACCCGCCTGCCCCATATGCCGGACCTGCCCGAGGGGCTGATGGAGCATCTGGCCAGGGCCGCGCCCCACCTGCCGATTGAGGCCGTGCTAAGCGGTCCCGGCCTCACCCGCATCGCCGCGTGGGTGGGCGAAGGCACGGACCTGCCAGGCCTTTTGCTAGACCCTGAACAACGCACCACCCAGATCACGCTTCATGTGCTTGCCCATGTGGTCGGCGATCTGGCCCTTACCCATCTGCCGACCGAAGGCATCACCCTGATTGGCGGCCTCGCCCGTGCGCTCGCACCGCATCTCACGCGCCCCGAATTCACCGAACCCGCGCAGGCCAAAGGCCCCTACCGCGCCATCGCAGCGGCCATTTCGCTCCGCATCCTGCACGATGATACCGCCGCGCTGATCGGTTGCGCCCGATATTTGAGACAGATCACACCCTAGCAGCGCGCGTTCCTCCTTTTCCCCGCGCCCGCGCCCTGCCATACTCGGCCCCAATCAAAAGCAAAGAGCAGCGGTATGAATGACCTTCTGAGCGGGGCCTCAGGCCCCAGCGATTATGACGCATCCTCCATCCAGGTCCTGGAGGATATGGAGCACGTGCGCCTGCGCCCGGGCATGTATATCGGCGGCAAAGATGACCGCGCGCTGCATCACATGGTGGCCGAGATCATCGACAACTCCATGGACGAGGCGGTCGCGGGCCACGCCACCTGGATCGAGGTCGAGCTGCACGAAAACGGCCACGTGTCGGTGCGCGACAATGGCCGTGGCATCCCCACCGGCCCGCACCCCAAGGACCCCGAAAAGTCAGCGCTCGAAATCATCTTCTGCACCCTGAACGCAGGCGGCAAGTTTTCCGGCGACAGCTATGAAACCTCCGGCGGTTTGCACGGCGTCGGCTCCTCGGTGGTGAACGCGCTTTCCGATCATCTGCGCGTCGAGGTGGCCCGCAACAAAGAGCTTTTCGCGATGGAGTTCTCGCGCGGTCTGCCCCAGACCAAGCTGGAAAAGATCGGTACCGCCCCCAACCGGCGCGGCACCGCCGTGACCTTTCATCCCGACCCCGACATCTTTGGCTCGTTGCAACTCAAACCCTCGCGCCTGTTCAAAATGGCCCGCTCCAAGGCCTATCTCTTTTCGGGCGTCGAAATCCGCTGGAAAACCGCGATCAATGATGGCGACACACCGCAGGAGGCGAAATTTCACTTCCCCGGCGGCCTCTCCGACTATCTGTCCGAAACCTTCGCAGGGGCCACCACCTACGCCGATGCCCCCTTCGCCGGGTCCGTGTCTTTTGAGAAATTCAAAGTCCCCGGCAAGGTCGAATGGGCGGTCAACTGGACCCCCGCCCGAGACGGCTTCATCCAAAGCTATTGCAACACCGTGCCCACCCCCGAAGGCGGCACGCACGAGGCCGGGTTCTGGGCCGCGATCCTCAAGGGCATCAAGGCTTACGGCGAGTTGGTGTCGAACAAAAAGGCCGCCACGATCACCCGCGAGGACCTGATGACAGGTGCCGGTGCCCTCGTGTCGTGCTTTATCCGTGAGCCTGAATTCGTCGGCCAAACCAAAGACCGCCTCGCCACGGTCGAGGCCCAGCGCATGGTCGAAAATTCCGTACGCGACCATTTCGACAACTGGCTTGCGGCGGACACGAAATCAGCGGGGGCGATCCTCGATTTTCTGGTGCTGCGCGCGGAGGAGCGTCTGCGCCGCCGCCAAGAAAAAGAAACGCAGCGCAAGACCGCCACCAAGAAGCTGCGCCTGCCCGGAAAGCTGGTCGATTGCTCGTCGAACACCCGCGAGGGCACCGAGCTTTTCATCGTAGAGGGCGACAGCGCGGGTGGCTCCGCAAAAATGGCGCGCGACCGCAAGACCCAAGCCCTGCTGCCGCTGCGCGGCAAGATCCTCAACGTTCTGGGGGCGGCGTCGTCCAAACTCGGCTCCAACGCGGAGATTTCGGACCTCACACAGGCGCTTGGCGTGGGCCTCGGGAGCCGTTTCAACATCGACGATCTGCGTTATGACAAGATCATCATCATGACCGACGCGGACGTGGACGGCGCGCATATCGCAGCACTCCTGATGACGTTCTTCTTCAGCCAGATGCGGCCCATGATTGACACCGGCCACCTCTATCTCGCTTGCCCGCCGCTCTACCGGCTCAGCCAGGGGGCGAAGCGCGTCTACTGCCTCGACGAGGCCGAGCGCGATATGTGGATGGAAAAAGGCCTCGGCGGGAAGGGGAAAATCGACGTCTCCCGCTTCAAGGGCCTGGGTGAGATGGACGCCAAGGACCTCAAGGACACCACGATGAACCCTGCGTCCCGCAAACTCATCCGTGTGACGATCGACGAGGATGAACCGGGCGAGACCGGCGATCTGGTCGAGCGCCTTATGGGCAAAAAGCCGGAACTGCGGTTCCAGTATATTCAGGAAAATGCGCGGTTCGTGGAGGAGTTGGATGTTTGAGGGGCGCAAGGCCACTGTTTGGCCAAGACGGTAGAATTGACCTCCAGTAGAAGAGAGAAAGCGATTTTGCAGCGGCACGCAGCGCTGAACTGCGCGTTATGTTGCGTGGGGCCGCGTCTCTGTCCGGCCAGTACCCCGCCACCCCACAGGCCGAGGCAACCCGATTTTCAGGCGTACGTTCACGGATTGAACCTGCAAGCGTTAACGCGCCTAAACAAACCCCCACCCCACCAAAACCGCCCAAAATCCACCGCGCAAATTTCCGCCCATGCACCGTGCGATCAAAGACAACTCTTGCATTATCGCACCTTTACGTCCATACGGGGCCTGCGACCCGACCTCTATCGACCACCTGCTCCTAACGGCTCAGTCACTCGATCTTGCGACGATAAGCCAGGCTGCCGCACTTCGCGGGTAGCAACTATTAGGAGACACTCACATGGCCAATGGCACAGTGAAATGGTTTAATTCCACCAAAGGTTACGGCTTCATTGCCCCCGATGGTGGTGGAAAAGATGTGTTCGTGCACATTTCTGCAGTCGAGCGTGCCGGTCTGACCGGTCTCGCTGATGACCAGAAAGTCACATTCGACATCGAAGAGGGCCGTGATGCCCGCCAGTCCGCAGCGAACATCGTTCTCGTCTAAGCGACTGTTATCCAATTCTAAAAAGGGCTCCTCCGGGGGCCCTTTTTTATTGCTCTTCTGCCTGCGCCGTGGCGATCAAATCCGCCACAGCAGGCCCCAGCGCCTCGACAATCTGGGCCACCCCTTCCGCGTTCGGATGAATGCCATCGGGTTGAAAAAACCGTGCGCGCACGTCCTCCTCCTCCGCCAGACCTATGAAGAAATCAGGTGCCAGCGCGGCACTGTATTCCGCCACCAGATCGGGATAGATCGCGTCGAATTCCGCCTTATATGCCGCGCCATAGTTGCTTGGCGCGGGCAGGCCCACCAGCAGCACCTCAACCCCCTGCGCGCGGGCCTCTTGCATGATTCGCTCTAGGTTCCCGCGCGCCACCTCGGGTGCGATCCCGCGCAAAAGGTCATTTCCGCCCAGCGCCACAATCATCGCGTCCACCTCCGGCGTGAGGCTCCACGCGACCTGCGCCGCCCCGCCCGCCGTGGTTTGGCCCGACACGCCGCCATTGATCAAGATGGCAGGGCTCCCCGCCGCCTCCAGCCATGCCGAGAGTTGCGGCACGAAACCCTCCGCCTCAACCAATCCATACCCCTGCGTCAGGCTATCGCCCAGCGCCAGAACCGTCACAGGCTCGGCCCATGCGGGACAGGCCAGGAAAAGAAACCCCGCCACCACCTTGCCGCGCCAGCCCGCGCCGATATATCCAAAGGTGTTCCGCAAACACAGGCGCCCCATGACCTCTCCCCTCATTTCCCTGCAAAACGCACAGCTTTCACTTAGGGCCGGTGCAGGTCTGGTCGAGATTCTGCGCGGGATTACGCTGGATGTCCATGCGGGCGAAACGGTGGGGCTCGTGGGACCCTCCGGCTCGGGCAAGTCCTCGCTCTTGATGCTGATGGGCGGGCTGGAGAAGGCGACGGGCGGAGTGGTTATGGCGCTGGGCCACGACCTCGGTGCGATGAACGAGGATGCGCTGGCGCGGCTCCGGCGCGACAACATGGGCGTTGTGTTTCAGTCGTTTCACCTTATTCCCAATATGACCGCGCTGGAGAATGTCGCGACCCCTCTTGAGCTTGCGGGCGCGCCGGACGCCGAGGCGCGCGCGCTGGCCGAGTTGGATGCCGTGGGCCTCGGCGCCCGCGCCGGGCACTACCCCGCGCAATTATCAGGCGGCGAACAGCAACGCGTGGCGCTCGCCCGCGCCGCCGCCCCGCGCCCCAAACTCATTCTCGCGGACGAGCCGACGGGCAATCTCGACACCGTCACCGGGGAGAACATCGTGGAGCTGCTTTTCGGCCTGCGCGAGCGGCATGGTGCGACGCTGGTTCTGGTGACCCATGACATGGACCTTGCGCGCCGCTGTGACCGCGTGATTGCACTACGCGATGGACAGATCGCCGCGACGGAGGCTGCATGACCCTGCGCATCGCCGCGCGGCTGGCCCGGCGCGAGTTGCGCGGCGGGCTGGCGGGGTTCCGCATCCTTCTGGGCTGCATCATCCTCGGCGTGGCCGCGATCGCCGCCGTGGACACGATCCGCGAGAGCATCACCGCAGGGCTGACGGCGGAAGGTGCGGCCCTCCTGGGCGGCGATGCGGAGATTGAGCTGACCTACCGCTTTGCCTCGGACAATGAGCGCGCATGGATGGACCGCACCGCGCTGGCGGT
This sequence comes from uncultured Shimia sp., assembly GCA_937881735.1. Classification (GTDB taxonomy): domain Bacteria; phylum Pseudomonadota; class Alphaproteobacteria; order Rhodobacterales; family Rhodobacteraceae; genus Roseovarius. The sequence goes on from CALGEH010000080.1 coordinate 6,171, forward strand.
GTCCGAGGTGGTCGATTTCCGCTCCCTCGCCGTGGCGGGGGATGAGCGCGCGCTGACCCAAGTGAAGGCGGTGGATGATCTCTATCCGCTCATCGGCGCGGCGCGGCTGGAGCCGGATATGCCTCTGGACACGGCTCTGGATGGCGCTGAGGGCCTGCCCGGTGCGGTGATGGACCCCGTTCTGATCGCGCGTCTGGACATGGCGCCGGGCGACAGGTTCGCGCTTGGCACGCAGGAGTTCATCCTCATGGCGGCCCTCACGCGCGAGCCTGACAACGCCACCGGTGGCATCGGCCTTGGCCCACGGACGCTCCTGAGAACCGAGGCGCTGGCCGCGTCCGGCCTGCTACAACCCGGCACGCTTTTCTCGACGCGCTACCGGCTCACCCTGACGGCGGGCACCGACCTTGCCGCGCTGCAAGCGGAGGCCGAAGCGGCAAGCGAGGCGTCCAGCCTGCGCTGGACCGATGCGCGCAACGGCGCGCCGGGCGTAACGGAATTCGTGAACCGTCTGGGGGCGTTTCTGGTGCTTGTGGGGCTCAGCGGGCTGGCCGTGGGCGGGGTCGGCATATCAGCGGCGGTGCGCGCCTATCTCGCGCGCAAGACCGAGACCATCGCGATCCTGCGCACCCTCGGTGCCGGGCGCGGCACGATCCTCGCCACCTATTTCATCCAGATCGGCGCGCTCTGCGCGCTTGGCCTCGTCATCGGTACGGTGCTGGGCGCGGGTATCCCTGTGCTTCTGGCCCCCCTTCTGGAGGCGCGGCTGCCTGTGCCCGCGCGCTTCGCCTTCTATCCCGGCCCGATGCTGGAGGCGGCGGTTTACGGCACCCTGGCGGCCCTCCTCTTCACGCTCATCCCGCTCGCCAAGATCCAAGACATCCGCGCCGCGCGTCTGTTCCGCGATGGCGGCACGTCCGAGCGGACATGGCCACCGTTTCCCTTCCTCGTGATCATAGCATTTCTTCTGGCGCTGCTCATTGCCGCAGCCGCTTACTTTTCAGGCAATCTTATGCTCACCCTTTGGACCGCCGGAGGCATCCTCGGTGCGCTGATCCTGCTCGGCCTCGCCGCGCGCGGGATCACGGCGCTGGCCCGCGCCCTCCGGCCTGCCGCGCGCGGACGCCCCGCCGCCGCTTGGGCGCTTGGGGCCATTGGCGGGCCCGGCACG
>CALGEH010000081.1 GCA_937881735.1 uncultured Shimia sp.
CCGCTGTCATGCTCTCCAAACTGGACGTGACACGCGCTGCCGATCTGCTCAGTCGGATGCCCGGGGACAAGGCACGGCGCATCACTCTCGCCGTTGGCCAGACGGGCAATGTGACGCCGGATGCCGTGGACCGGATTGGGCTCTCGCTGGCGGCGCAGTTGGGTGATCGACCCGAAATGGCCTTTGACGACGGGCCGGTGGAGCGGATCGGCGCGATCCTCAACTCCTCCACATCGGCCCTGCGCGATGCCGTCCTAAGCGGGCTGGACGAGGAGGATCAGGACTTTGCCGTGCGGGTGCGCAAGGCGATTTTCACTTTCGTTCATGTCCCCGAACGGCTGAAGCCCACGGATGTGCCCAAGGCGATCCGTGAGGTGGATCAGGCGGTTCTGGTCACGGCACTTGCCGCAGCGCAAGCCGGCGATCTGGCCCATGTGGCGGAGTTTATTCTTGAAAATATGTCCAGCCGCATGGCCGAAGCCCTGCGTGAAGAGATCACGGAGATGGGCCGCGTCCGGCAGAAAGATGGTGAGGAAGCCATGACGCAGATCGTTAATGGCATCCGGCAATTGGCGGCGGCGGGCGAGATCGCCTTCGTGCAGAAGGAAGACGACGAAGAGAACCCGGAAACCGCCCAATAGCGGTGGACAGGCACGCACGCCGCTCCTAGGCTCGGCGCTATGGATGAGATGGACGGACGCCGCTGGCACGATATGGGGGGCCTTCCCGCAGGGGAGGTGCGCAAGGACGACCATGACTTTGCCCTGTGGGAAAAACGCGTGGATGCGCTAATGGTCCTCTGCGGTGCCAAGGGACATTTTACCGTCGACGGCCTACGCCGTGCGCTGGAAGATATGGGTCCAGAAGCGTTTGAAAAATATACATATTATGAGAGATGGATCGCGGCAATCAACCAAAACCTGATTGAGGCCGGGGTCTATTCCATAGAGGAGCTTGGCACCCGAATGGACGCAGTCCAGGCGCGCGGGCCAAGCTATGGCGAGGCGAATCTGCAAGATGGGTGAGCGCGTGCGCGTGAAGGCCATGATGCCGCCCGGCCATGTGCGCGCGCCCGCGTATCTGCGCGGTAAGACCGGCGAGATTGAGCGCAGCCTTGGTGCCTTCAAAAACCCCGAACAGCTCGCTTATGCCCTGCCCGCATCGCACAAGAACCTCTACCGTGTGCGCTTTACCATGGCCGAACTCTGGGGTGCGGCGGCAGAAACACCGCAGGATGTGGTTGAGGCCGAGATATACGAACACTGGCTCGAAAGGCTGCCCAATGCCCCATGATCACCCTCATGACCATCTGAGTCCGTCGGGTCACCCGTTTCGCACGGATAACGACACGCCGCTGAGTTATTTCCAGACGATGGAGATCGCGGTGCGCGAATTGCTGATCGAGAAAGGCGTGCTGACCCCTGCTGAGATTGCCACACAGATCGAGGTGATGGATGGGCGCAGCCCGGCAAATGGAGCCGCTGTGGTGGCCCGTGCATGGAGCGACCCCGCATTCAAGGCGCGCCTTTTGGAGGATGCGGGGGCGGCCAGCCGCGAGATGGGGTTCGACATCGGGCCGCTGAACCTGATCGCCGTAGAGAACACCGCCGAGACCCATAACCTGGTCGTCTGCACGCTTTGCTCATGCTATCCACGCAACCTTCTGGGCCTGCCACCCGATTGGTACAAAACGCGCGCCTACCGATCGCGCGCAGTGAAGGAACCCCGCTCGGTCCTGCGTGAATTTGGGCTGGACCTGCCCGAGTCCACTCAGTTACGCGTCCACGACAGCACCGCCGACATGCGCTACATCGTACTGCCTGCGCGGCCTGAAGGCACAAGTGACATGGATGAGAGCGAACTCGCCAAACTTGTCACCCGCGACGCGATGATCGGGGCGGGCCTGCCGCGCGCGCCCGGCGGCTAAGCTTGCCTGCCCGCGCCGGGACGCCTATGTCTGGGCCTTTGCCACCCTTCGTAACCCGCCCGTGAGTGTCACTCAAATGAGCCCCGCCAAAGACCCCCTGCCCCAACGGATCGGCGAGTATTGCGTGAACCTTGTGCTCCGCGGGCTGATTGGTCTGGCGCAAGTCTTGCCCTACAGCTGGCGTATCCCGACTCTGGGATGGCTGACCGCGCGGTTGGTGGCACCCGTCGCGGGGTATGCCAGACGGGTGCGCGAAAACCTTGCTCTGGTGATGCCTGACATGCCCGAGGCGGAGATGCGCCGCCTGATACGGGCGGTGCCGGACAATGCCGGGCGCAACATCATCGAGATGTATTCCACGCGTGCGTTTACCGCGCGCGCGCGCCACTCGCCCGTCTCCGGCCCCGGGCTTGAGGCGATCCGCGCCGCGCGCGCCGAGGGGCGTCCAGTGATTTTCGTGACGGGACATTTCGGCAGCTTCAATGCGGCACGAGTCGCGATGATTGATCATGGGTTCGAGATGGGCGGGTTTTACCGCCCGCTGAAGAACCGTTTTTTCAACCGCCACTATGCCGATGCGATGAATGCGCTGAGCCAGCCGATGTTCGCACAAGGAAAGCGCGGGATGGTTCAGATGGTGAAACATTTGCGTGGCGGCGGGGTTTTGGCGATTCTCAATGATCTCAACGCCCATGACGGGGTGCCACTACAATTTTTCGGCCAACCCGCGCTGACCTCGCTTGTCACCGCAGAACTCGCGCTCAAGTTTGACGCGCCGTTGGTGCCTGTCTGGGGGATTCGTCAGCCGGATGGCCTCAGCTTCGAGGTGATCGTGGAAGCCCCGATTGAGCCCTCGGACGCCATCACCATGACGCAGGAATTCAATGACAGGTTGGAGGCGCAGGTCCGCTCGCATCCCGAACAATGGTTCTGGATTCATCGCCGTTGGAAAGACGGAACAGGCCATATGGCCGAGCGTGGCGCCCGGCGTGCAGCCCAAATTGCGGATAAATCAGCGTAGGCTCGCCACCGCTTCAACCGCGCCATGGCCCACGTGCTGAATGATTACCGCGACGGGGCTGCTCTCACTCACCCGCGCCTTCAGGCGCAGCGGCGCGCGACCATCCCATGTGCCAATTTCGGTGAGGTCCGTCACCACATTGGCATAGTTGATCGTGCGACCCGCATTTTCGCCACCCGTAATTTTTACCGAATTTTCAGGGGAGTAGCGCACAATCTGCACCACCATTGGCCCGTTGAGCGGGGCAAGGGCGCGCGCGTCGATGGTTACCTGCCCGCCCGTGCGCGTGAGATCCAAAGCCACTTTGGGCGTCACGCGCGCATGTCGGTCCACCAGAGATGTCACATCCTTGACCCGGTTGCCAACCACATGGTCGGTCCCGTTCACGATCATCTGTGGCGTGTAGCGCATGCGACGGTCACCTGCATGGGCATAGGCCGTCTGGCGCTTGGAATAAGCGGGTTTGGCGAAAACATCTTTCCAGCCGATATAGTCCCAATAATCCACATGCAGCGCCAGCGCGATTACATCATCCCGCTTGGCCAGTTCGTGCAAAAGCGCATCCGCCGGAGGGCAGGAGGAACAGCCCTGAGAGGTGAAAAGCTCAACCAGCACAGGCCGCTGTTCAGCTGTTTGCGCCTGCGCCGTTATGGGCGACAGGAGCAAAAGGGGAGCGAGAATCAGCGACATCAAAAAACGCATGGGAAACCTTTCGGTCGGTTGGCGCGTGTATGCCGATCCATTTAGGCAGCTTCCGGTGCAAAGACCAATCAAGGAATCGTCATTGAACGGTGAGTTTCTGTAAGAATTGATAAATTGTGTGCAATAGTATACAAAAACTACAGCCGTGCTCTTGAACGCGTATTTCAAATGCGCGAGAAGCATGTAAAAGCCCCGCTTGCACCAGCCGAAAGGATGCCCCAGTGCCTATTACCGTCGGACATGACACCGCCAAAACCCGCAAGACCCTGACAGTCGGGGATCAAAGCCTTGCCTATTATTCCATCAACGCCGCGACCGAGGCCGGGCTCGGAGACTTCTCCCGCCTGCCCGCCGCTTTGAAAGTCGTGCTGGAGAACATGCTACGCTTTGAGGATGGCAAAACCGTAACCGTGGACGACATCAGCGCGTTTGCCGCATGGGCCACCGCGGGCGGCAAGAACCCGCGCGAGATCGCCTATCGCCCGGCCCGCGTCCTTATGCAGGATTTCACAGGTGTGCCAGCGGTCGTGGACCTTGCCGCAATGCGTGACGGGATCGTGGCGCTGGGTGGCAAGGCCGAGCAAATCAACCCGCTCAACCCCGTCGATCTGGTGATCGACCATTCGGTAATGATCGACGAGTTCGGCAACCCACGCGCATTTCAGATGAACGTGGACCGCGAATATGAACGCAATATGGAGCGCTACCAGTTCCTCAAATGGGGCCAGGGCGCGTTCAACAATTTCCGCGTCGTGCCCCCCGGTACTGGCATCTGCCATCAGGTAAACCTTGAATACCTCGCCCAAACCGTCTGGACCGATATGGACCAGAACGGGGCCGAGGTGGCATACCCTGACACGCTTGTGGGCACCGACAGCCACACCACCATGGTCAACGGCGCGGCAGTCTTGGGATGGGGCGTGGGCGGCATTGAGGCGGAGGCGGCCATGCTTGGCCAGCCGATTTCCATGCTGATCCCGGAGGTTGTCGGTTTTGAGCTGACCGGAAAGATGATGGAGGGCACGACCGGAACGGATCTGGTGCTCAAGGTGGTCGAGCTTTTGCGCGAACGCGGCGTGGTCGGCAAGTTCGTGGAATTCTACGGCGCGGGTCTGGACAGCCTGCCTCTGGCGGACCGGGCCACGATTGCGAACATGGCGCCGGAATATGGCGCGACCTGCGGCTTCTTCCCGATTGATGGCGAGACGCTGCGCTATCTGCGCAACACGGGCCGCGACGAGGCGCGTGTGCAACTGGTCGAGGCCTATGCCAAGGAAAATGGTTTCTGGCGCGGCGATGATTACGCGCCCATCTACACCGACACTCTGCATCTGGATATGGGCACCATCGTGCCCGCGATTTCCGGGCCAAAGCGCCCGCAGGATTACGTGGCACTCACCGATGCCAAGACGGCGTTCACCCGCGAGATGAAAGAGACGTTCAAGCGGCCCATGAACAAGGAAGTGGCGGTTGAAGGCGAGGATTACACGCTCAAATCCGGCGATGTGGTGATCGCCTCGATCACGTCCTGCACCAACACGTCGAACCCTTATGTGATGATCGGCGCGGGCCTCGTGGCGCGCAAGGCGGCGGCTTTGGGGCTTGATCGCAAACCGTGGGTCAAGACATCGCTTGCGCCCGGATCGCAGGTCGTGTCGCATTATCTGGAGGCCGCTGGCCTTCAGGAGGACCTTGATAAGATTGGATTTAACCTGGTCGGCTATGGCTGCACCACCTGCATCGGCAACTCGGGTCCGCTGCAAAAGGAGCTATCGGCCGCGATTGCCGAGGGCGATCTGGTGGCCACATCGGTCCTGTCGGGGAACCGCAACTTTGAGGGGCGGATCAGCCCTGATGTGCGGGCCAACTATCTCGCCTCGCCGCCGCTCGTTGTGGCCTATGCGCTGGCCGGGACGATGGACATTGATCTGGCCAATGATCCCATCGCACAAACGCCCGACGGCAAGGATGTCTACCTCAAGGACATCTGGCCCACACAGGCCGAGATTGCCGAACTCGTTGAGGCCACAGTGACACGTGCTGCATTTGTCGAAAAATACGCCTCGGTCTTTACCGGCGATGAGAAGTGGCAGGCCGTCGAGACATCCGAGGGCGAGACCTATGACTGGCCCCCGCAATCGACCTATGTTCAAAATCCGCCCTATTTTCAGGGGATGGCCGCCGAGCCGGGCACGATCAGCAATATCAAGGATGCGCGCGTTCTGGCCCTTCTGGGCGATATGGTCACGACCGACCACATCTCACCTGCAGGTTCGTTCAAGGACACCACGCCCGCCGGGCAATACCTTCTGGAGCGGCAGGTGCCGGTGCGGGAGTTCAACTCCTATGGCTCGCGCCGGGGCAACCACGAAGTGATGATGCGCGGCACGTTTGCCAATATCCGCATCCGCAACGAGATGCTGGACGGGGTCGAGGGCGGCTATACAAAAGGCCCTGATGGCTCCGAGATGGCGATCTTTGACGCGGCCATGGCCTATGAAGCCAAGGGCACGCCGCTGGTTGTCTTTGGCGGTGAGCAGTATGGCGCAGGCTCCAGCCGTGATTGGGCTGCCAAGGGCACAGCCTTGCTCGGTGTGAAGGCCGTCGTCGCGGAGAGTTTTGAACGCATCCACAGGAGCAATCTGGTGGGGATGGGTGTCATCCCGTTCGAGTTTACGGGTGGTGACACGCGCAAGACGCTAAGTTTGACCGGCGAGGAGAGCGTCTCGATCCAAGGGCTCGACACGATCAAACCGCTTGAGGAAGTCCCTTGCACCATCACCATGGCGGATGGCACCACGCGCGAGATCACTCTCAAATGTCGGATTGATACGGCGATTGAGATTGAATACATCGAACATGGTGGCGTGCTGCATTACGTGCTGCGCAACCTTGCCAAGGCCGCTTGACCCCGGCCTGAACCGGTTAATCCGATAAGGCGCCCGCAGATCACTCTGCGGGCGCTTTGTCGTTGCCCAACTATCATCTAGGGGGCACAGCTCACCTGGTTTGAGCAAAATTTTGCCCGCGTCACTGCGCGCTGGACGTATTTCCGCCGATCCGCACGCCGAGGGGGAAGACGCGCGAAACATCCCCCTTCCCACAGCCTGCAATCTGCGCTTTTGAGGACGAAAAAAGAGGCAGAGCAATGCGCACGATTCTCATCACCGTTCAGGCAGCGATCCTGACCATTCTGGCCGTTTTCGGCGCCCATTCCGGCAGCGAGGCACCGGCGGTGTGCCCCGCAACAGGGTCCGTGGCCGAAGCGCATTGCAGTTTATGATGTGATCGCCGGCATCGTGTAACTGTGGATAAACAAGCGGCGCAGGTTGGAAATCTACTCGCGGCCCAGCGCCTTGTTCAACTCAGGCAGGAAGCGTTGTTCCAGATCGCTGCCCACAAGCGGGCCTGTGAATTTGTAAAGCACCGTGCCGTCGCCATCCACGATGAATGTCTCCGGCGGGGCCGTCACCCCCCAATTGATCGAGGCGCGGCCCGATGGGTCGTAGCCAATGCCAATGAACGGGTCCTTGGAACCATCGAGATAGCGGTTCGCCTGCGCCGCCGTGTCGTTGAAATTGATGCCCGCCACGCGGATACCTTCGGCCTGCATCTGCAAAAGATAGGGATGCTCGGCCCGGCAGGGCGGGCACCAGCTGGCCCAGAAATTCACCACCGTCACCTCGCCCGAGCGCAGCATGTCATCGGTGAGAAGCGCGCGGCCTGCAAGAGGCTCGGAAGGCACGGGCGGTGCGGGTTCACCGATGAAGACCGATGGCAGCCCGTTGGGATCGCCATATTTCATGCCAAAGAAAAAAAGCGCCGCGAGCCCCGCAAAGATCAGCGGCGGAGCCACCATCAGTGGAGAGATTTTAGCCATTACCGCGCACCCGTTTTTCCAGCGCGCTGAGTTTGGCCCGCACCCGACGCGCGCGCGCCATCGAGATCCAGACCAACGCGATGATCATGGCCAGCGACACCGCATAGGACGAGAGCACCTCGACCGCGTATTTACCAAGCTCCGGTATCATCCCAGACGCTCCCGCGCTTGCAGGGCGCGCATACGGCGGGCCCGGATTTCGGTTTGTGTGCGCAAAAGCACCAGCGTGAGAAAGAGAAAAACAAAGCCCGCAATACACACGAGAAGCGGGAAATAAAACACATCCGCCACGTTCTCCTCCTTATCCAGGCTGAGCGACGCGCCTTGATGCAGGCCTTGGTTCCAGAAGATCACGGCGTAGCGGCTGAGCAAGGCAAAGACCGAGCCGACAAGACAAAGCACGGCGGTGAGGTCGGCTGCGGTATCGTCATCCTCGATGGCCGCCCAAAGGGCCATGTATCCGAGATAGAAAAGAAATAGAATCAGGAAGGACGTGAGGCGCGGGTCCCAGACCCACCATGTGCCCCAGATCGGCTGCCCCCAAATAGCGCCCGTGGCGAGTGCGATTACCGTCATCACCGCCCCCACCGGGGCTGCCGCGCGCGCGGCAAGCGCGCTCACGTGATGCCGCCGCACGATCCATATGAGCGAGGCCACGAGCATCATGATCCACACATTGATCGCCATGAAGGCCGAGGGCACGTGCAGATAGATGATCTTGACGCTATGGCCTTGGCGGAAGTCCTCGGGCGTGAACCAAAAGCCCCAAGAGAGGCCGACCACGAGACAGACCAAGGCCAGCCCGCCCAGATAGGGCAGAACGCGATCCGAGGTCGCGATGAACTTCTTGGGGTTCGCATATTCCCAGAGCGAGGCCATAGTGTCTCCCGGTGTGGTGCGCACTCAGCGCAGGTTGATCCGTAATACCGCCGCGGACGCGAAGGGCAAGAGGGCTATGGTGCCGCAGGTGATCCCCGCGAGGAAGGCGAGCGGCGTTGTGATGTCGAGCCCATCCGCGCCGCGCCGCGCCGCCTCAGCCCCAAAAATCAATGTAGGGACGTAAAGCGGCAAAACCAGAAGGCTGAGCAGCAATCCCCCACGTTTTATGCCCACCGTGAGCGCCGCGCCGAACGTGCCGATCACGCTGAGCGCGGGCGTGCCGAGGAGCAATGATATGATAAGCGGCATGAACCCTTGCGGCGGCAGGTTGAGCATGACTGCCAGCACGGGGGCTGCGGCTACCAAGGGCAGGCCCGTGGTCAGCCAATGGGCGAGCGCCTTGATGGAGACGAGCCCTTCGAGCGGGATCGGCGACGTGGCAAGAAGGTCGAGAGAGCCGTCCTCCCAATCGAGCGCGAAGATCCGGTCGAGCGACAAAAGGCACGCCAGAAGCGCGCCGATCCAGAGCACGCCCGCCGCGATGGAGGACAAAAGGTCAGCGCGTGGGCCAACAGCGAACGGCACCATGACCACAACAATCAGAAAGAACGCAAGGCCAAGACCAAAGCCGCCGCCCGCGCGCAAGGCAAGTCGCAGATCGCGAGTGAGGAGCGCGATCACAAGAATGCCTCGTCAAAACTGTCGAGCACGGCGGCAGAGGCTCGGAAGGGGCTGATATCAAGGATCTCAGCCTCATCCAGCCCGAGGTCGATATGCGTGGCCATGAGGGCGGCACCACCCTGCGCGAGATGCGCGCGGATTGCAGCGGCAAAAAGCCCCGTCGCGTGGGTATCCAGCGACACGGTCGGTTCGTCCAGCACCCAGAGAGGCCGCCCCGTGACCAACAGGCGCGCAAGGCCCAAGCGGCGTTTTTGCCCAGCCGAGAGCGCACCTGCCGCACGGTCCGCGAGCGCGGTCAGCTCATAGGCGGCAAGGGCTGTGTCGATATGGGTGGTCCCAAAAATTTGTGCCCAGAAGGCGAGGTTTTCGACCACGGTGAGCGTCGGTTTGATCCCGTCTGCGTGGCCTGCATAGACCAAGCCGCCCTCGGGGGCGCTAATGTCGCCGCGCAAGGTTGATTGCAGCCCCGCGATTGCCCGCAAAAGGGTCGTCTTGCCCGCACCATTGGGCCCGCGCAGCACAAGGGCGTGGCCGGGGGTCAGCGTAAAGCTGACCCCTTCAAGCACTGCGATGCCGCCGCGCGCCACGCTGATATCCTGAACGGTAAGCGTCATTTGCCCTGCCCTATCCCAAAGCGCTGCGGCGCGAAAGGCTTTGCCTGTTCAGACCGGAAGGATCGCCGCCGCGACGCGCCGTCCCTCGGACAAAAGCACGTTGTAGGTGCGGCAGGCGGCGGGGGAGCTCATGATCTCGACCCCCATTCCGGCGTCTTCGAGGGCCACACGCAAGGCGACGGGGATATGGGCAATTTCAGCGCCTGTGCCGATAAAGATCACATCCACCTCACCGCGTAGCGCCAAGAGGGCGCCCGTATCTTCCAGCCCGCCCCACGGGGCTGCGCCTTCGGCGGTCACACAGGCCGCACCCTCGATAACCTGCCCCTTTATGCGGAAAAAGCCGGGACCATAGCCGTCGATCGGGGTGGCTTCGGTAAAGGTGATCTCGTTGAGTTGCATTGCTGCGCTCCTTAGCTCCAGACCGGCAGACCGCTCAGCACCGCAAGCGCGATGACGCCCAGCGCCCCGCGCCGGTAGAGGGTTTCGCGCGCCGGATCGAAGAGGGCCTGACCAATCAGACTGGTGATAAAATAGGGCACGGCCAGGGCAAGGGCCAGCCAGATCACGTCAAATCCCGCAAATCCGCGCAAAAGAAGGTTGGCCACGACGACCACATCCAGCCCCGCAAGAAAGAGGATCGTGTTGGCCCGCACCGTCTGCGCCGCCGCCTGCCCTGCCAGATAAAAGAGGATTACCACCGGCCCCGTAAGGCCCGTCATACCCCCCGCCAGTCCCGCGGCCGCACCTATGGCCGCAAGGCCGGGCCGCGTGACTGTGCCGCTGTACCGCCAGCCGGAAATAAGCGCGAGAAGCGTCACCCCCGCGATTCCTGCCACGATCCAACGAACGGTGACCCCATCGACGCTTTCCATCACCATCAAACCAAGCGGCACGGTGGGCAGCGCACAGAGCACCATCAACCCCACTTCACGGTGGCTGGCATGGCGCCATGCGCGCGGCAAAAGAGCCGCTGTGCTGGCAATGCCTGTCATGGTGATGGTTGCGATCACATGGGCCGCAGGCAGGAACAGCCCCGCCACGGGGACGAAAATCAGAGCCGTGCCGAAGCCCGTGAACCCGCGCACAATGCCCGCTACCGAAATTGTCAGCACCAGCCATCCGAAGCCCGGCGTCGCCAATGCGGCGATCAGGGCATCAGGCATCTACGTTGGCAAACTGGTTCCCGTTATTGGCATCCGGCTTGGACCAATCGCGCGTCACGCCGAGCCACAAAAGGATCGTGGAGGCCACGAAGACTGAGCTATAGGTTCCCACAATCACGCCCCAGATCATCGCAAAGACAAAGCCTCGGATCACATCGCCGCCCAGCACGAAGAGTGCAAGCAGCGCCAGAAGTGTGGTCACGGATGTCATCACGGTCCGACTTAGCGTCTCGTTGATCGAGACATTGAGAACTTCGGCCAAGGGTCGTTTCTTGTATTTTCGCAGGTTCTCGCGCACGCGATCAAAGACGACCACCGTATCATTGAGCGAATACCCCACGATGGTCAGAAGCGCCGCGATAATGGCCAGATCGAACTGAATCTGCAGCTCAGAGAAGACCCCGATGGTGAGCACAACATCGTGGACGAGGGCGACCACCGCGCCCAGCGCGAACTGCCATTCAAACCGCATCCAGATATAGATCAGCACCGCCCCAATCGCGAGGACCACGGCAATCGCCGCCGCGGTTATCAATTCGCCCGAGACCTTCGGCCCCACGCTCTCAACAGAGGTGAACTGGATATCCGGCACCGCCACCGCCATCGCGTCCTCGACCATCTGGATCACTTCCGGCGAGACGGATTCCTCCCCCTCCTGCGCCTGAATGCGGATCATGGCCACGTTTTTATCATCTCCAAAGCTGGGGTCGAACACCTCGGTGATGGACACATCCCCAAGCTCTAGCGGCGCGATACTGTCGCGGTATTGGCCGATATCGACAGGCTGCTCGCTTTGGGTTCTGAGCGTCGTCCCGCCCTTGAAATCAATCCCGAAATTGAGACCCTGGATGATGAATGAGCCGAAAGCCACTGTGATCAGAACGCCCGCCACACCCAGCCACATGCGCCAGCGGCTGAAAAAATCAAAGCTGGTCTCGCGCGGCACAAGGCGCAAGGCGCGACCCTGAAGCAGGGTCTTGGGCCGCTTGCGCTCATACCAGATGACGACGATCAGCCGGGTCACAAAGATAGCTGTGAAGACGGAGGTAATGATACCCAGCCCAAGCGTGATCGCAAAGCCGCGCACCGGGCCAGACCCCATGGCGAAGAGGATCACAGCGGTGATGAACGTGGTGATATTCGCATCGGTGATCGCGCTCAGCGCTTTTTCATAGCCAAGCTCAATCGCGCGTGCAGGGCCTTTGGCGGTCTTGGATTCCTCGCGGATACGCTCGAACACCAGCACATTCGCGTCCACCGCCATCCCGATGGTCAGCACGATCCCCGCGATCCCCGGCAGGGTCAGCGTCGCGCCTATGAGGCTCAGGAGGCCGAAAATGAGCCCCACGTTGATGATAAGCGCAATGTTGGCAAAAATCCCGAAGAGGCCGTAGCTGAGGAACATGAAGACCAGCACGAAAATGAATGCCACGATACAGGCAAGCTCGCCTGCCGCGATACTGTCCGCACCAAGCTCGGGCCCGACAGTGCGTTCCTCCAGAAACACAAGCTCCGCCGGCAGGGCCCCCGCGCGCAAGAGAACGGCGAGGTTTGTGCTTTCCTCAACCGAGAAGTTGCCCGTGATAATGCCTGAACCACCCGCGATATGGCTTTGAATAACAGGTGCGCTGATCACCTCATCATCCAGAACGATCGCGAACGGATTTCCGATATTTTGTGCCGTGTAATCTCCAAAGGCGCGGGCACCGACCGGATTGAACCGAAAAGAGACGGCGGGCCGGCCGTTTTGGTCAAAATCGGGTTGGGCGTCGACGAGATCCTCGCCGGACACAACGGGCGCTGTCTCAAGAATGTAGAACGCGCCCGGCTCATCCAGCGAGGGCAGGACCTCGTTGCCCGGTCCGGGGCGCTCATTGGCGTTGCCTGTGCGGCCTACGACGGGTTGGAACGTGAGCTGCGCCGTGGTGCCAATGATGGCCTTCAATTCAGCCGCGCTGCCGATGCCCGGCACTTGGATCAGGATACGGTCGGAGCCTTGGCGCTGAATGGTGGGTTCGCGTGTGCCGACCTCGTCGATGCGGCGGCGGATGATTTCGAGCGACTGGCGCACGGTGCGCTCGTCGGTCGCGCGTTTTTCGGCCTCGCTGAGGCGGATGACGATGCTATCGCCTTCGGTCTCGACCTCGATATCATTGGCGATGGTTCCGGTGAGGCTGGTCACGGGCTGAGCGATGGATTGGACAAGGCGCGCAGCCTCACCCACCTGATCGGAGCGCTCGTTGAGGCGCACGCGAAGCTCGGCACCCTCCATGGGTTGAAGGCGGATGGTGCCAATCTCACTGCGCGCATCGCGCAGAATATCGCGCACTTGCGGCCACATCCCCTCGACACGGGCCTGATAGACCTGCTCGACCTTCACCTCGGCCAGAAGATGCGCACCGCCGCGCAGATCCAGACCAAGGTTGACCAGGCTTGACGGCAGGAAAGAAGGCCAGCCCGCCAAATCCTCTGCCAGCGGCGCTGCGGGCTCACCCGCCTCGATGGCGGCGGCGGCATCATTGTGCCGCTCCACCTGCCCGTAAAACCCGTTGGGCATTGCCAAAAGCAGACCAAGGGCGACAAGACCCCAGATACAAAAACGTTTCCACAGATCGATCTGGAGCATGTCGCCGCCTTTATGTCAGAGATTTGGCCGGGATCAGCTTTCGGCAGGCTCGGTCTTGGACAAAACCTGCGCGATCGTTGTCTTGATCACGCGGACTTTCACGCCGGTTGCGATTTCAAGCTCGATCTCGTCATCCTCCTTGACCTTGGACACTTTGCCGATCACCCCGCCTTGGGTCACGACTTGGTCCCCGCGGCGCAGGGCCTGCACCATGGCCTGATGCGCCTTCAGCTTCTTCTGCTGGGGGCGGATGAGGAGGAAATACATGATCGCAAAGATCAAAATCAGTGGGATAAATTGCGCAAGTGCGCCGCCGCCGTCCATGAGGATGCTCCTTCGTGCCAGGCGGGGAGGCCCCGCTGAATTGCGCAGAACCTAGGCGTGGGTGCGGGGTTTTGCAAGGCGCGAAACGGCTGTTTCGGGCGGGCAACCGTGGTTCATCTCCTGAAGGGCGCCAAGGGGCGCATCCGCGCGGCACGCACCAGCCTGTCGCCCGGATGCGCCGTGCCGGCCTACGCGGGTTGATCCGGGCCAGACCCGAGGCGCGGCGGCAACAGCGCAGCGCCGCCCGCCGTGATCATTTCGGGCGCGGCCAAGCGGCGCCAAAGGGCGATGCATTGATGTTCGATCGCCTTCATCTTGCCCACCGGGCAAAAGCTCGGCTCACGCATTTGGGCGCGCAAATCATGCAGATCACGGATGAGACCGATCACGTCGCGCTGCAGCGCACGCTTGATACGCGGATAGAACTGATCCTCGGTGATGCTTTGCTCAGCAAGGCTTTGCGCCAAATCCGCGCGAATCGTAGCGCGCCCCGCAAGAGCCATCAGAACGCTGGCCCGCATCCGATCGGGGTTCAACGCATCCTTGGCGATGTAATCATCGCACCCAGCCTGCATGGCGGAGACGGCAAGCTCGGTCTGGTCGAATTGCGTGAACATGATCGTCGCGCAACGGGCCTGCCGCTCATGCGCCCGCACGCGCGCCACGGCCTCAAGCCCATCCCCTTCCGGCAAGCTGTAATCGATCATAATGAGGTCGTATTCCGTCCGCGCCAGCGCCGTATCAAGTTCGCAGATGGACGAGATTTCCTCCACCCTCAGGGGCAGATCGGCCTTGCGGCACAGACGCCGGATGTTTTTTCGGTCAAACTGGCTATCGTCCAGCACCAGCGCGGACAGGGTCCGCGGCTGGTCACGGCGCTTGCTGTTGGCAGGAGGGGATGTATCGCGTTTTTTGGTCATGCGTTTTGGCTTTCATGAAGGAAAATTGGCTCACGAAGACATAAACTGTGGGTTCTGTGCCTTGGGACTGGTTAACGCCCCGTGCGCTGCGTCCATCGGGCCGGTGGGCCACCCACCCTGGGGAGGCGGTGCAAATCAGACGTTCACCTCTGCGCCAGCAGCGCGCCGTTCGACGAAAAGGATTGCTAATTATTATTTGAGCGCTTAAATAAATTACAGTACCCTAGAACATCGCAGGCAGATCGGATTTCGCAATGACACAAAACGCCCCCACCCCCACGCCCAATGATTGGGATCGTCGCGGCCTGCCGGCCTGGAGCTTTTTCAGCGAGGAATTGCTTGAGCTGGAGAAGGAACAGCTTTTCCGGCGCCACTGGCAGCTTGTCTGCCACGAGAGCGATATTCCCGGTGCGGGCGATTTCATGACCCTCGACACAGTGGGCGAGCGGGCTCTGGTGATCCGCGACCGCGAAGGGACCGTGCGCGCCTTTCACAACCTTTGCAGGCATCGCGGATCGCGCGTTGTGGCCGAGGAAAGTGGAACATGCAAATCGGCCATCATCTGCCCTTTCCACGGCTGGGCTTACAACCTTGACGGCACGCTGCGCGGTGCGGCCCAGCCCGGCACCCTACCCGAGCTTGACCCGGTGACCCACGGGCTCAAACCCATTGAGATGGACAGTTGGCAAGGCTTCATCTTCGTGCGCTTCCTGCCAGGGCCACAGCCCAAGATGCACGAAATCCTCGCCAAATTTGACGCCGAGGTGGCGCAATACGATCTCGAAAAGCTGCAGCCATCGGGTGATGGGTTCGACGCGACCCCGATGACGGCCAATTGGAAATGCGTGCGCGACGTGGACAACGAAGGGTATCACGTTCCTCTCGCGCATCCGGGCCTGCATGACCTCTATGGCCCCAATTATTATGATGAAGCATTTGAAGGTGGCACATCGCGCTCTTACGGCGGGTTCCGCGAGGGCGGTGGGCGGCATTGGAGCGTGCGCAACTATCTCAAGATTCTGCAGCCACCTGAAAAGCTGGACGAGGAGCACGCCAAGGCGTGGCTCTATGTCGGGGTCTTTCCCAACCTTGTCTTCGGTTTCTACCCGGATCAGGTGATATTCTATCATGAGTTTCCGCAGGCCGTGGGCGAGACGATCCAACGCAGCGCGAGCTACAAACGTGGCGATGAGGACCGTCGGATGCGCTTGGCCCGGTATCTGAGCATGCGGATCGACAGAATCACCAGCAAAGAAGACGAACAGTTGATAGAATGGACATGGGAGGCGGCTTTCTCCTCGGGCTATGACAGGATCATCCTGTCAGATCTGGAATATGGTGTGCACAGTTATCACGAGATCCTGCGCGAACACTTCCCGGTCCTGCGCGAAGATGAACCATCGCCCGGAGCAATGGCCAAACGGAATGGCGAATTGCTGGGGGCCGCAGAATAAGGAAAATGCCATGAGCGCGGATACCAACCATTACGACGCCCAGATGACGGGCCTCTTGCAAGAGCTTTGGGGCGAAGGATACCTCTCGCCCGGCGGCCCCGAAGAGGTGGCGCGCGTTCTGGAAGGGCTGGACCTCAGCGGGATGTCCGTCCTCGACATCGGCTGTGGCTCGGGCGGCGTGACGCTTGCTCTGGTGCGCGATTTTGGCGCGGGCCATGTGACGGGCATCGACGTGGAGACGGGCGTGTGCGCCGAGGCCAGCGCGCGCATCTCTGATGCGGGTTTTGAGGATAGCGTGACCATTCGCAAGGTCGCACCCGGCCCTCTGCCCTTTGAGGCCGCCTCGTTCGACTTCGTATTTTCCAAAGACGCGATCATCCACATCCCCGACAAAGAAGCGCTTGCCCGCGACGCATTTCGCGTGCTGAAACCCGGCGGTTGGTTCGCCGCGTCAGACTGGTTGATCTCGCATGACGAGACGCCGTCGGCGGAAATGACCGCATATCTCAAAGCCGAGGGGCTGGATTTCGGGATGGCGAGTCCTGTGCGCTACGAGGCCGCCCTGCGCGATGCAGGCTTCACAGATGTCCGCACGGTGAATCGCAACGCTTGGTATGCGGCCAAGGCCCGCGCGGAACTGGACGAACTTGAGAACAGCCGCCGCGCGGATTTTATTGCCCGCGTCGGCGAGGATTTTCTCAACGATAACGTGATCACATGGCGTGCCATGCTGCATGTGCTGGAGACGGGCGAGCATTGCCCGCACCATCTGCGCGGACGCAAGCCCTGAGGGTCAGGCCCCCATTGCTTGCGTCACTTCCTCAAGCGCCTGTTCGAGAATATCGAACATCTCGTCGATCTGCGCGCGGGTGATGATCAGCGGCGGCGAAAAAACCGCCATGTTGATCAAAGGCCGCACCAGAAGGCCGCGACGCTCGCAGGCCGCGTCCAGAAGCGCACCCAGCTTTTTATCCGCTGCGAGGCCCGATGCGTCCTCCAGTTTGCCTTCGATGCACCCCAAAAGACCCATACCGCGCACATCACCCACGATTGAGAATCGCTTGAGCTTCTGAAGCCACTCTTGGAAATAGGGGGTGATCTCACGGACATGCTCAAGGATGCCTTCATCCTCAAAGATTTCCATATTCTTGAGCGCGGCCGCGCAGG
>CALGEH010000082.1 GCA_937881735.1 uncultured Shimia sp.
GAGTTTTTATGTTTTCACCCAAACAATGAATGGACTCCGAATTGGTCACAGTTATCGCCTTTGTGGGGTCTGATGCCGGAGAGTGCAGGATCCTACGCTAAGCGTTGAGAACCCGCTTCCCGTAGTCGCGCAGAATGCCGTTTGGGTCGACATACCGGTAGAGCGTGACCGGCTTGACCCTCAGCTCCTTACAGAGTTCTGAAACCGATGTATCGCGGCTGGCCATGGCGGCTTGGGCCATGCGGACTTGCGTCTTTGTCAGCGCAAACTTCCTACCACCTTTCCGGCCGCGAGCGCGGGCAGCTTGGAGCCCCGCCATTGTGCGTTCGCGGATCAACTCGCTTTCAAATTCGGCGAGAGCGGCAAAGATGCCAAATGAAAGGCGACCAGCCGCAGTCGTGGTATCGATCTGCGCGCCTTGCCCGGTGAGCACTTTGAGGCCAACGCCGCGCTCGGACAGCATGCTGACGGTCTTTACCAGGTGATGCAGACTGCGGCCCAAGCGGTCGAGCTTCCACACAACCAGAACATCGCCGTCACGCAATGCCTTGAGGCAGGCCTCCAGACCGGATCGGTCATCCTTCTTGCCAGATGCCAGATCCGAGTAAATCTGTTCTTCTTCGACGCTTGCAGCGATCAATGCATCCCGCTGCAGGTCAAGGGTCTGGCTGCCGTCGGCTTTCGAGACGCGGGCATATCCGATCAGCATGTTTCACAAACGTTCGTTTGAGGCGTTCTGGAAAGCAGCATTCTTTTAGCCATGAGAATAATTCCTTATTTAGTATCTTAATCACCAATAAGCAAACCATGGCAAGAAGGCAAAAGATACATGGCGCATCGCACCGTCCTCACCGAGCGCCAGCGTTCAGCGCTTCTTGACCTTCCAACCAATGAAACGGCGATGTTGCGCTACTACACCCTTGCGGATGACGATCTGGAAATCATCCGCGCCCGTCGCCGCCCACACAATCGTTTCGGCTTTGCTCTCCAGCTTTGTGCGTTGCGCCACCCCGGTCGCTTGCTGGCCCCGGGAGAGGTCATTCCTCTGGAAGTCACGCGTTTTCTGGCGGCGCAACTTGGGCTGAAAGCGGACGATCTGGCGGGATATGCAAGCCGCGAAGAAACGCGCCACGAACACCTGGCTGCCCTGCGGGATCTTTATGACTACAAGATGTTCACTGGCCGAGGGTCGCGCGACCTGAAGGTCTGGCTTGAGAGCGAAGCCGAGACTGCCCGATCGAACGAGGACTTGGCGCGGCGTTTCGTAGAGCAATGCCGGGCGACCCAGACCATTCTGCCTGGAAACACGGTTATCGAACGCCTCTGCGCGGACGCACTTGTTGCTGCCGAGCGACGGATCGACGCGCGGATTGCTGATCGGTTGGATGATGAGATGCGCAGCCGACTTGATGCCTTGCTGACAGAAACCGCAGACAGCTCCATCACCCGCTTCGTCTGGCTGCGTCAGTTTGAAGTGGGTCAGAACTCTGCCGACATGAACCGCCTGCTTGATCGGCTGGAATTCTTGCAGGGCATGCCCGTGGAAATATCTATCCTTGCCGGTGTGCCACCCCACCGTATCGCGCGCCTCCGGCGGCAAGGGGAACGGTATTTCGCCGGTGATCTGCGGGATATTTCAGGTGATCGTCGCCTTGCCATCCTCTCAGTCTGCGCTTTGGAATGGCGCAGCGCCATTGCCGATGCAGTGGTCGAAACCCATGACCGTATTGTCGGGAAGACGTGGCGCGAGGCGAAACGCGCATGCGATGCCCGTGCAGATGATGCCAAGGCCGCCTTGAAGGATACCTTGCAGGGCTTCTCTAAATTTGGATCAGCGCTGCTGGAGGCGCATGAAGATCAAGCGTCCCTCATCGATGCCGTTCAAAACGCAGGCGGTTGGTTGTCGCTCAGGGGGCTCGTCACCACCGCTGCCCAGCTCACCGACACATTGGCTGCCGATCCGCTGGCACATGTTGTTCACGGGTATCATCGCTTCCGACGTTATGCACCGCGCATGCTGCGGGCGCTCGATATTCAGGCCGCACCGGTGGCCGAGCCGTTACTCGCCGCCACCTCTATCGTTGCGGGAACGGACACCCCCGCCGACCGTCCCCTGACCTTTCTGCGCCGCGCCTCGAAATGGCATCGGCACCTGAATAAAGACGATGGGCACCGCCTCTGGGAGGTCGCCGTCTTGTGCCACTTGCGCGATGCATTCAGAGCTGGCGACATCTGGCTTGCCCATTCCCGTAGGTATGGCGACCTCAAGGACGCGCTGGTTCCAGCCGAAATTGCCAGGGCAACGCCAAGACTGGCCATGCCGTTTGAACCAGAAATCTGGCTGGCAGATCGCAAATCTCGTTTGGCTGACGGCTTGCAGCGACTGGCCCGCGCCACCAGGGCCGGTGCCATTCCGGGAGGCTCAATCGCAGATGGTGTGCTCAAGATCGACCGCTTGACTGCCGATGTTCCTGAAGAGGCGGATGCCATGGTGCTCGATCTTTACAAACGCCTGCCAGTGATCAGGATCACCGACCTTCTGCTCGAAGTGGATGACGAGATCGGCTTTACCGAAGCCTTCACCCATCTGCGCACGGGCGTCCCATGCAAAGACAGGGTCGGCATGCTGAATGTATTGCTGGCTGAAGGGCTGAACCTCGGACTCAGCAAAATGGCCGGGGCTACAAACACCCACGACTATTTCCAGCTGTCGCGCCTGTCGCGGTGGCATGTCGAAAGCGAGGCGATGGCGCGCGCCCTGGCCATGGTGATCGAAGGCCAGAGCACCTTGCCAATGGCCCGGTTCTGGGGCAGTGGCGCCAGCGCGTCCAGTGATGGGCAATTCTTCCCCACCACGCGTCAGGGCGAAGCGATGAATCTGATCAACGCCAAATATGGCCATGAACCCGGGTTGAAAGCCTACACCCATGTCTCCGACCAGTTCGGACCCTTCGCCATCCAGACCATCCCGGCCACGGTGAACGAAGCGCCCTACATTCTGGACGGTTTGTTGATGACCGACGCAGGCCAGAGAATCCGCGAACAGTATGCCGACACCGGCGGCTTCACCGACCACGTCTTCGCCATCACCGCCCTTCTGGGCTTTCAGTTCATCCCCCGCATCCGGGATCTGCCTTCCAAGCGCCTCTATCTCTTCGATCCTGCATCCTGCCCAAAAGAACTGAAGGGGTTGATCGGCGGCAAGGTCAGGGAACCCGTCATCAGCTCAAACTGGCCAGATATCCTGCGCAGCGCGGCCACCATGGTGGCGGGCGCAATGCCTCCAAGCCAACTTTTGCGAAAATTCTCTGCATATCCCCGGCAGCATGAGTTGGCCGTCGCGCTACGAGAAATCGGACGGGTCGAACGGACGCTGTTCATCATCGACTGGCTGCTGGACGCCGATATGCAACGTCGCGCCCAGATCGGGCTGAACAAAGGAGAAGCCCATCACGCCCTCAAGAACGCTCTGCGCATCGGGCGCCAAGGTGAAATCCGCGACCGGACAAGTGAAGGCCAGCATTTCAGGATGGCAGGGCTGAACCTGCTCACCGCCATCATAATCTACTGGAACACCAAGCACCTCGGTCAGGCTGTCGCCGGCGGCCGCCGCAATGGATTGGATTGCTCATCCGACCTGCTGGCGCACATCTCCCCACTCGGATGGGCCCACATCCTGCTCACCGGCGAATACAGATGGCCCAAAAGGTGATCAAACCGCCTTAGCGTAGGATTCTGCACTCTCCGGCATCAGACCCCATGAACAGATACTCTACGCAACTGATAGCAGCTAATCGCCCGTGAAT
>CALGEH010000083.1 GCA_937881735.1 uncultured Shimia sp.
CGCTTGCATCGCTATGGGTGTGCGGGGATCACCGCAGCAATTGGCCTTGGCGAAACGGGGGCTGTGTCGGATATTTTGGGGGTGGCTGCCATGGGGTGATCCCAAAAGCAGATTGGTAGGCCCGGCAGGACTTGAACCCGCAACCAAAGCGTTATGAGCGCTCTGCTCTAACCAGTTGAGCTACAGGCCCGCCTGAACCCGTTGCTAGGACGGTGCGCGGGCGGCGTCAAGGCTTTCACGATTGCGCGGGGGGCGGGGATGGTCTAACCCCATGCGCGAAGCCGGGGGGTGCGCGATATGAGCGAGAAAACAATCAAGATCACCTATGCGGATGCGGGTGTGGATATTGACGCGGGCAATGCTCTGGTCGATCGGATCAAGCCTGCGGCCAAACGCACGAACCGCTCTGGCGTGATGTCGGGGCTGGGTGGCTTTGGTGCTTTGTTTGATCTGAAGGACGCTGGATTTACGGACCCGGTTCTGGTGGCCGCCACCGATGGGGTTGGCACCAAGCTGCGCATCGCGATTGATACAGGCCATGTGGATGGCGTGGGCATTGATCTGGTGGCGATGTGCGTCAATGATCTGGTGTGTCAGGGCGCGGAGCCTTTGTTTTTCCTGGACTATTTCGCCACTGGCAAGCTTGAGATGGATGTCGCCGCCCGTGTGATCGAGGGGATTGCAGAGGGCTGCGTGCGCTCAGGCTGTGCCCTCATTGGCGGCGAGACGGCGGAGATGCCGGGCATGTATCCGGCGGGGGACTTTGATCTGGCCGGTTTTGCCGTGGGCGCGATGGAGCGCGGGACGGCGCTGCCCGAAGGGGTTGTCGAGGGCGATGTTCTGATCGGTCTGGCCTCGCACGGGGTTCATTCCAACGGCTATTCTCTGGTGCGCAAGCTGGTTGAGATGTCTGGCCTTGGCTGGGATGCGGAGTGCCCTTGGGCCGAGGGCTCTCTGGGGGCGGCTTTGCTCGCGCCGACCCGGCTTTACGTGCAGCCTGCATTGGAGGCTGTGCGCGCGGGCGGCGTGCATGCGCTGGCCCATATCACCGGCGGTGGCCTCACCGAGAACCTGCCGCGCGTTTTGCCCGAGGGGCTCGGGGCGGAGATTAATCTGGACGCTTGGGAGCTTCCGGGCGTTTTTGCATGGCTGGGTCAGACCGGCGGGATGGACGCGGGCGAGATGCTCAAGACGTTCAACTGCGGTATCGGCATGATCCTGAGCGTGGAGGCGCGCCGCGCCGATGCTTTGCTGGCGCTTCTGGAGGCCTCGGGCGAGACCGTTTGCCGGATGGGCCATGTGGGCGCGGGCGAGGGCGTGCGGTATACGGGCACGCTCCGCTAAGGTGGCCAAACGGGTCGCGATACTGCTGTCGGGGGGCGGGTCGAACATGGTGGCGCTTGCGCGTTCCATGGAGGGCGATCACCCCGCGCGGCCTTGTCTGGTGATGGCCAATAGCCGCGATGTGGGTGGCCTGAGACGCGCTGCCGAGATGGGTATCGAGACGGATTTCGTGGATCACAGGCCCTTCAAGGGCGACCGGGCGGCGTTCGAGGACGCGCTTCATGCGCGGTTGATACAGGCATCGCCTGATATTATCTGTCTGGCGGGCTTCATGCGGGTGCTGACCGAGGGGTTCGTCGCGCGCTGGCAGGGGCGGATGATCAACATACACCCCTCGTTATTGCCGAAATATCGCGGGCTGAACACCCATGCGCGCGCGCTCGAGGCGGGCGACGCGGAGGCTGGCTGTACCGTGCATGAGGTGACGCCTGCCTTGGATGACGGGCCGATATTGGGCCAAGCGCGGGTGCCTGTGCTGCAAGGCGACACGGCCGATGTGCTCGCCGCGCGGGTGCTTGTAGCGGAACACGCGCTTTACCCGGCGGTGCTGAGGCGTTTTGCGGCGGGGGATAGGCGTCCTGTCTGGATTCCTGACACGGACTGAGCACTGCGGCAAGGGTGGTGCCTGCCCAATTCCCTTTCAACAAAAACTGCCCTATACACGCCAAAATCAGGCGGCCACCCGTGCCCGAGTTACGAGAAGCGAACCCTCCATGATCACAGTGACCACAACCGACGCGCTGGCCGATTTTTGCGCCCGAGCCGCCCAACATCCTTATGTTACGGTCGATACCGAATTCCTTCGTGAGCGGACATATTATTCCAAGCTTTGCCTCGTGCAGCTTGCTTATCCGGGCGAGGGCGAGGAGACGGCGGTTCTGGTCGATCCGTTGGCGCAAGGCCTTTCTCTGGAGCCTCTCTATGATCTCTTCCGGGACGATGGCGTGGTCAAAGTGTTCCACGCAGCGCGGCAAGATCTGGAGATTTTCTATGTGGATGAGGGGGTTATCCCATCTCCTCTTTTCGACAGCCAAGTGGCGTCCATGGTTTGTGGTTTTGGTGAGCAGGTGGGATACGAGACTTTGGTGCGCAAGATCGCCAAAGCACCTTTGGATAAATCAAGCCGCTTCACCGATTGGTCCCGCCGGCCTTTGTCGAATGCGCAAAAGACCTATGCGCTGGCGGATGTGACGCATCTGCGGGTCATTTACGAATATCTCGCGCGCGAGCTTGCCAAGGGTGGGCGCGATAAATGGGTGGCCGAGGAGATGGCCGTGCTCAACGATCCCGAGACCTACGTCACACGGCCCGTTGACGCATGGAAGCGGATCAAGACGCGCAACACGTCGCCCAAGTTTCTCGCCATCGTGCGCGAGCTTGCCAAGTTTCGCGAGGCACATGCGCAAGATAAGAACATTCCGCGCAGCCGGGTGTTGAAAGATGACGCGTTGGTGGAGCTTGCGGCAACGAAGCCCAAGAATTTGCAAGATTTGGGGGCGTCGCGGCTTTTGCTGCGCGAGGCGCGCAAGGGAGAGATTGCGGACGGTATTCTGGCCGCCGTGGCCGCTGGTGTGGCCGTGCGGCCCGAGGATCTGCCGAAAGTGGATGGGTCGCGCGACAAGTTGCAGGTGAACCCGGCGGTGGCCGATCTTTTGCGTGTGCTTCTCAAGGGCGTGGCCGAGCGTGAGGGTGTCGCCTCAAAGCTGATTGCGACCGCCTCTGATCTGGATGCCATTGCAGGGGGCTTGCGGGATGTGGCTGCCCTCAGCGGGTGGCGGCGCGAGGTCTTCGGGGACGAGGCGCTGCGCCTGTGCGAGGGCCGAATCGCTTTGCGCGTGAATGGCGCGCAAATCGAGACGGTTAAGGTCTAGCTTAACTTGGCTTAGCTTAGCTTAGCTTAGCTTAGCGGGGCCGCGTTGTTTGGGCGTTCGTTTCGCCAATCACGCGGACAGATTGCACCCCTGCGAGCGTTTGCGTGCTGAGAAAATCTGCCGCGGAAACGCGGCGGGACTGCTCGGGGCCCTGACGGCGGTCAGTAGGCTGCACGGCCTCCAAGCGGTACGTCAGCACGCCATCAACGGGATTGCCATCATTCTGCGGTGTGAGCCGGACGTCATACGCACCTTGGCGCAGAGCGACCCCTGTGGCCTTGATGATTGAGCCGCCCGATGCAGGCTCGACCGATACGGAAGAGACCGCATAGATCGCCGTGCCCTCATAGACCTCGTCACCAGGATTGCGCCGGAAGATGCTTGCGCGCTGTTCTGGGATGAGTGGGTTGGTCGTTGCATTGGCCGCGATCCCGGCCTCGCGCGCGGCGCGGCGTTCTGCGGCGCGTTCGCCTGAAAACCATGTGCCTGGATTGACCACCGAGTCGCGAAAGCCGGAACAGCCTGTGAGGCCCGTGGCCGCAACCAGAGTGAGGATCATCGTTTTGCGCATACCGGGCCCCTTGCCGCTGATCTTGGCGTTGGCTTCGGTTCTACATCCAAGGGGGGTGCAGGCGCAAGGCGGCGTGCGTGGGGCTGGACCTTTTGGGCCTCGGGGCCTACCTGAGGAGGGAAAATTAGCGTGATGGAGGCCGAGATGGCGCAGCCTGCTTTTGAAGAGCTTGTCGAGGATTTTGAGTTCCTTGATGATTGGGAAGACCGGTATCGCCATGTCATCGAGCAGGGCAAGGCGATGGACCCTTTGGCTGAAGCGCTGAAGGTGCCTGCGACCAAGGTTGATGGCTGTGCGAGCCAGGTCTGGCTACATCCCAAGATCGAGGATGGCGTGTTCACCTTTGAGGGCGAAAGCGATGCGATGATCGTGCGCGGGCTGATCGCGGTTCTCAAGGCGCTTTACAATGATCTGCCGGTGGCGGCTGTGGCGCAAGTGGATGCGGGCGGAGAATTGGCACGGCTGGGTCTCAACGATCATTTGTCGGCGCAGCGCTCAAACGGGTTGCGCGCGATGATCGAGCGTATTCGCGAGGTGGCAGGGGCGGGCTGAGGGGTCCAGCCCCTCACGTTGAATTTCCCTTGGAAACTCAACGTTCACCCCGGGATATTTTTGGCAAGAAGATGAGGCGGGTCAGGCGGAGGCGAGGGCGGTCTGCAGATCGCCGTAGCCTGTGAAACGATACTCAAAGGCGAGGCCGAGGCGGGCGGCGCAGTCTTCGGCGCGGGCGCGCAGGGCCGGGTCTTCGGTTTGGGCTTGGTAGACCAGTTTGGTGTAATTGCCAAAATACATGTCCCGAAGCTCGGGGTGTTTGTCGAGGCCCATGGGGCGCCAGACGAAGGCGTCGAACTGTTTGACCAGAAAATCGGTGAGGTAGAAGGCGGTGATCTCATCCTCGTGGGCGGCGAACGCGTCATTGCCCTCGAAAAAGCTGTAACAATGCGGCCCTTGGATCATTTCCACGCCCATCTCGTCGCACGCCGCCTCCAGCAGGCCGCCGGTGCCGCAATCGGCGTAGGCGATGAAGATATGGTCATATTGGGCGCGGTGTTTGGTGACGGCTGCACGCACGGCCTCTGTTATTTTCTCAGGATAAAGATGCAGGTTCGCGGGCAGGCAGGTGAGCGTCAGGTGCTGCCATGCGTTTATCTCGATCAGGGCGAGGATTTCGCGGGCCAGCGCGCCGCAGGCGATGATGAGAACCTCACCGCCACCCTTGGGCGCGAGGCCTTTGGTGGTCAGCGTCTCATCGGGCGGCAGGGGGATCATTTGTCGCTCGGCGGGCGGCGCATCACGCGCAGGGCGACATAGGCTAGAAGCGCCACGGGAATGGCGATTTGCCAGCCCAACGCATCGGGGTTGGCCTGGCCCACCTGACCTGTGAGCACCAGCGTGACACCGGCGGCGGTGATGACGCAGGCGAGGATCATGATAAGGCGTCTGGCGGGCATGATGCGGGGTCTCCTATAAGATCCATATATAGGCGCTTTGGCGGATATGAAAAAGCCCTGCCGGTTGGGGGCAGGGCCTGATCGTGTTTATATGGGTGGCCTCGGGTCAGGCCATGGCGCCCTGGTTGTGTTTGCGGGCGACGAATTCCTTGGCCGTCTCGACCGCAACCGCGGCGTCGCGACAATAGGCGTCTGCGCCGATGGCTTTGCCGAATTCCTCATTGAGGGGCGCGCCGCCAACAAGGACGATATAGTCGTCGCGGATGCCTTGCTCGACCATCGTGTCTATCACGACCTTCATATAGGGCATGGTTGTGGTCAGCAGGGCGGACATGCCAAGGATGTCGGGTTTTTCGTTCTCCAGGGCATCGAGATAATTCTCCACTGGATTGTTGATGCCGAGATCAACGACCTCGAATCCCGCCCCCTCCATCATCATAGACACGAGGTTTTTGCCGATATCGTGGATATCGCCCTTCACGGTGCCGATCACCATCTTGCCGACGCGGGGTGCGCCGGTTTCGGCCAGAAGCGGCTTGAGGATGAACATGCCGCCCTTCATGGCATTCGCGGCCAGAAGCACCTCGGGGACAAAGAGGATGCCGTCGCGGAAATCCTTGCCCACGATCGTCATGCCGCCGACGAGCGCCTTGGTCAAAATGTCGTAGGGTGTCCATTTACGCTCTAGCAGGATGTTCACGCCTTCTTCGATTTCCTCTTTGAGGCCATCGTAGAGGTCATCGAACATCTGTTGAACAAGCTCTTCGTCGTCCAGTTCCGACAGGATGATGTCGTCTTCTTGGTCAGACATGCGGGCGGTATCCCTTTTTGGAGGCCCTACGCAGGGCGCGATAATTCTATGATCAGCTTTCGACAATTTGTCGCATCTAGGGTTGGCGAATTGCGACATTGGCCGCGCCGACACCGACCTGCGGGGCGGATTGGTTGGCATGAGTGGGTAATTTTGCGCCTTTGAAGGCTTGGAATTTCCCAAGAGATGCAGGCTGCTATTGCATTTGTTCTTATTTTGTTCTAAATGCTGAGTATGACACAACATCAGACCTTTCCCTTTGGCATGAAAACTCCCGGGCGTGGCGCGGGCAGCAATGTCGTGGGCCGCTATGAGCGGCTTCAGCGGCGGTATGAGCCTGATGGCTGGGCGGAGGAGGCGCCTGATACGCCCCTGCGCACGCAGACCACGCTGGAAGTGCCGCGGCGGGTGATCAGCTATAACCGCTCGCCGGATTTGCCGTTTGATCGGTCGATCAACCCCTATCGCGGGTGCGAGCACGGGTGCAGCTATTGCTTTGCACGGCCGTCTCATGCGT
>CALGEH010000084.1 GCA_937881735.1 uncultured Shimia sp.
CCGCTTTGGACAGCCAGAACTCGGTCCGCGATATGGCCCGCGACCACCGGATCGCGCATGATCCGCTGCACCTGCCCCATGGCAAGGCTCAGGTTCTGGCCGCGAAAGCCGCGCCCCTCAAGCTCCCCGCGTAGCGACTCGCCCTCGTATATGCGGCCCAGAAGGGTGATGATTTCGCCGCGCGTAGCCATCATATCGCTCTGCGCCCGGGCCTTTGGTGCTGCAAACACCGAGGCGCAAAGCGTGAGGCAGAGACAAAGGCAGGCGAGGTTGGGCCGCATGAGGTGCACTCCGGGGTTCGGGCAATACGATCTAAATGTTAGTGCCGCGGTGGCGGATCACAACCCGCATTGGCGGCCATGCGCGCAAACGTGACCATGGTGCGCACCACTTGCATGGCCGCGTGTAAGGGTGGATCATGACCGCCAAAGCCGCTAAGGCAGCGCGCATCATTGACTGAAGGGACCGCCACCATGAGCGCCACCGCCCGCAAGACCGCCCCGATGCCGGACGATATCCGCGCGATGAAGGGCCTGTCGCCCATCGTTAGCCTTACGGCCTATACCACGCCGATGGCCCGTATGATGGATGATCACTGCGACTTCGTCCTTGTGGGTGACAGCGTGGGGATGGTGCTGCACGGGTTGCCCTCGACGCTGGGCGTGACGATGGAGATGATGATCCTGCACGGGCAGGCGGCGGCGCGCGGGTTGCAAAAGGCGATGCTGGTGATCGACATGCCGTTTGGCAGCTACGAGCAGGGTCCTGCGCAGGCGTTTGCCAATGCGGCCCGGATCATGGCCGAGACGGGGGCGGCTGCGGTGAAGCTTGAAGGTGGGGCGCATATGGCCGAGACAATCGCGTTTCTCGTGGCGCGCGGCGTGCCTGTGATGGCGCATATTGGCTTGACGCCGCAATCGATCAACACGCTGGGCGGCTATAAGGTACAGGGGCACGGCGATCAGACCGAGGCGCTGATGCATGATGCCCATGCCGTGGCGGAGGCTGGTGCGTTCAGTGTGGTGCTGGAGAAGGTGCCCGCCAGTCTTGCGGACAGAATCACGGCCGAGATCGCGATCCCCACCATCGGCATCGGTGCGTCGGCGGGCTGTGACGGGCAAATCCTCGTTGTGGATGACATGCTCGGGCTCTTCACCGCGTTCAAACCCAAATTTGTCAAACGCTATGCGGCGCTGGGCGAGGCGGGCGAGGCCGCCATCGCCGAATACGCCGCCGAGGTCCGCGCGCGCAGCTTCCCCGCGCCCGAGCACACATTCGCGGATGCAGCCCCGGCCAAGGCCCCCAAAAAATGACCGCGCCCATTGTGAGAGACCTCGCCGCCCTGCGCGCGCTATCCGAGCCATGGGTGCGCGCCGGGTCCAGCATTGGCGTTGTGCCAACCATGGGCGCGCTGCATGACGGTCATCTGTCGCTGGTGGCGGCGGCGAAAGAGCGCTGCGATCATGTGATCGTGACGATCTTCGTGAATCCCAAACAGTTCAACACGCCCGAAGATCTGGCCAATTACCCCCGCACCGAGGATGAAGACGCCCGCAAGCTTGAGCGTTTCGAGGTCGATGCGATCTACGTGCCGGATGGCGACGTGATGTATCCGGCAGGCTTTGCGACGACCGTATCGGTCGCGGGCCTCACCGATGTGATGGACGGCATCCACCGCCCCGGCCATTTTGAGGGTGTCGCCACCGTGGTCGCCAAGCTCTTCACCCAAAGTCGCGCCACGGATGCGTTTTTTGGCGAGAAGGACTTTCAGCAGCTTCAGGTCGTGCGCCGCATGGCCCGCGATCTGGATATCCCCATCACCGTGCATGGCTGCCCAACGATCCGCGAGATGGACGGGCTGGCCATGTCCTCGCGAAACCTGCTGCTGTCGGACCGCGCGCGCGCCAAGGCACCGATCCTCTTTGAGGAAATGGAAAAGATCGCCCAAGGCCTCGTTTCAGGCGCGCCCTTCGCCGATCTGCACGCCGCCGCCCTGCGCCGCCTTGCGGCCTCGGATTTCACCAAGACCGAGTATCTTGAGTTGCGCGCCAATG
This sequence comes from uncultured Shimia sp., assembly GCA_937881735.1. Taxonomy (GTDB): domain Bacteria; phylum Pseudomonadota; class Alphaproteobacteria; order Rhodobacterales; family Rhodobacteraceae; genus Roseovarius. Next base: position 2,055 of record CALGEH010000084.1, read on the forward strand.
ACGATCTCTGCCTACTCGACGCCCCAACCCGCCCCGCGCGCCTCTTTGCGGCCTCTTGGCTCGCAGGCGTGCGCATGATCGACAACATTGCGGTTGAAGCCTGACCTCGCGCTTTCTTCTTAGCGCCAATACTCCCGCCGGAGGCACCTGCGCCACGCGCCCCTGACCAACCGCCCGAGGCTTACGTGCCTTCCGGCATCAATAGCGCCGCAAGGCTCAGTGCCATCACCTGTGCGGACTGTTCCATATCGTCGATGCCGACATATTCGTCCGGTTTATGTGCCAAATCCAGGATACCGGGCCCGTAGGCGATACAGTTCTTCAGCTTGCCTATGCGGTCGATATGTTTCTGATCATAGGTGCCTGGGCTGACCACATAATCCGGCGCTGCCCCCAGAACGGTCTCGATTGCGCTTGCGACGGTGGCCACAATGGGGGCCGTCTTTTCGGTCATGCTGGGCAGGACGCGGTGCAACTCGCGGATGTCATAGTCAAAGCGCGCTCGGGTCTCGCTGAGCCCGTCGAGAAGGGCGCGTATTTCGGCCTCCACATCCTCGATCCGCTCTTCGATCAGAAAACGGCGATCGATCACGATTCGGCAATGGTCGGGCACACAGGGCGAGGGCAGGCCGGTGTAATCCAGCGCCTGTTCGGACGCGCCGCCATGGATGGAATTGATGTTGAGCGTGGATTGCTTGGCCCCGTCGGGCACCACGGGCATGTCGGTGCGTTTGGCCGCGAGCGCGGGGAAAAGGCTGCGCTCCATCTCGTCGAGAACAGCGCCCATATGGCGCACTGCGCAATCGCCGAGAAACGGCATGGAGCCATGCGCGATTTCGCCTTTTGTTTCCACCTCCGCCCACCACACGCCGCGGTGGCCAAGGCAGATACGGTCCTTGCCCAACGGCTCGGGGATGATGACATGCTGCACGCGTTCCGGCGCAAACCAGCCGTTCTCGGCGAGATAGGCCACGCCGCCAAAGCCGCCTGATTCCTCGTCCGCCGTGCCGCTGATCTCGATGGCGCCGGTATAGTCCGGGCAGGTGGCGATAAAGGCCTCAACCGCGATGATGGACGCAGCCAAGCCCCCCTTCATATCGCAGGCCCCGCGCCCATGGATCTTGCCATCCGCAACCGTCCCACCGAACGGATCGAAGGTCCAGCCATGGCCTACTTCGACCACGTCGATATGGCTGTTGAAATGCACGCATTCGCCCGGGCTCTTGCCCTCGCGGCGGGCGATGATGTTCCAGCGGGGGTAGCGCTCGCTGTCGCCGGGTGCGCCGTTGGCGCGGATCAGATGCGTGTCGAACCCTACGCGCGCCAGGCGGCGGTCGAGGTAGTCACAGATTTCGCGGTAATTCTCGCCCGGCGGGTTGCGCGTGGGGATGCGGATAAGGTCCTGACAGAGCGCGATCATATCCGCGCGCCGGGCCGTGACCGCCTCTTTGAGTTCTTTGTCCATGCGCGCCTCCCACCCGCACTATGGGCCGGGGCGGAAGGCGCGGCAAGGTTTAGCCCACGTCGAAGTGCAGCGGTTTGATTTGCTGGAAGAGGCCTGTTTCGTGAAGCTTGGCCGCCTGTTCGGGCGTGACTTGCGCGTCCACATACAGCAGCGCGATCGCCTCGCCGCCCGGTGCCGCGCGGCCCAGCGTGAAGTTCGCGATGTTCACGCCGCTTCCGCCCAGCGTCTGACCCAGCGCCCCGATTATGCCGGGCACGTCCTGGTTGGTGGTGTAGAGCATATGCTCGCCAATCTCGGCGTCGATATTGATGCCCTTGATCTGAATGAACCGGGGCTTTTCGTCCGAGAATACCGTCCCCCCGATGGAGCGTTCCCGCTGATCCGTCACCACGGTCAGCTTGATATACCCCTCGAACGCGCCTGATTTGTCTTGCTGGGTCGTGCTGATCTGGATGCCGCGCTCCCTGGCGATGACGGGTGCCGAGACCATGTTCACCTCCGGGTTCACCGATTTCATGATCCCCGCCACTGTGGCCGAGGTGAGGGCCGCGAGGTTCATCTGGCTCACCACCCCGTCATAAAGGATGTTGATCGCCTTGATCGGTTCGTCCGTCATCTGCCCGATAAAGGCCCCGAGATGGTCCGAGAGCTTGATCCAAGGGCCCATCACCTTGGCTTCTTCCGCCGTCACGGACGGCATGTTGAGCGCGTTGGTCACTGCCCCGGTCAGAAGGTAGTCCGACATCTGCTCGGCCACTTGAATGGCCACGTTTTCTTGCGCCTCGGCGGTGGCGGCCCCCAGATGCGGGGTGCAAACCACGCCGGGCAGGCCGAAGAGGGGGTTCTGGGTTGCAGGTTCCTCGGCAAAGATGTCAAAGCCCGCGCCCGCCACATGGCCGGATGTGATCAGCTCGGCCAACGCCGCCTCATCCACCAGGCCGCCGCGTGCGCAGTTGATGATCCGGACGCCCTTCTTGGTCTTGGCCAGCGCGTCGGCGCTGAGGATATTGCGGGTCTGATCGGTGAGTGGCACATGCAGGGTGATGAAATCCGAGCGCGCCAGAAGCGTGTCGAGATCGACCTTCTCCACCCCCATCTTGTCGGCCTTCTTCTCGGTCAGGAACGGATCATAGGCCACGACTTTCATCTTCAGGCCGCGCGCACGGTCGCAAACGATTCCGCCGATATTGCCTGCACCGATGACGCCCAGCGTCTTGTTGGTCAACTCCACCCCCATGAACTTGGATTTCTCCCACCTCCCGGCCTGGGTAGAGGCGCTCGCCTCAGGGATTTGGCGGGCCACGGCAAACATCATCGCGATGGCATGTTCCGCTGTGGTGATCATGTTGCCGAAGGGCGTGTTCATCACGATCACGCCCTTTTTGGACGCCGCGAGCTTGTCGATATTGTCGGTGCCGATGCCTGCGCGCGCGATCACCTTGAGGTTGGTCGCGCGGGCGAGGATCTTCTCGGTTACTTTCGTGGCCGAGCGGATGGCAAGGCCGTCATACTTGCCAATCACTTCGGCAAGCTTGTCTTTATCGCGGCCAAGGTCCGGCTGGAAATCCACGTCGATGCCGCGATCGCGGAAAATCTGAACGGCGGTCTCGGAGAGCTTGTCGGAGACGAGAACTTTGGGGGCCATTTGGGGCTCCTCTCTTCATGAATATGTTGATGTTGGGTGTCGCGCAGGCGCGGGGATCAGCCCGGCAGCGATGCTATCTCGGTCTCGAACGCCCATTCGATCCACGGCATGAGGGCCGCGATATCTGCGGTCTCCACAGTGCCGCCGCACCAGATGCGCAGGCCCGGAGGCGCGTCGCGGTAGGCCCCGATATCGAAGGCGACCCCTTCGGCCTCCAGCCGCTTGGCGATGGCTTTGGCGAAAGCCGCCCCATCGGTGATGCGCGGATCGGTGAATTTGAGGCAGACGGAGGTGTTGGAGCGGGTGGCCGGGTCATGGGCCAGATTGGTGATCCAGTCGCGGCCCTCGCAGAACTCCCAGATCACCGCCGCGTTCGCATCGGCGCGTGCCATAAGCCCTTCAAGCCCACCGACCGAGCGGGCCCAGTCGAGCGCGAGAAGGTAATCCTCGACTGCGAGCATCGAGGGGGTGTTGATCGTCGCACCCTCGAAGATGCCCGCGATGATCTTGCCGCCCTTCGTCAGACGGAAAATCTTCGGCAGCGGCCAAGGCGGCGTGTAGCTTTCCAACCGCTCGACCGCGCGGGGGCTGAGGATGAGCATCCCGTGCGCACCCTCACCGCCCAGCACTTTTTGCCAGCTGAAAGTGGTCACGTCGAGCTTGTCCCAGGCGAGGTCCTGCGCGAAGGCCGCCGATGTGGCGTCGCACAGGGTAAGGCCCGCGCGATCGGACGGGATCGCATCGCCGCTTGGCAGACGCACGCCCGAGGTGGTGCCGTTCCACGTAAAGCAGACGTCATTGTCGAAATCGACCGTGCCGAAATCCGCGATATGGCCATACTCGGCGGTCTTCACTTCGGCGTCGATTTTCAGTTGTTTGACCGCGTCGGTGACCCAGCCTGCGCCGAAGCTCTCCCACGCCAGCATTTCGGTCTTGCGCGCGCCCAGAAGGTTCCACATCGCCATTTCATATGCGCCCGTGTCAGAGGCAGGCACAATGCCGATGAGGTAGTCGTCGGGGATGCCGAGGATTTCGCGCGTGTCGTCTATCGCGGATTTAAGGCGGTCCTTGCCCACGGTGGCACGGTGGCTGCGGCCAAGGGGAGCGTCCGCCAGTTGCGAGACATTGAATGTGGGGGGTTTCGCGCAGGGGCCGGATGAAAAACGCGGATTTGCCGGCCGCGTGCCGGGTTCGTCGATAGTCATTGATGCTATCCTTCCAGATAAGCGCCCTTCGTTGGGGAAGGGTGTCCCACATGCAGGGCTACGGCCCGGCGCGGGCTTTCGCAAGCCGGAAAATGGCGCTATAGCGCCGCTTGAGCGCCATTTGGCGACACGAAACAGCTACGATCGGAAACTTTGGATCATGTATGTCGCCACCTTGATTGCGCCCAAGGGCGCGTTGGACCCTGCTTTGGTTGAAAGCCTGCGCAATGCGTGGGGCGGCGGCAGTGTTCAGTGGCTGAGCCCCGATGAGGCGGCGGAATTTTCGCTGGAGCAGATGCCTTCGAACCGGTGGCAGGTCTGGGAGGAACTGCAGGGACTGCGCACTGATCTGATCGTGCAAGCCGCCGAGGGGCGTGCCAAGCGGATGCTTCTGGCCGATATGGACAGCACGATGATCGAGCAGGAATGTATTGACGAGTTGGCCGAGGAAGCGGGCGTGGGCGCGCATGTGAGGGACATCACCGCGCGGGCCATGAATGGCGAGATTGATTTTGAAGGTGCGTTGGTGGAGCGGGTGGCGCTCCTGAAAGGCCTGCCCGAGGCGGTGATCGACCGGGTGCTTGAGACGCGGATCAGCTTCATGCCCGGCGGGCGGGCGCTCGTGGCGACGATGAAGGCGCAGGGCGGTTATGCGGCGCTCGTGTCGGGCGGATTTACGGCGTTTACCGCGCATGTGGCGGAGGTGCTGGGCTTTGACGCGCACCGTGCGAATCGTTTGATCGTGGCGTGTGGTGTGCTGAGTGGTGAGGTGGAGCGGCCTATTCTTGGGCGCGCGGCGAAGGTCACGGCGCTGGAGGAGATCACAGCCTGGCTCGGGATCGGCGCGGGCGATGTGATCGCCGTGGGCGACGGAGCCAATGATCTGGGTATGCTCGGGCGAGCGGGAACTGGCGTGGCGCTGCACGCTAAACCCAGTGTCGCGGCACAGTGTGACGTGCGGGTGATGCACGGCGATCTGACGGCGCTTCTTTACTTGCAAGGATATGCGGCGAGCGAGTTTGCCTGACGCCCGCCGCACCTGAGCCTACGCGGCGAGGTGTGCCCGCGTTTTCCCGATCATCAGCGCCGCGCGCGCGGCCTCGCGCCCCTTTTCGACAAAATGCGCGGCATAGATGGACATGTGATGCTCCATCTCCTGAAAATGGTGCGGGGTGAGTGACACGGACAGGACCGGCACGCCGCTGTACATGCCAGCGCGCATCAGCCCATCCACCACCGCAGAGGCCACGAAATCATGCCGGTAGATATCGCCATCCACCACGAGGGCGGCGGTGGCCACGGCGGCGTAGCGCCCTGTCAGGGCCAGATCGCGCGCCAGAAGCGGCATTTCAAACGCACCGGGCACGTCGAAGACATCGACCTGCTCTGGCGGGATCACCTCGCAAAATCCGGGAAGGGCGCGCTCTACGATACGATGGGAGCATGCCAATTGGCCTTGATGAAGGCATATTGGGGGAGTGTCATGGTGTAGTCCTTTTCTATATCGACACAAACCGCCCAAGGCGAAAGACGACAGGAAAAGTGCCACGCACCAGCGCGGCCCTAAGGCCCCGCTTCCCGGCGTTCTCTCTCATCCGGACTGTGACCGTCGGCTGTGGATTTGCACCAGATCTGCTGACACTTTTTCGCAAGGTGGTGTTTGAAAACCGGCTGTAGGGTAGCAAGTGATATGTGCCGCCCGGGGCTGGTCTCAAAGCTGCCCGCCGGAAAGCCGCTCGCGGGCTTGGGGGCGCATCCCCTCTACCGCCGGTGAGTAATTCCGGCCCGCCCTGAGAACGCCTTGATGCTGCACCTATGGGCGCGGCCTTGCAAGGCCAATCGCCGCGCTCAGGCGAGGCTTGCGGCGGGGCGGATCGCGCCGGTCACGCGGCCTGCGGCGTTCAGGATCGGCGCGTTTAGCACACGCTTGGCCGCCGGGTGCGCGGGATCGAGCGCGCCGAGGCGCACGAGAAGGGCCGCCACGGCACATTCAGCCGCCCGCGTGGCCCCATCGGTGATCTTGAGCGCGAGGCCAATTTTGCGCGCGGGCAGAATGGCGATGAAGAATCCTTCAGCCCCGGTCTTGAGCGCCACAGGCTCTGAGCAGGCCCGCATCAGCTCGGTGCAGGCGCGGCCCTCGCCCGCGACAAGATCGGGGTGGGTCATCATCGCCTCGCGCAAGCTGACCATCGCCGATTGGCGCGCGTTTGCACCATCCGTGGCGGCTGCGAAACTGGCCATGGCGCGGGCCATGTTGTGCAATTCGGTCATGAAGTTCGGAGCCGAGCATCCGTCGATCCCGTATCCCGGTGAGGGTGCGCCCGTGACCTCCTCAAATGCTGCACGGCAGGCGATCTGCACGGGGTGATCTGGGTCGATATACTCGGGACCTGCGCCAAGATGCTTGCTCAGCGTGAGAAATCCCGCATGTTTGCCAGAGCAATTGTTGTGAAGCTGACAAGGCTCAGTGTCTGCGCGGATCAGGGCGTTGCGGGCGTCCTCGCCCGTTGGCGCATCAGGGCCACAGCGCAGATCGCCCTCGATAAGCCCCAGAGCGTCCAGCCATGCGGCCACGCGGGTCGTATGCGCTTCGGCCCCGTTATGCGATGCACATGAAAGTGCGAGATGCTCAGACGTCAGCCCATGTGCCGCCGCCGCACCGCTTTCCATAAGGGGGAGCGCTTGCAGCATCTTGGCGGAACTGCGCGGCAAAACCAGCGTTTGCGGATCGCCCCAAGCCTCCACGATATCGCCACCCGCGTCACAGATCACGGCGTGGCCGCTATGCAGGCTTTCGGCCAACGGGCCGCGCCAGATTTCGACCATTGGGGCTGCTTGGGTCATGTCGAGGCCTTTCATCGAAGATAGCAATGCGTTGATGTGCGAGTTTCCGCCAATTCAATCTTTGGAAAGTCTGATCAACGGCCTCGGCTGCGCCGATATTGCCGCTTGAGGGCACTA
>CALGEH010000085.1 GCA_937881735.1 uncultured Shimia sp.
TTCCATAACCCAGTATCCTTACTTCTGGGTCTCCGGCAAACAAGGGGCGGTTCAATCCGCCCAACGTGATGCGGTTCCACACCAACTCGCCGAATGTGTCGGTTGATACGATCGTGGAACTTGTGGCGCTGTCGCGCGGGCGCACGCGGTTGAGCTTTGTGGCTGATGTGCATCCGAAAAATCTTGGGGCACGCTTGGTGCTGCAATCGCTGAAACTGGCCAAATCCAGCGTGACCCGGCGATTTGAACAGCGCATCGCCACCTATGCGCGCGAGCTTGAAGATCGGTATTCGCAACGCAGCTAAGCACTCGGGTATAACTGAACATTTGAAAGGCGCGCAGGCTGGAGGGCCTGCGCGCCTTTTGGGTGGTCCACAACCCCTCGGGAGGGACGGTCCAAGGGACTGTGGAGCCGGGGGTGCCTTAGCCGATACGTGTGTTACGGTCCTGAACGCTGAGTTCGGCGAACTTCTCGTTACGCTCTTGGACGCTGAGTTCGGCGAATTTCTCGTTGCGTTCCTGGACGCTGAGTTCGGCAAACTTGTCGTTACGCTCTTGAACGCTGAGTTCGGCGAAGCTGCCTGCCGCACGTTCTTCGACGCTGAGTTCGGCGAAGGTGTTTGGCTTGCGCTCTTCGGTGCTGAGCTCGGCAAGTGTTGCAGAGGCGCTGTAGGGTGCTGGTGTGAGCGTGAGGGAGGTTTGTTGTGTTGCCAGAGCCGGTGTTGCGGTGGCGGCGATGAGGGCGATGATGCTGATGGAGCGCATTGTGAAGTCCTTTCCTGAACTATCTGTTTTCATGTTGTGTGGGCGGTGTTGCCCGTCGTCATGAGCTATAGTTAGGGGGCAATTTCCGAGAAAGATATGGACCTCGCGCGCCTGTGAAAACGCGTGCACACTGGCGCGCGGGCGCGTGATCAACATGAGAGCATTCCGTGACGCAAAACGCCCGCAAGCGAGGTCCTGCGGGCGTTCAAAGCATTGTATTTACGAGAAAATCAGTCTCTGCTGGGGTCGCGCGGATAGACGCCCAAAAGTTTCACTTCGGATGTGAAGTAGTCCAATTCCTCAAGTGCGCGTGAAACAGAAGGGTCATCTGGGTGCCCATCGACATCCGCGTAGAACTGTGTGGCGGAAAAAGATCCGCCCACCATGTAGCTTTCGAGCTTGGTCATGTTGACGCCGTTGGTCGCAAACCCCCCCATCGCCTTATAGAGAGCGGCCGGAATGTTGCGGACCTGAAAGACGAAACTGGTGATCATGCCGTCCGGGCCACGGCGGCTGAGGTCTGGCTTGCGGGCCATGACGAGAAAACGGGTGGTGTTGTTGCCCTCATCCTCGATCTCGCGTGCGAGAATATTGAGGCCGTAAATCTCCGCGGCCAGATCAGCGGCCAGCGCTGCGGTGCTCGGATCGGCGAGCTCTGCAACCAGACGCGCGGAGCCTGCGGTATCGGCACCCGTGACACGCTCTATACCATGCTTGGCCAGAAACGCGCGGCATTGGCCCAAAAGCATCGGGTGGCTCATTGCCTGTTTTATATCCTCAAGCGCCACCCCCGGCAAAGCCATGAGCGCGATAGAGACCCGCACGAACGCCTCGTTCACAATATGAAGCCCCGATTCCGGCAGCAGATGATAGACATCTGAAACCCGCCCGAAGGTCGAATTCTCCACCGGCAGCATGGCAAGCTCGGCCTGACCCGAGCGCACGGCCTCGATCGCATCCTCAAAGGTTTTACAGGCAAGCGGCGTAAGATCCGGATAGGTCTTGAGGCAGGCCTGTTGGGAATAGGCCCCCGGCTCGCCCTGAAAAGCAATCGATTTGGTCATGCGGCGCTCCCCGGCATTTCCCCCATCAGGGGCGTTTGGTCGCGGAAACTATACCTTGCGCAAAGGGAGGGGAAGCGGATAGATACCCCGCAAATAAACACATTATGGATGCGGGATTTATGTTCGACACGATGACCCTAACCAAGATCACCGGAGCTTTTTGCGGGGCTTTGCTTGTCTTCCTTCTGGGCAAGTATGCGGCTGAGAACGTTTACAAGGCCAGCGTGCCTCACGGAGACCACGGCGAGGAAGTCGTGCAGGGTTATATTGTTGACACCGGCGCGGAAGAAGAAGTGGTCGAGGAAGAAGTGCCGATCGAGGTCATTCTGGCCGCAGGCGAAGCCAGCAAAGGTGAACGGGTGTTCAACAAATGCCGCGCCTGCCACATGCTTGACGCAGGTGAAAACGGTGTCGGCCCCTATCTTTACGGGGTAGTCGGTCGCGAAAAGGGTGCCGCCAACGGCTATGCATACACGGCCGCTCTGGGAGATCTGGACGGCGAATGGTCGCCTGAGAACATCTATGCGTTCCTTGAGAATCCCGGCGCCTATGCGCCCGGCACTGCCATGAGCTATGCTTTGAAAAACAGTGCCGAGCGGGCGGACGTGATCGCCTATCTCGACAGTCTCGACGACTGAAACCGCGCCGCGACGTGATCCAAGGCCGCCGCCCGACTGGGCAGGCGGCCTTTTTCTTGGGCGCTGGATATGCGGTAAATCGCCGGGGATGGGTTGAATGTTTGGCGGCGCTGCCATTAGCTTGCACGGCAGCAAAAACGCACCACATAAAAACGAGTGCTGTCAGGAGGTATGACAATGACCGGACCTAAACAAACAGGGCTGGCGCGCACAATGCGTGCTGAGATGTGTGTGCGGCTGGGTTCCGTAGGGGGCGCGTTCATGGGGCTGGCCATTGGCGCGCTTGCCGCCGGGGCGGCGCTTGCTGAGGAGGGTCTCATCAAGTCGCATGGCTATTCCTTCTTTGGCGAACTGAGCTATCCCGAGGATTATACCCATTTCAATTATGTAAATCCCGACGCACCCAAAGGCGGAGAAATCTCGCTTGCGGCGTCTGGCACGTTCGACTCCATGAATCCGTTCACACGCAAAGGGCGCGCGGGTGCGCTCTCGTGGATGGTTTATGAGAGCCTTCTGGGCGATATGCCCGCCACGAGCGGGGGCCTTCCTGCGGATGTTTACGGCGAGGCGTATGGCCTTCTGGCCGAGAGCCTTGAATATGACGAGGGCAAGACCTTCGTGATTTTCAATATGCGCCCCGAGGCGCGATTTTCCAATGGCACGCCGGTGACGGCGCATGATGTGGTCTTTTCGCACAACCTCTTCCTTGAACAGGGTCTGAAATCCTATGCGGATGCGGTCAAGCTGCGCATTACCGGGGCCGAGGCTCTGAGCGATCACAGGGTCAAGTTCACCTTTGCCGATGGTATCTCGCGCCGCAGCCTGATTGATCAGGTGGGCGGCACGCCTGTGTTCCCGCGCGCGTGGTACGCCGAGACGGGTGCCCGGCTGGATGAACCGCGTCTGGATGCGGCACCCGGCTCAGGACCCTACATGCTTGAAAGCTATGATGTGAACCGGCGTATCGTTTACAAGCGCAACCCGGAATATTGGGGCGCGGACCTGCCGATCAACAAGGGGCGGCATAATTTCGACCGTATCCGGCTTGAGTATTTCGCTGATGCAGGGGCGGCTTTCGAGGCGTTCAAGGCGGGAGAGTATACGTTCCGGGCTGAGACAAACTCAAAACAATGGGCGACAGGGTATGAGTTTCCTGCCGTTGAGAATGGCTGGGTCAAGACCAATATCCT
>CALGEH010000086.1 GCA_937881735.1 uncultured Shimia sp.
CCCGGCACGAGCTCCATCAGCGAGAAGACAACCAGCGATACAATGACCAACGTGATCATCGCCATTACGGCGCGAATAGCCACGAAGCGCGCGAAATTGAGCATGAGGCGTCCCTGAATTCTGGCGTGGGGCGGTCCCCGCATCATCTGGAAAGGCGCCTCGGGCGGGGCAGTGCCCGCCCAAGGACGATGGCCGAGCTTACTCGGTCAGCCACCACTGTGTGCCCCGGTAGGGGTAGGTCCGGTAATACTCAAAGGACCAAGTCTTGAACTCGGTGAAGTTCTGCAGCTTGTTGCTGGCATAGATCGGCTCGGGCGAGCTGACTGTACCAATCATCACCATGTTGCCGACAAAGCCTTCGACGAGGGCCGCACCAAGCGCCGCCTGCTCATCCGAGCCGGGGGTCGCGGATTGGAACGCATCGATATTATCCGACAGGTCCTTCACGAATTGTGGAGGCTCAACACCCGATGCCCCACCAGTGTCCAGCCATTCGCCCCAGAGCATACCTGTGCGGTGCTCGAAATACGTGCCGAACGGCGCGCGGAAGAAGGAGTTCAGACCGCTATGGATCGCCAAAGGCGCGCCATACTGCCAGAGACCCACGTCGAGAAGGTTCGACGATTGCGCCGAGCGATACTCATCCGGTGTGACTTCTTTCACCGTCGTTTGCACGCCCACATCGGCCCAGTATTGCCCAACAAGCTCGACCACGTTCCCGGCGATGCCTTGGGTGGAGAACTGCATGTTCAGCACCAGCGCATCCCCATTGGGAAGCTCGCGGAACCCGTCGCCATCGGTATCGACCATGCCGATTTCGTCCAGCTTGGTTTTTGCAAGCTCTGGATCATACTGTGCCATATGGCTGGCCCATTTGGGGTCCACGAAATTCGGCACCGGGTTGAAGGGCAGGATTTGCGTAGGCGTCCCTTGCCCGAAGAAGCCAACCTCGTTCAGCTCGTCGCGGTTGATCGCAACCGACATCGCCTCGCGGAAGGTGAGGTTGCCGAAAACTTCGGCCTTGGCCGCATCCGGTGAGGTCAGGTTGAAGGAGAACGCGGGCATGCCCACGGTCGGCTTCAGCTGAATGGAATAGTCGCCGCTTTCTTGGTTTTCCAAGAGCAGGGGCGCGGATTCCAGACGGACGGATTGCGATTTGTAATCCACCTCGCCATTGACCAGCTTGAGGATACGGACCTCATTGTCGTTGATGTAGACCTCATCCTGACGGCTGATATAGGGCAGTTGCTGGCCTGTGGTGTCGACCTGGTGGAAGTAGGGGTTCGCCACAAGCTGACGACCCTCAGTCGTGTCCGAGATGTAGATATGGCTCTCCAGCGTGGGCACCACATCGGCGGGCAGATTGCCGACCTTCTCAGGGTTGCTCAGCAGCGGTGAGGGCGTATCCGTCCAGTCCGAGCTGCCGTAATAGGCGGAAATAACGGCATAACCGTTCTCAAAGCCCATTTCCTGCGCCATCGCGTCAGCGTTTTCGTTAATCGCCGGGTGGAATTGACCAAGGAAATGCTTGGGCTGGAAACCTTGGGCATAAGATGTCGCAAAATGCGCGAGCAGGCCCGGCTTGGGCGCGGGCAGGTTAAACACCACCGTGGTGGCGTCGGGCGCATCGACGGTCATTTGCTCACCACCCACAAGGACGTAATCCTTGGGCGATTCGAAGATGTTGGTGTCCAGCATGAGGTTGTCATGCCAGAATTTCACATCAGCCGAGGTGAACAGCGCACCATCGGACCATTTGTGGCCCTCGCGCAGCATGAATGTCAGCTGCGTGTAGTCCTCGTTCCATTCCCAGCCCTTGGCGATATTGGGCACGATGGTCTGAAGATCATCCGAGTAACGCACGAGGTTGACGTGACGCACGCTGAGGAAATCGGACGTGCCGGCCTCGGTCGCGTTCGAGAGCACGTCAAGCGTGCCGCCATACTGGCCGATGCTGTCATACGGCACGACGACCAGAGGCTCCGACGGCAGACGCTCGGCCAAGGGGGGCAGGTCGCCGTTGCCGCGGATCGCAGCGTTCAGCGCCTCGATCTCGGGGTTAGCGGAGAATTCCATGGTGCAGCCGGCGGCCTCCTGAAAGGCGCTCAGCTCAAACTGTTGGGGATAATCCCCCATCGCGATACCGCCCATATCGGCCACCGTGACCGCCGGGCAATTGGCCATCGCGGCCGCGGGTAGCGCAAAGAGCGCTACTCCGGAAAGTAGAATACGTTTCATTCAGATCCTCCAATATCTGTCAGTCTCCCACGGGTGTCCCGTGTGGTTTTATGCCCGAGCAGCCGGGCGTTTGGGGGCCTTTTGGCGGCCCCGGATGGTCTCGGTTCGGCCGGGCGCCCCGGCGTCAATTTAATGGTGTATATGTAACAACCACATATCGCATCGGGTCAATCCCTCGCTTGAGATTATTTTCAAGGCGCGGCGGCCGTCTGAACGCCCTCTGACGTAATCTTCGTAGCCGCAAAGCGTCCCTCTGGGTTGCGCATTCTGTGGCGCAGCATTTCTTGGGTCATAGCGGCCAAAAGTGCAGGGTTTTCAGTGCTCATATCCGCCCCAGTGGCGTGCTCGATCAAGAGGGAGGGAAGGTCTGCCGCAAACTGAACGAGGCTATGGGCCGCACCGCGCAGGATCGCGAGATTTGCCTCATTTTCAGGCAGGTCAAGCCGCTCCTGCCAAATTGTGGGCATGATGGGATCGCCGAAATCAAGTTCGGAATAGCTGTGGGTGCGCGCCGCTCCCTGCCCGACCACAAACGGCAAAAGCGAGCGGCCATCGACTGTGTCAGGCGGGCGCAGGCCCACCCGCTCAAGAATGGTCGGCATCACGTCGATTGACTCGGTCGGCGTGGTGATCTGAACACCTCTCTGCCCGCTCGGCACGCGCAGGATCAAAGGCACATGATAAGCGGCGGCGTGGTGGCTCATCTTGCCCCAGATCCCATGATCGCCCAGCATTTCGCCATGATCGGCCGTCACGACCAGCAGCGTCTCGTCCCACACGCCCGAGGATTTCAACCACGCGATAATGCGCCCGATATGGTGATCCACCTCCGTGGCCAGCCCGAAATAAACCGCGCGCAGGGCCGCCACGGTCTCTGCGCTATCATCAAGGGTTTGGCCGACGACCATATTGGAGGCGCGGGCCTTGTCTCGGGCGATCACATCGAAAGGATGCGCACCGTTGGGCGCATGAGCGGCTGGCATGTCCGTCGCGTTGTAAAGCGTATTGTAGGGCGCAGGGGCCACCAGCGGCGGGTGAGGCCGGATGTAGGTCAGATGCGCACACCAGCCGGGCGGACGGGCCGCGATATCCTCCAGGAATCGATCGGTGAGAAAGGCCGTATCGCTATCCTCGGCGCTATAAAGCGCTGGGGCGTTGATTGCATCGCCCTGGGGGCGGAAAATCTCCGGATATGGCGGGACGTCATAGCCCTTGGCCTTGAGATGCGCGCGCCACGGGATGCTTTCCTCTAGCCGCATCTCCACCACCTCGGAAAACCCTGCGGCCACCTCCTCATACGTGTGCAGGGCCGGATCGTTCGGGTCGCGCCCACGCGGGTCCTGCGCGATATCGGTGTAGCCATAAAGGAGCGGTTTATACCCCGCCCGGCGCAGCTCCGTCCCCAAAGTCGGCTTGTCAGCGGCCAAGGGTGTGCCGTTGCGCACGGCGCGGTGGTTCATCGCGTATTGCCCGGTGAGGATCGACGCACGCGACGGTCCGCACGGGTTGCAGACCGAATGATGGTTGGCGAAATAAGCCCCCTCCCCCATCAAAGCGCGCAAATGGGGCAACTCCACATGGTCCGCCAAAGCCCCGTGCAGGCAATCAGCGCGAAACTGATCCATGATGATGAAAAGAATGTTGTCGCGTGTCGTCATATGGCCCCTCCAGCGCGCTTACCTGACACCGGATTGCAGCGCACTGGCAAGCCCCCCTTGCCAGAGGCCCCTACCCTGCCGATACTAAAGACAACCCACACCTAGGAGGCCATCATGCTGAACCCCGTTCCCGACAATATCACCCACTGGACCGAACGCTGCGAGATGGCCGCCGCCTTCCGCTGGACCGCGCGGCTGAACCTGCATGAGGGGGTAGCGAATCATTTTTCCCTCGCGGTGAACGATGAGGGCACGCAATTCCTGATGAACCCTGATCAGGCGCATTTTTCGCGGATCAAGGCGTCGGACCTGCTGCTTCTCGATGCCAATGACCCCGATGTGCTGAACCGCCCCGGCGCACCGGATATCACCGCATGGGGGCTGCACGGATCGGTGCACCGGCATTGCCCGCACCACCGCTGCGTGATGCATGTCCACTCGATCCACGCCACGGTGCTGGCGTCGCTCCAAGACAGCCGCCTTTTGCCGATCGATCAAAACTGCGCCACCTTCTTCAACCGCTATGTGATCGACGACGGCTATGGCGGGCTTGCCACCGAGGAGGAGGGCACGCGCTGTGCGGGGATGCTCGATGACCCTTCCAAAAAGGTGATGATCATGGGCAATCACGGCATCCTGATCATGGGCGATAGCGTGGCCGACACGTTCAACCGTCTTTATTATTTCGAGCGTGCGGCAGAGACATATATCCGCGCCCTGCAAACCGGACAGCCTTTGCGCGTGCTTTCGGATGAGATTGCCGAGAAGACCGCGCAGGAGCTTGAGAGCTATCCCGGCCAAGGCGACAAGCATCTGGCGGAGCTTATGGCGATCCTCGATTCCGAAGGCGATGGCTACGCCGCATAAGGGCCTAACGGGCAGGTTAGAGGTCATCCTGAGAAAAATTCGGGCCGGCCTTAGCCATGGCGGGAAGCATTCTTCATGACGCCGCGCAAAGACCGCGCCACTCGGTCAGAGCAGCGGCGCTGTTG
>CALGEH010000087.1 GCA_937881735.1 uncultured Shimia sp.
CTGTGTCCGTCTGCGCGCCCTGCGCTGCGTTAGAGGAGCCGTCGTTGCTGTCGCCCATTGTGTCCTGTTCCAAAACGGGGCCCTGCCCCTTTACGTCAATATGGGCTGGCAATACCCAGTTTGCCAAGTATTTGCACCTCTGTTGTCTCCATCAACGTGGCATCTTCGTCACGGATATGGTCATAACCCAGAAGATGTAGCACGCCGTGGACCATCAGATGGGTCGTGTGATCGGCGAGGCTCTTGCCTTGCGCCGCCGCCTCAGCCACGCAGGTATCATAGGAAATCGCGATATCCCCAAGCTCTGCGTCCATGTCGCAAGGGGGCGCGGGCCGGGTGCCAGGGACATCGGCGGCGCGGTCATCGCTGGGCCAGCTCAGCACATTCGTCGCCTGCGATTTATCGCGAAAATCTGCGTTGAGCGCGGAAATCCGCGTATCGTCACAGCCCAGAACGGCGATCTCATAGGCGCCTGGGTCGATATCCAGATGGCGCAACGTCGCCTCCGCCGCGCGCGCTGAGATGGCCACGAGGCCCGCCGCCTCCCAGCGTGGCTCGTCGATCACCACATCCGTGAGGGTCTGATCGGGGTCAGCCATCGGCCTCATAGGCCTCGATGATCGCGGCAACCAGCGGGTGGCGCACGACATCTTTGGAGGTGAAGTAATTGAAGCTGATCTTCGGGATCGTGCTGAGAAGACGCTCGGCATCCGCAAGCCCCGAGGGCACCCCGCGCGGCAGATCGATCTGCGTGCGGTCGCCGGTGACGACCATGCGCGAGCCTTCGCCAAGGCGCGTGAGAAACATCTTCATCTGCATCGATGTGGCGTTTTGCGCCTCGTCCAGCACCACGAACGCATTGGCCAAAGTCCGCCCCCGCATGAAGGCCAATGGCGCAATCTCGATCTTCTTGTCCTCGATCAGCTTGGCCATCTGCTTGCCCGGTAAAAAGTCGTTCAGCGCGTCATAAAGCGGCTGCATGTAGGGATCGACCTTGTCCTTCATATCGCCGGGCAGATAGCCAAGCTTTTCGCCCGCCTCCACCGCCGGACGGCTGAGGATGATGCGGTCCACATGTCCCTCGATGAACATCGACACGCCCACCGCGACGGCCAGATAGGTCTTGCCGGTGCCGGCGGGGCCGATGCCAAACGCCAGCTCATTGGCGAAAAGCGAGCGCACATAGGCCTTTTGAGCATCGGTGCGCGGCTCGACCAGCTTCTTGCGGGTCTTGATCTCGACCCGCCCTCCCTTGAACATTTCCATCTGGTCGCCCGCGCGCATACCTTTTGCAGCAACTGTGCCCGCATCCGAGCCGCCCATGCGCAATTCACGGTCGATATCGCCATGCTCCACCCCCTTGCCGCCCTCAAGACGATCATAAAGGGCCTGAAGCACGCCGGAGGCCTCGGCGACCTGGGACGCTTCGCCATGGATGGCCAGTTGGTTGCCCCGGCGCAGAATCTGCACTCCAAGGGTCTGCTCGATCTCGGCGAGATTTTTGTCATGCTCACCGCAAAGATCGATCAGCAGGAAGTTGTCAGGGAATTCAATCACATCCTTGTGCAGGGCGGATGGATCGGCGGCGGCGGTGGGCAGCTCTGTGGGGGGCAAACAGATCTCCGTTGCATTGGCGCGCGGATGCGCGGGTCAGGGGCGATGGTGCCAAGCGCGCAAGGAAGGTGCAAGCGCCATAGCGCTGCACTTGGGCCTAGATAACGAAAACCCGCAAGCACGAGGCCTGCGGGTCTGTTTTTTGCACATGTTGTGCAATTGTTTAGATCGGATCCGGAATGGCCGAGCCACGCTTGAACGCGCCCGTGGCGGTGTTCGGCGGGGCTGTGCCCGAGCAGACGGGCTTGCCGTATTTGTCCAGACGCTGCGAAAGGTAGCCCTCGATACCGTCATCGATGATCCAGTGGTCGCAACCATTGGGATCGATCCAGATACCTGCCTTGAGCTGGCTCAGGTGCTTGGAGTCAAAGCCGCGGTCCACGGTCTTGTTCTGTTTGGAGCCAGCGGCGCAACCTGACACAGCCAAAGCGGCGCACAGGGCAACCGAAAGTTTAACGAGTTTCATAAATCGCCCCCCTAGCGAATACAGATGATTTCGACGCGGCGATTTTGCGCCATGCCCGCATGCGTGTTGTTCGACGCCTTTGGCATACGTTCGCCATATCCACGCACATCAGCGATGCGTGCACCGGTGCTGGCAGCGACACGGGCAACGGAATTGGCGCGGCGCAGCGACAGGTCCATATTGTATTGATCAGACGCGCGACTGTCGGTGTGGCCCGTGATGATGTAGGACACGGCCCCGGTCGAGCGGAAGAAATTGGCCAACTGCTGTTGGCCCGCGCTTGTGATCCGCGCGCTATCCGTGTGGAAATATTGATCCGAGTTCATGACGCCACAGACGTTACCCCGGCGGCAGACCGGAATACCCTAACGGGTGACGTGGGGGGTCATATACCCCTCCCAGCCATCATCCATGACCCAATGCTCGCACCCATCCGGGTCGACCCAGATTGTCGGTGTATAATTTTCGCCAACTACCGTGGTTTGCTGAGCAGTGGCAGCGCTACCAGCAAACATGAACACCGCCCCAAGCGCCGCAGCAGCAATGCCGCCCCAAACCTTGCGTGCAGACGTGAGAAATCCCTCAGTCACAGCTCTCATCCTTTTTCTGTTCCCCCACGGGCACACGCTGTTTCCGCGCCGCACCCAGACCGTAAATAACCCATTTACCGTAGCAGACTTACCCGCTGTGTGAAGCCTAAATAAGCCCCAAACGGAGGGGTCAAACCCCATCTATCGGGGCGGTGATGGAGTTATACACAAGATGAAGGGGGCGACGTCGGTATCGTGACCTGAGTTGCGAATCGGCCAATGGGTCTGTGATCGCCCGTCAGATCAACTCACCAGCCAGAGAATTGGTCTGGCTCCCAGTAATCCGCACACGGGCCAGATCGCCTGCCTTGAGGCTGGGAGCCGTCACATGAACGGCGTGCAGATACTCGGATTTGCCGGTCATCTGCCCCTCCATCCGGCCGGGCTTTTCAAACAACACGCTCACCTCGCGGCCCACCATCGCGTCCTGGATCTCGCGCTGATGCTGGGTGATCAGGGCCTGAAGCCGGGACAGCCGGTCGCTGGCGGCATCCGCGTCCACTTGCGCGCGGTCTGCGGCGGGCGTGCCGGGGCGGGTTGAGTATTTGAACGAGTAGGCATAGCCATAACGCACCTCCTCAACCAGACGCAGCGTGTCTTGGAAATCCGCCTCGGTCTCTTCCGGGAAGCCCACGATGAAATCGCCCGACAGCACGATATCGGGACGCGCGGCGCGGATACGCTCGATCACGCGCAGATAGCTCTCGGCGGTGTGTTTGCGATTCATCCGCTTGAGGATACGGTCGCTTCCCGATTGCACGGGCAGATGCAGATAGGGCATCAGCTTGGCGCAATTGCCATGCGCCTCGATCAGATCCTCGCTCATGTCGTTGGGGTGGGAGGTGGTGAAGCGGATGCGCTCCAGCCCGTCCACATCGTTCAGCGCCCAGATCAGCTTGGCCAGCGTCCAGTCGGCCCCGTCCGGGCCTGCCCCGTGATAGGCGTTGACGTTCTGGCCCAGCAGGGTGATCTCGCGGACGCCGCGCTCCACCAGCCCCTTGGCCTCGTCCACGATCCGCATCGCCGGGCGGCTGGCCTCGGCCCCGCGCGTGTAGGGCACCACGCAAAAGGCGCAGAACTTGTCGCAGCCCTCTTGCACGGTCAAAAACGCCGTTGGGCCGCGCAGGGCCCTGGGGCGCGCCTTGAGCCGTTCAAACTTGTCTTCCTCGGGGAAATCCGTGTCGAGCGCCTTCACGCCTCCCCCGGCCTTCGCCTCCATCTCGGGCAGGCGGTGATAGCTTTGCGGGCCCACCACCAGATCGACCATCGGCTGGCGGCGGATGATCTCCGCGCCCTCGGCCTGCGCCACACAGCCCGCCACACCGATCTTGAGGTCGGGGTTGGCATCCTTGTGGACGCGCATCCGGCCCAACTCGGAATAGATCTTCTCCGCCGCCTTCTCGCGGATATGACAGGTGTTCAGCAGGATCATGTCCGCGCCCTCGGGGCTGGAGATTTCCTCATAGCCCGCACCGCCCAAAGCCTCCGCCATACGCTCGGAATCGTAGACGTTCATCTGACATCCATACGTCTTGATATAGAGCTTTTTCGCGCCTGCCATGGACCTGCCTCGGATGGGGTGGATATAGGGCGACGCGTATACCATATGGGCCGCGTCTTGCAATGCGCGGCGAATTGGCCAAACTGGCGCGAAAACCCAAATGAGGGCATGGATGCAGTATAGCAGTCTTGACGATTTTCTGGCGCGTGGGCAGGCGCATCTGGCGAAAGGGCCGATTGCGCTCGTCTTTGCCGAGGATCAGGTGGAGCTGGGAAGCACCCTGCGCCACCACCTCGATGCGGGGTTCAAGGCACTTGCCATCTTCGCGCCTGCGCATTTCAAACTGCCGGCGGATGTGGAGGCGCGCGTGGCCCGCGTGACCTATGACGTGACGGGTGGCGACAGCTATATCGCCGCGGTGAACGCGGTCATCAAGGCCACGGCGGGTCAGTGGCTCTACTATTGCTTCAACGCCGAATATCTTTTCTATCCGTTCATCGAGACGCGCAGCATCGGCGAGATGCTCGCCTTCCATACCGAGGAGCGGCGCGATGCGATGCTCAGCTACGTGGTGGATGTCTATGCGGGCGATCTGGACGCGCACCCCAACGCGGTGCACCTGGAGGACGCGCATATGGACAAATCAGGCTATTACGCCCTCGCCCGCAGCGATCCCGCCAACCACAACCACCCAAAGGAGCGACAGCTTGATTTCTTCGGCGGCCTGCGCTGGCGCTATGAGGAGCATATCCCCGCCCCGCGCCGCAAGATCGACCGGATCGCGCTCTTTCGCTGCAAGGATGGGCTGGAACTGCGCGCCGATCACACGTTCAACGACGAAGAATACAACACCTATGCCTGCCCGTGGCATAACAACCTGACCGCCGCCGTGGTCTCGTTCCGCACCGCCAAGGCGCTGAAAAGCAACCCCGGCTCGATGTTCGATATCAAGACCTTCAAATGGCACAACTCGACGCAGTTCGAGTGGCACTCGCGCCAATTGCTGGATTTGGGCCTGATGGAACCGGGGCAATGGTTTTAGAGGGGTTGGGCGGGGTTTTTGTTGGGGGAGATTACCCTAGGCGACGGCGTGGGGCTTTAGGTTGGGAATGGGTCGGGGGTGGACCGCTTTGCGGACAAAGCAGACGTCCAGCTTATTCGTAGATCACACCCGGCTCTAAGATTTCGAAGCCTTTGATTTCAAATTCATACATTCCGCTTTGGTCGGACTTTTCAGCACGGGCAATTAACTTACCTTCTTCGTTTCGGAAGACAGCGTGAGCAGTATGAATTGCACGATAACAATGGCTTCCGTCTGGATAGATATACTTCAACACTTGATGAGGCTCCCAAATTTGTAACTGTAATCGAACATCCCGAGCCCCGACCATAGTTAATACGCACTAACAAGGCGAGCCAGTCTTCAAGTGTCGATTCTGCAAAGCAGCATCCGCAACTTTGGGCTCAAAGCAGCCGCTCTCGCCGATCCAACCCCTTCAGAGGTGCTCCGCCTGCGGCATCCCCAGCACGTGAAAGCCGCCATCGACGTGGATGATCTCTCCGGTCGTGCAGGCGCCTGCATCTGAGGCCAGATAGACCGCCGTGCCGCCCACCGCCTCCAGCGTGGCATTGGCGCGCAGAGGTGTGTTCTGCTCGGTATGTTTGTAGGTTCTGCGCGCGCCGCCAATTGCCGCGCCGGCCAACGTCTTCATCGGGCCGGGGCTGATCGCGTTGACGCGGATGCCTTCGGGGCCAAGGTCATTGGCCAGATAGCGCGTGGCGCTTTCAAGCGCGGCCTTGGCCACGCCCATCACGTTGTAATTAGGCGCCACCCGGTTGGAGCCTTGATAGGTCAGCGTGATCAGCGTGCCACCATTCTCCACCATCATCGGATGCGCGCGCCGCGCCACCTCGATGAAGGAATAGCAGGAGATATCCATCGAGTTTTTGAAGTTGCTCCGGCTGGTGTTCAAAAATCGCCCCGTGAGCTCGGCTTTATCGGAAAACGCCACCGCGTGGACCACGAAATCAAGGCTTCCCCAGCGCGCATTAAGGGCTGCGAAGGCCGCATCGAGCGAGGCATCGTCGGTCACATCCACATCGACCATGAAGTCCGAGCCGACGCTCGCAGCCAAGGGCTCCAGCCGCTTGCCGAATGCGTCACCCTGATAGCTAAAGGCAAGCTCTGCCCCTGCGCCGTGCATTGCGCGCGCGATGCCCCAAGCGATCGAGCGGTCATTGGCGACCCCCATGATGAGGCCGCGTTTCCCGGCAAGTGCATTGGTCATCTGGCTTATCCTTCAAACTTGCTCAGAAGCATCGAGCCATTCGTGCCGCCGAAACCGAAACTGTTGGTCATCACCGTGTCGAGCCCTGCGTTCTCGCGCATCTCGGTCGCGATCTCTGCGGGGGCCAGCGCGGGATCGAGCGTGTCCACGTTGATCGACGGGATGATGAAGTCATTCTTGAGCGCGAGGAGGCAATAGATCGCTTCCTGCGCGCCCGTGGCCCCCTGGCTGTGGCCTGTCATGGATTTGGTGGAGCTTATGGGCGGTGTCGTGCCTTGGCCAAACACGCGCCGCACCGCTTCGACCTCGCCCACATCGCCAACGGGGGTGGAGGTACCATGGGCGTTGATGTAGCTCACCTTGCGGTCGGGGCTGAGCGTGCGCAGCGCGCCGCGCATGGCCCGCTCTCCGCCCTCGCCTGAGGGCGCTACCATATCGGCACCATCGGACGTGGCGGCAAAGCCTGTCACCTCGGCATAGATTTTCGCACCGCGCGCCTGCGCGCGCTCAAGGCTTTCCAGCACCAGTATCGCGCCACCACCCGAAATCACGAACCCATCGCGATCCGCATCAAACGCGCGCGAGGCTTTCTCGGGCGTGTCGTTATATTTGGAGGACATAGCACCCATCGCATCGAAAAGGCACGAGAGCGTCCAGTCCAGCTCCTCCCCGCCGCCCGCGAACATCACGTCCTGCGTGCCGAGCGCCACTTGCTGCGCGGCCATGCCGATGCAATGCAGCGAGGTCGAGCAGGCCGAGGTAATGGAGAAATTCATGCCCTTGATCTGGTAGGCCGTCGCGAGATTGGCGCTGACGGTGGACGACATGCATTTGGGCACTGCAAAAGGCCCGATCCGCTTGGTCGCGCCAATTTTCAGCACCACCTGATGTGCGGCGAGCATGGCAGACGTGCTGGGGCCGCCGGAGCCCGCGATGAGCCCCGTCATCGGGTCTACGACCTCGGAGGGTTCCAGCCCCGCATCTGCAATGGCCTGCCCCATCGCGATATGCGCATAGGCCGATCCCGGCCCCATGAACCGCAAGGTGCGCTTGTCGACATGTTCGGACACGTCGAGATCGACGGCGCCTGCAATTTGGCTGCGGAACCCGTGTTCCTTCATAGCCTCGTTGGCGGTGATGCCGGACCGGCCCGCCTTCAGCGCGGACAAAACCTCGCCCGCGTCATTTCCGATGGATGATACGATGCCCAAACCTGTCACGACCACGCGGCGCATGTTCGACCTCCCCTAGCGGTTCCAAGCTCTTGTGTAAGGCAGCACGGGGCGCAGGGGCAAGCAGTTAGGCGCACAGCCCTCGGGTGTGACCTTCCCGTGGCTTTGCTGAAACGCATGGTGCGAAAATTTGCAGCAGCGCTTGCAATCAGGCACAGGCTGCATCCACAGTATCGCGCAGTGTTTCCTCACCGACAGGATTGTTTGATGCGTTTGAAGATTTGTGGCCTGACCGCCGTTGCCGCACTTGCCCTGAGTGGCTGCACAAAACCGGGAGCGAGCCCCAACGCGGGCTTCGTGCAGACCCTGCCAGAAGAAATCATAGCCATGGCGGGGCCAAATCAGGACCTGAACGCGGTGCGCGTGCGCGACGATGGGTGCCTGTGGTATCGTCATCAAGGCCCCGTGGAGACCACGATGCTGCCTCTGCGCACGGGCGAAGGACGCCCGATCTGCACCCGCACGGCCGGAAGCTGACCCTTCAGCTCTGGGCGGTCAAGTAGGTCTCGGGCGGGTAAAGAACCGCTGTCGATCCGGTCTGCACCTTGCCATAAAGCCCGTTGATGTGCGCCATCACCATGCGCACACAGCCCGAGCTTGCCCGCCCGCCGATGGAGCGGGGGCTGGGTGTTCCGTGGATACGCAGATAGGTGTCGCGGTTGCCCACGTAAAGATAGAGCGCACGGCTTCCCAGCGGGTTGGTCGGCCCGCCCGGCACGCCATCGGCGAATTGCGCGTAGGTGCTTGGCTCGCGTTTGATCATCGCCGCCGTGGGCGTCCAGGTGGGCCATTTCGCCTTGCGCCGGATTGTGTAGGTGCCCGGCTCGTAAAGATTTCCCCGCGCGATCGCCACGCCATAGCGCATCGCTGTGCCTTCCGGCTCAATGAAGTAGAGATAGCGCGCCACGGCATCCACATGGATGTCACCGGGGCGCAGGCCCGCATTCGCCTCCACCCGCTTGGGCAGGAAACGCGGCGCGATGCCCCAGGGGTTTGACGTCTCGGGCACGTAATTCGCAGGGGTGACCCGCGCATCCCATTTGGACCAGCTTCCTTGCGTAGAAGCCGCAGCCGCACTCGGAAGGATCCCCGGCAAAGCTGCCGCCCCAAAAAGTGCGGTTGAGGTCTGGATGAAATGGCGTCTGGTCAGCATCGTACGGGCACTCCTGAAGCGTAAGGCAGAAATAGCATGCAGTCATTTACAGTCGTTTACCACGATTCGCGCATCAAGACGCAACTCTTACGAAAATGTGCGGCTCGGGGGATTGGCTGTGATTGGGGCGGTCGCGGCCGGGGCGCATTGGGCTCGGACGCGATTTGGCGAAGCGCGGCGCGCGACCGCGTTATGATATCCGCGCTTGTCCAGAAAGGGCTATTGCATCAACATCTTGGATGGCAGCAAGTTTTTCTATCGAAATCCTCGCCTGGCCGATTCTCGGGTGCAGCTTGCGTGCGAGCACCCAAGCACCAAGCAATCCGGCACCGCCTGCAACAAACACGCCGGAAATTGGCGAAATCAGCAGAACTAGCCAGGCGGCGCCCGGTGTGACGATGCCTGACACATCGCGAAAGCTGGAATAGATCGCCGACATTTCGGTGCGCTCGGAAGGCTTTACCGCGAGCAAGAAGGGTAAACCTGCGGATACATCCAAAAGGATCAGAAAGAATGAGCCAATCATGAGGCACAAGACAGTAGTGACCGGGAAGTCATCTATCGCCCCCGCCGTCAAAAACAAAAGCCCGGACATCACAAACCCGGTTCTGACCGCCGTTCGAACGGAACTGCGTTGCATGAACCGAAACATCAATGGGGTGAGAAACAGAGCGCCGTTCGAAATCGAAAGAGCGATGCCGCCCAATTGTTCGCTCAGCCCGTTCTGCACAGCGTAGATCGGCAGATAGATCACATAGACCCACCATCCGCACGACCGGATCACCGCAAAGAGCCAGCCTGTGATCAAGCGCGGCTGGGCAACAAATCGCGGAAAATAGGAGAATGGATTGACCGGGGGCGCTCGTCTTTTTGCGATGAGCTTCCCGTTGCCAAGTCGCATCACGAGAAACACGAGCAGCATGGCAAATGCCGCCAGAGCCGCGATCAAAAACGGCGCAGGCGTCCACCAGCTATAGAGATACACGCCCACAACGGGTCCTGCGGTCCATCCCAGCGCACTGTAGAACAACCGCGAAGTCTCAAGCTTTCCCAGCTCCACTTTGGAAACATAATCAAGAACATAGGCGTTAAAGCAAACGAAGGTGGTAACGGTGGCAAAGGTTGTAAGGGACAGTCCCAAGATTGTGGCGGCGGGTCCACCCAATGCCGCAGCCAGCGCCCCAAGGACGAACATCATCGCCCCCACGACATATATCCAAAGCCTTGGAATAAAGCGGATCAGGTATGGCACCAGCAAACCAATCGCGAGAGAGGCAACGCCGATGAAAAAGTAGACCTTGGAAACGACGCCTGCATCCTGAAGTGCACGATACATCAAGATGGGAAATACCGAAATCAGTATGCCCCGGGCAACTGCCTCCATGCCGGCCAGAACCGCAAAGCCACGCACGCTGGGAGCGGGCGCATGACGTAGCCATTCAGGTATTCGACGTTCATGCATAAGGTCAGTCCGACAGGTTAGACCCTACCCCTGCCAGAATTTGACCGCCCTGCATTGCCAGTTGCGACGTTCAGTCGTTTTTGGCCCATCGCCCTGGACGAATAGCCCCGCAAAGCCGCGTTCGGAGTCCCGGCAGAGCCACCGCCCCAAAAAGCGCGGTGGAGGTCTGGATGAAATGGCGTCTGGTCAGCATCGGTTTTGTTTTCCTTGCCCAATCGGGGCGTCATCCGGGCGTGTCTTTGTCTATCATGCTCGAGTTTACGCCGCTTCGCGGCGCAAGAGGCAAGCCTCATGTGATTGTGCTGCGGAGGGTGGCGGATTGGCCATATTGGGAGAGGTCAGGAAAATGGCTCCCACGGCAAATGCTTGTCTGAAGGGGCGAGGGGCCAGAGGCTCTGCCATTGGAAAGTTCTCGAAATCGACGCATGATTGGTGGCGATTTCACAATGGCACTTTGGCGTTAACGCACCCGTTGAAAACCAACATGACGAAAAATAATGCAGTGCAGCTCTCAGCCGAACTGGCGCTCACCAAAAGGTTGCATAAATATACGCCCCTCACCTATCCTTAAAACGACCAGTTTAAGGAGACGCGTGAATGCATCGCCCCGATTACTTGATCCAAGGGGAAGCTGCCCGGCTTTTCCCAGTTTTGGCGACTACTTCAAAAGAGGGCCGCACCACCTCAATTGTTCTCGCCTGCATATCCAAAATTGAGGAGTTTGGTGCAGAGCTTCTGAAAACTGTGGACAAGCGCGTTGGCAAACGGGCCAAAATAGAAACCTACACAGAGATCGTGTTCAAAAACGAGAAGGTAAAAGTAAAGGACCGCCCCGACGGCCTCATTGTATTGAAAAATGGGCCCAATGAATGGCGTGCTTTGGTTGAAGCCAAGGTTGGAAATGCAGAAGTCGGCGCAGATCAGGTAGAGAAATATCGGGAGCTAGTGTTCTGAGTCTGACGCTTCCTACCTGTTTCCCCTGATTTCATCGAGA
>CALGEH010000088.1 GCA_937881735.1 uncultured Shimia sp.
GGTGAGAGGCTGGACAACGACCCAAGCGGGGCTCGTTACGGCTGCTTCCTTCCGGATCTGACCGGGTTGGCGAGGTGCCTGCCCGCGCCAACCTCTCGAGGGGTTACATAGGCGGGGTGGGCGCGTTTGGCAAGGGCTGCGCGCGGCACTAGAGCGGGATGCGCAGGCCTATGAACCCCGAGGGCGAAAGGCCCAGATCCTGCCCTCCGACCGAGGCGATATCGTCCGGATAAGCGCGCAGACCCGGGCCAGTGCAATGCAGCACACTCGTGCCGGGTTGCGGGGTGAAGCGCCAGGTGGGCGGGTCGTACGCGCCCTCAAGCAATGGCGTGAGATCGCCGCAATCACTTAGATAATTTACGATTTCGTCGCGCATGAGCGTGCTGCCCTGATAGGCGACCGCGCCGCGATCGGGTTTTGGAAAGGCGCCGCCGCCGAAGGCGCGGTAGCTGTTGGTGGCAAGGATGAACGGCGCGTTGGGATCCAGCGGGCGGCCCTTGTAGAGCAGGTTGTGGATGCGGGTGTGGTCTGCGCCCAGCAATTTGCCCAGCCGGTCGTATCGGGCGGGTTGGGTCAGGTCGATCTCATAGGTCAGACCTTCGATTACATCGAAATCATGCCCTGGGATATCGGGGTCGTGCAGAGCGGCGTCCTGCGCACCGGGCGTGATCTGGGCAAAGCAAATGACCGAGCGTTCGAGCCAATCATGCAGGTCCGCGCCTGTGACGCGCAGTGCGCACAGCTTGTTGGGGAAGATATAGAGGTTTGCTACATGGCGCAGGGCGATGGGACCTGCAGGGATGTCGAAGTAATTGTCGGCGCCGCCGCGTCCCCCGGTTTTGAATGATGGCGTGGCCGACAAAAGCGGCAGGTCCGCATCGACTGTGCCGCGCAGGGCACGGGCCGCGACCTGATGTTGAATACGGTTGATGAGGCGCACCGCCGGGTCTGGTCGCACCAACGCGAGATAGCTGTGTAGCGCGATTGGCGTATGGCCAATGGGCGCGCTGACCAATTGGCGGGTCACTTTGTGTGCTGGGGCCACCGCGCGTAGCATCTCGGCATCCGGCGCGGTGGGGGCCGTGCCCGGGGTGGCCTGCACGGGCCGCGCTTCGG
Organism: uncultured Shimia sp.; assembly: GCA_937881735.1. Lineage (GTDB taxonomy): Bacteria > Pseudomonadota > Alphaproteobacteria > Rhodobacterales > Rhodobacteraceae > Roseovarius. The sequence continues at coordinate 1,117 of CALGEH010000088.1, forward strand.
ATCTGTGGCCGGTAACGTCCCAGACACCTGCGCGGCGCTCCAGGGTGAGGTCCACCACGCCCAGATGTGAGCCGCGTGAGCCGGCCATGACGGTAGGCGTGCCGCTGAGCGTCCCTGCGGCATGGTCGATCCCTCTGTCTGCCTCGTGCCGCTGATTGGAGATCTTGCCCGGGTGCGGAAAGATTGAGTGGCTATGCCCCGTCAGGATGGCCGCGACACCGGGGATAGCCGCCAGCGGCACGGCGGCGTTTTCCATGAAGCGGTGGGGTGGGCCTGCGTCGATCCCGGTATGGGCCAGCAGGATAACGATATCCGCCCCCTCTGCCTGCAGATGCGGGACCAGATCGCGGGCGGTTTCTATCATGTCGAGCGAAGTCAGCCGCCCTTGCAGGTGGCCCTGGTCCCATGTGGTGATTTGCGCGGGCACTAGGCCGATCACACCCACGGTGAGGTTTTGCGCTGCGCCCATATCATCGTAAATCTGCCGCCTCAGCAGCAGATAGGGAGGGAGCAAGGCAGTCTCTGCCATGCCCAGTTTTATATTGGCGCAGGTCACGGGAAACTGCGCTGTCCCGAGCGCACGCGCAAGCCAGCGCAGCCCGAAGTTGAATTCATGATTGCCAAGCGTGGCTGCATCATACCCAAGCGCGTTCATCGCGCTGATCACCGGGTGGGGGCCGTCCCATCCGCTGCCCTCTTGGGCGGTTATATCGGCCAGCGGCGTGCCTTGGAGCGCATCGCCATTGTCGAACAGCATCACGTTGCGCGCCTCCGCGCGTGCGGCACGGATCAACGTGGCAGTGCGGGCGAGGCCGAAGGGCTGGTTATCCGCATCCGAGAAATAATCGAACGGCATGAGGTTTGCGTGAAGATCGGTGGTCTCCAGCAGCCGCAATTGAGCCACGACAGTCGGGGCATTGGTCTCAGGCTCTGTCCTGGGGCGCTCGGAGGTCATGTCGGCAAGGCGGGTCCATTTCGGTGCAGTGGCTGGTGGGCACGTCCTATGGTTTTATCAGGTAATCGTAATCGCCTCTAGGTAGAATGATCGAATTTTCTTTTCGAAGTTGTCTCAGCGCACGCTTGAAGCTGGGCTGTGCTTCTGGCACCCGGGCTGAAAAGCCGAGGGGCAGGATATGAAATTAGCGGAAACGGTGACCTTTGGTGGCTCTGCACTGGACCGGGCGGCTGAACTGCGCGGCAAGGGGCATCCCCAAGGCGGGCAAGCGATTGCGTTTTGGCGTGGCAAACCATTGGTCACGGCCGATTTGAGCGCCGTTCTGCGGCTTCCGATGGATCATGCAATTTTTGGCGATGCCAACGGTGTCCCGATCCTGCTGGGCCGAGAGGACGATGGCGGGTTAATCTATGCCCGTGAGATGACCCTATGGAACCCTGAGGGCGTGGACGAGGCGGCTCTCGCACAATTCGCTGATCCGACCGAGCAGGTGCATCCCGCCGCCCCCGATGCTGTCTTTGCGGAGCTTCGCCGCGTGATGGTGGGTCTCAGTCCGCGCGATGCAGAACTGGCGGCCACGGCACGTGCGCTTTTTGCATGGCACTCGATTCACGGGTTTTGTGCGCGGTGCGGTGCGTCCAGCGAAGTGACGATGGATGGCTGGCAGCGCACTTGTGGCACTTGCGGCGGGCATCATTTCCCGCGGACCGATCCTGTCGTGATCATGCTGATCACACGGGGCAATTCGGTGCTGATGGGGCGCTCGCCGGGCTGGCCCGATCGGATGTTTTCCCTGCTCGCGGGGTTTGTGGAGCCGGGCGAGACGATCGAGGCGGCTGTGCGCCGCGAGGTTTATGAGGAGGCGGGTATCCGCGTGGGTGACGTGCGCTATCTCGCAAGCCAGCCTTGGCCGTTTCCCGCATCGCTCATGCTGGGCTGTGCGGGCGATGCGGTGAGTGCCGAGATCACAATCGACCCGGCCGAGATCGAGGCCGCCATGTGGGTCACACGCGAAGAGATGCTCGATGCCTTTGCCGGAGAGAATCCTGCGATTGCCCCGGCCCGCGAAGGTGCCATTGCGCATTTTTTGCTGCGCAACTGGCTTGCGGGAACGCTGGATTGAGGCGACAATGCATTCAAAGAGCACATAAAGAGGCCGAGCAATGAACTTTTCCGCCCGTGAAGATATTGAAGCTCCGATGGAGTTCGTGTTTGGCCGTGTGTCCGATTTCGAGGCGCTCGAGCGCCGGGCCTTGCGGCGTGGGGCCGAAGTGGAGCGCACGGACAAGCTGAGCGAGCCGGGGCCGGGCATGGGCTGGCGTATGGCGTTCAACCTGCGTGGCAAGCGGCGCAAGATGAAGGTCGAGATGGTCAGCTACGATCTGAACCGCCCTGGTTTTACCGGAGACTGTTTAGTTCTTCTCAAGCGACTTTATCG
>CALGEH010000089.1 GCA_937881735.1 uncultured Shimia sp.
GCCTTGCGGTGGATGATGTGATCATGGAGTTCGAATGACGGCATGATCCCCCGCGCGATCTTCCTTGCCGCGTCTGTGGCCATGATGCTGGGCGCGTGTCAGCGCGCCGAGGAGGGCGATCTGCGCGCGCAGGTGGAGACGTGGTTGGCCGTCGGTGAGACCGTATCGTTCTCCGCCACGCGGGCCTGTGCGGCGGCTGCGTATCGTTTGGTGGATACGCAGATGAAATCGGCGGTGCGAGTGGTGGGCGATGTGCCCAGTGCCGCGCGGATGTTGAACGAGGGGCGTGTCGTGGCGATTGATGCACCCGGGCTTACGCCGGATGCGGCGCTTCTTGCGCTGATCGATGCGGATTTGGGTATCGGGATGCGGCTGCGCGTCTCGGGGCTTGAGGCCCGGGCCTGCATGGACGAGGGGGTGGAGGATGCGTTTTTCCGTGCCCTGAGCAAGCCTGGGGCCGTTGTCATTCTGGACCCGGACAAGCGGATCGTGGCGTTGGTGGACCGCTCCGAGCGGCTGCTTATTGTGGCGATTGGGGCGGATACATGAGCGTTCAGCTAGATCCACGCCGCTCGCGCACTTCATCCTGGCGCATCGGCAGCTTGTCGATGGTGCGGGTGATCTCGCGCACGTCCCAAGGCGAGGGTTTTCGCAGATATATGGTCCCATCCTTGACGATCAGCGCGAGCATGAAGCCGCGCGGGCGCAATTGGGTGCGCAGCGCGCTTTGCCCTTCTGGATCGGTGTCGGTTAGAATGACGACGTCACGCTTCGCCAATTCTTCCAGCCGGTCGTTCAAAAGCGCCATCTGGCGAATGAACTGCGGGTCGTTTTCGCTCTCCCCAAAGATGACGAGCGGGCGCTTTTTCCATAAAAATTCGCTCAAATCTACATCTGTGCCGTCCACGAAGATATCCGGTGCGGGCAGTGTAACAGCCTCTTGGGCCAGTGCAGGCGCGCTGATAAGTCCAGCAAAAACAAGGGTTAGTAGGTATTTCATCGTCTCTCCTCTGTCCCACGATATAGGGGGGCGGGGGGCGATTGCGAAGGCAAAATGCACATCAAAGCCACAAAAACCTGCATTAAGCGCATGGTCAGCTTTCGAGGCTAGCCATGGATGACACCATTCATCAGGCCCCGCAAGGCGCGGCGTCGCGATATAAGGCACGCAGGACCATGGATATTCTACTGCATCTCGGGGCGCATCGAACGGCGTCGACCAGTTTTCAACATTATCTCCGACGCAACGCTGCACGGCTTGGGGCCAGTGGCACGGCGGTCTGGGGGCCGCAAGTGACGCGTAAGGGACTTTTAACGGGCGCGCTTCCCGTGCCGGGTTTGATGAGTGCTGCGGAGCAGTTCAAGCGTGCTCGGGGGCGCGTGTCGCTGGCTTTGGCCAAGGCCGAGGGCACTGGTGCGCGTCGGGTGGTCATCGCCGATGAGAACCTCATCGGGGCCCCGCGTCGCAACCTGCGCGACATGCGGCTCTATCCCGGTGCGGGCGAACGGATGGCGCGCTATCACGGAGTCTTTGGCGGTCGGTTGCGTCGGGTGGTATTTTCAATCCGGTCTCAGGACGCATATTGGAATTCCAGCCTTGCCTTTTCGGTAGCACGGGGAGGATATGTGCCGGGACCGGTCGAGCGCGCGCAGATAGCCGGAAGTCTACGCGGCTGGCGCGATGTGATCACTGATATTGCTTGTGCGTTGCCGGGCGTTGAGATCATCGTGGCGCCATATGAAGCGTTTGGCGGGTTGCCGGAGCACAAGCTGGCGCTGCTTTTGGGTGATGAGGTCGATGAGATGCCGCGCGGCCACGCACGCGAGTGGCTCAACGCTTCGCCGGACTTGCCAGCGCTGAGGGCGGCATTGCAGGCGCGGGGGGCCGATATACGGCAGCTGCCCGAGGGGGAGGGGCCGTGGCAGGTCTTTTCCGACGCGGAGCGTGCGGCGCTGCGCGAAGCCTATGACGATGATTTATTCTGGCTGCGCGCGGGCGCGGATGGGCTGGCTACACTGACAGAGAAAATTGACCTGGCAGGCGCGGGAAAAACACCGCCCGCCGCGGTCCTGACAAGAGGAAAAGAGGATGACAGACAAAGAAGGCGCATGGCGTAAGCTGGCGGAAAAAGAGCTTCGCGGCCGCACGGTCGAGGATCTGACGTGGAAGACGATCGAAGGGATCGACGTCAAACCGCTCTATACTGCCGAGGATGTCGAAGGATTGGCCCATATGGGCGGTATTCCCGGCGCGGCACCGTTCACGCGCGGTGTGAAGGCCACCATGTATGCGGGGCGCCCCTGGACGATCCGACAATATGCGGGTTTTTCCACGGCGGAGGACTCCAACGCGTTTTACCGTCGCAATCTGGACGCGGGCCAGCAGGGCGTTTCGGTCGCTTTCGATCTTGCTACGCACCGCGGCTATGACAGCGACCATGAGCGGGT
>CALGEH010000090.1 GCA_937881735.1 uncultured Shimia sp.
CGAACCCACCTCTGGGAAATCGCCCAGCTGCACGGCGGCGGCCGCCTCGCGGAAGCCCTCATAGCCCGCGATATCCGTGCTCACGCCGGGGTGCCATTCAATCGTTCCGTTGCGCATTTCGGTCTCGGCACCCACTTCTTCAAGTGTCGCCCCCCCCGCCAGAAGGTCGTCCACACCGTCCACAGCACCTAGGATCACGCGGGCCGCACGGTCGCTGGCAAGTTCGGCCCGCAGAAGGGGCTCGGCCTCCTCAAAGCTGGTGTTTTGTGCCTGAAGCACGGCGTTGATGCGGAACAGCGCAGGGCCAAGCGATGTCTGGGCTGGCCCGACAATATCGCCTGTCTCGGCGGCAAAAACGGGCAGGCCCGCATTGCCAAGCTCGTCCAGCGCTACATCGCCCATATCCACATCGGTAAGGGTCAGCCCGCGCTCTTCCACCAGATCTTCAAAGCTGCTGCCTGCCTCCAGCGACGCAAGGGCGGCCTCGGCGGCGGCGGTGTCAGGGTATACCAGACGCTCGACCAGACGTCGCTCGGGCTGCTGAAACTCGGGCAGGCGGTCCTCATAAGCCTCGCGCAGGCTGGCCTCGTCGACCTCCACATCGTCGATGATCATCTCGGGCGTGAGCCATGCATAGGTAATCTGCTTCACCTCGGGCGTGGTGAAATCGGGCAGGTTGGATTGGTGATAGGCGCGCAGATCGGCCTCTGTCGGGGTGGGCAGGCCGGTGATCAGATCGCCGCGATCGAGGGTTGCAAAAGTGATGTCACGCTCTTCGGCAATATAGCGCAAAAGCGTGTCGGTATAGGCATCCGGCGCGCTCACGCCCGAGATGACGGCACCCTGCACAATCGTGCGGGCGGTCTCGTCACGGATATTTTGCTCGAACTGCGCCTCATTCAGCCCGGCCTGATCCAGCGCAAAACGGTAGGCCTCGCGGTTGAACGTGCCATCCATCCCGCGAAACGCAGGGATAACAAGGATTTGCTCGCGCAGGATTTCATCGCCGACCGAAATGCCCATCTTGCGCGTCTCATCGTCCAGAGCGGCCTCGGCCACCAGGCGCGCGAGGATCTGGTCGTCAAGACCCGCCGCCTGCACTTCGGGGAAGGAAATCGCGCGCCCGGCCTCGGACTGCGCCGCGTTGATCTCCGAGCGCAGAGCCTGCGCATAGTCGGTGACGCTGATCTCGGCCTCGCCGACCGAGCCGACGCGCGTGATATTGCCGCCCAGATTGGTCACGCCGAACCCGCCAAGCCCGAGGATCAAGAGACCCATCAGAACCCACATGGCGGATTTTGAGATACTGCTTTTGCCCTTCATGACGCGCGGCTCCCTGTTGCCGTGATCTTTTGGCGGTTTTTCCCGCCTATGCGGTGTTACTTACGTGCTGGTATAGCCCGGGGCAAGGGGCCAGCCCAGCCCCTCAAGCCGGGTGAAAAGCGTGTCGATCCCGGCGCGGTCCACATTGGCGAAGGCCACGCGAAGCTGGCGTATGCCCGCCGCATCGCCCTCGGGCGTGAACATCGTGCCGGGCAATAGAAGCACGCCCGCTTCCGCCACCAGTCGTTGGGCCAACACGTCCGATGGCATATCGAACGGATGCTCCATATAGGCAAAATACGCGCCACACCCCAGAAGCCGCCAGCCTTTCGCGCTGAGACGCGGCATCGCCTCCTCAATCGCGGCGCGGTGGTCAAGGATCTCGGCCCGCTCACCTGACAGCCACTGCCCAAGGT
>CALGEH010000091.1 GCA_937881735.1 uncultured Shimia sp.
TGCTGCTTGAAGGGTATCTCTTTGACAAACCACAAGGCAAAGCGGCGTTTGCCGAGGCCGCAGCTGCCTGCCGTGCGGGCGGTGGGATGGCGGGCGTGTCGCTGAGCGATCCGTTTTGTGTTGATCGGCACCGCGACGACTTTCGCGGCCTCGTGCGCGATCTGGATTATGTGATCGGCAACGAGCATGAGTGGAAATCGCTTTACCAAACTGAGGATCTGGGGGCCGCGCTTGAGAAAGCGGCAGGCGAAAGCAGGCTGATTGTTTGCACCCGCTCGGGCGCCGATGTGGTGATCGTGCGCGGCGAAGAGACGGTCAGCGTGCCTGTGCAGAGCGTGGCGGCTGTGGATACGACCGGCGCGGGGGATCAATTCGCAGCGGGCTTTCTTTATGGGGTGGCCACTGGACAGAGCTTGAGCGTCTCTGGCCGTATGGGCTGCATCGCGGCGCGTGAGGTGATCGGGCATTACGGCGCGCGGCCCGAGGCGGATGTGATGGAGATGTTTCGGGCGGAAGGGCTGCTCTGACGGGGGGCTGACCTTGAACGCGCTGATGCCCGGCCGAGGGGCCTGAATTTGGATGTTTGACCCAAGAAAAAATCAAATGCGTGCGCCGGAGGCAGCGCCGGTCAGAGCTGTCCTGATGCAAGCCACCGCCGGGCGCGCGACTTTTCCTTGGGCGGTCATCGGCTTCCCAGCCTGTACCGCAAGACCAGCTTGCGCGATTCGTGGTTAAGGAATGCTTACCTGGCTTTTTCTTGGGTTAAATATCCAAATCCGGCGCGTGCCTCATTCACCCAGCTTGGCGTGGACCTCATCCAGATCAATTTCGCCAATCGGCATCTTGTTTGACGGGTCCTCGAAATCATATTTGAAAAGTTCGAAGTCGCGTTTGTAGATCTCATACACCAGATGCATCGCCATATCGTCGAAGTAATCCTCGACGGGTTGCGCGCTTGGGGCCATGCCCTTCGGATTCGTTGAAGCGTGGAATGGTGGCCAGATCGACCCTTTGAGGGGCCTCGATCGCGTCGAGCACTTGCTGCATGCCAGCGTTGAAATCCTCGGTCCAGAAAATCTTGTCATAGGTTCCGCCGTTCACGATGAACGTGCTCACATGGCCCGCCTGTGCGGACCAGTGGATGTCGGGGTCCATCGGGCGGCGCCAGCGGATGGTGTCGCGGGCAAAGAGCAAGAAGCGCCGGAAGCTTTTGATCTGATCAAATTCGTCCTTGCCATCATCGCCACCCACGTCGATTCCGTATTTCTGGATCAAAAGCGGGACCAGCTTGCCACGATAGCGTTTTCCGTTGCGCTGAATCCCGCAGATCTTGTCGAAAAACGAGCTGAGGATGCGGGTGTATGGATTGCGCACGCAGGTGAAGGCGTGGCTTTTGTGGGCGGTTACATTTGCGGTGATCAGCGGCTGGCTCTCGTCCAGCGCCCATTTGTGCAGTCCGCTCTTGGCGTCATGGATGTCGCCGTCGAAAAACGTGCCGTGGTCCGAGTAATACAGGATCTGACCGATGGTGGAACAGGCGCATTTTGGCACCACCCGATACACCACGCTTTCGCTCTCAGTCATCCAAGTGCCGGGAAAACCCATACCTGCCGTCTCCAAAAAACCTCAGATGCCCGTTTAGAGCCTATTGTTGATTATCAGGTTAAAAAAACACGTCCGTGGCGGTTTCAACCCTGCGTTATCGCGATTATCACTGTAAACAATCTTTGAAACAAGGGGTAGTCTGTTTCCCGAATGGCAAAAATCGCTTTCATATTACTCTGCCACAAAGATCCCGAGGCCATTATCGGTCAGGCGGAGATGTTGACGGCGGCTGGCGATTATATGGCGATCCATTTCGATGGCCGCGCCAGCCCGGAAGATTTCCGCCAGATCAAAGAGGCTTTGGGCGACAATCCCAACGTCACCTTCGCGCGCAAGCGGCTGAAATGCGGGTGGGGCGAGTGGAGCCTCGTGCAGGCCACGCTTCTGGCGGTGGAGGCGGCTGTGCAGGCCTTCCCTCGCGCCACGCATTTTTACATGCTGTCTGGCGATTGCGCGGCGATCAAATCTTCGCGCTATGCGCATGAGTTTCTGGATGCCGAGGATGTTGATTACATTGAAAGCTTTGATTATTTCGAGAGCGACTGGATCAAGACCGGCATGAAGGAAGAGCGGCTGATTTACCGCCATTTCTTCAATGAGCGGAAAAACAAGTGGCTGTTTTATGCCTCGGCCAAGGCGCAGGAAAAGCTGCGGCTTCAGCGCGAGATACCGTCGGATATTCAGATCCAGATCGGCAGCCAGTGGTGGTGCCTGCGTCGCCGCACCGTTGAGTGGATCCTCGATTTCGTCCAAAAGCGCGGCGATGTGATGCGGTTTTTCCGCACGACATGGATTCCGGATGAGACGTTCTTTCAGACCCTCGTGCGCCACATGGTGCCCGAGGCCGAGATCCGCACGCGCACGCTGACCTTCCTGATGTTCACCGAATACGGGATGCCGCAGACCTTTTATAACGATCACTATGAACTGCTTTTGGGCCAAGACGCGCTTTTTGCGCGCAAGATCAGCCCTGAGGCGAAGGAGCTGAAAGCGCGGCTTGGCGCGCTTTATTCCAATGACCGGGTGGAGTTCAAAATCTCCAACGAGGGGCGGAGCCTGTTCAAGTTTCTGACCGACCGGGGCCGCATCGGACGGCGCTTCGGGAGCCGTTTTTGGGAGACGGAAAGCTCGCTTGGGCGGCAGCGCGAATTGATGATCGTGGTGTGCAAGAAATGGCACGTCGCCAAGCGCCTGTTGGAGCGTATCCGGCAGGTCACCAACGTGCCCACGATTGATTACCTCTTTAACGAGGAAGACACCGAGCTTCCCGATCTGGGCGGTATTCAATCCAGTCTTGAGAAGCGCACCCGCCACCGCCGCGCGTTGATGCGGATGCTGTTTGATTACTATGAGACCGATCAGATGATCGTCTGCATGGACCCCGGCAATCTCGACTTGTTGCAGGATTTTTGCAACGATCGCAGCACGACCCGTCTGTTGGAAATTCAGTGTGTTTTCACCGACGAGTATCTGATTGGTCACGCCACCCGCGTGGGTCTTGCTGGGGAGCAAACAAGCAACGAGACGCTGGAGCGGCTTTTGCCCACGATCCGGGGCGATATGACCTTCGAGAGCGACATGATCCGCGACGCAGAGTTCGAGCATCACCACATAATCCGCGAGCAGTTCAGCCCCGATGATAATACCGGCCCTATCGCGAAGTTTCTCGATATCAGCCATGACAAGGCGCGCGAGATCGCCGAAACTGATCACCTCTTCGCCGACTGATTGACCGGTCGGCGCGCCACCAAAGGATGCCCCATGCCCTACGCCTATGACGACCAGAACATCTTTGCCAAGATCCTGCGCGGCGAGATCCCGAACGACACCGTTCTGGAGACGGCGCATTGCCTCGCGTTTCGCGATCTACACCCTCAGGCGCCGGTGCATGTGCTGGTGATCCCCAAAGGGCCTTACGTCACGTTTGATCATTTCGCAGCCGAGGCGAGCGAGGCGGAGATTGCCGATTTTACCCGCGCCATCGGCGAGGTCTGCCGTATGACGGGGCTGCGTCCGGGTGATGGTGAGGATGGCTACCGCGTGATTTCAAACGCGGGTGAGGCGGGGCTTCAGGAAGTGCCGCATCTGCATATGCACATTCTTGGAGGGCGCGTTCTTGGCCCTCTGGTGGCCAAACCCGGCTAAGGCGAGGCTTTCTGCGCAGGACGGGATTGGGGAACGCGGGTAGGAGGGCGGTCGCGCGGCGCAGAGTGTGGAGCGGCCCGGTTTGATGTTCGCCCCCACATGCGCGGCACGCATGGATTGCTTTCAGCCGCGTGTTGAGGCGGCCTCAGGCGCTTTGTGTGAGCTTCAGGAATACGTCCTCAAGATCGGCCTGCTCGGTGCGCAAATCGCGGATGCCGATGCCTGCTGCGCGCACGGCGTCAAGCACATCTTCGGCCCGCGTTTGTCCCGCATGATAGGTCAGCGCTATCGTTCCGTCGCCGCGCCGATCCGCGCGGATGCCTTCCATCTCTGGCAGAGCTTTTGGGGCGGCCTCGGGCACCACGATCATCGTGCGCGCATCCATACGCGCGAGAAGGTTTGCGGTGCTGTCGCGGGCAACGACCGCGCCGTGATTGATGATCGCGATTTCGTCGCACATCTCCTCGGCTTCCTCAAGATAATGCGTCGTCAGGATGATCGTCATCCCCTCGCGGTTGAGCTTGCGGATATTCTCCCAAAGCATCTGGCGCAGCTCGATATCCACCCCCGCCGTCGGCTCGTCGAGGACCAGAACATGCGGGCTATGGACCAGCGCCTTGGCCAGCAAAAGCCGCCGCCGCATTCCGCCTGAGAGTGCGCGGGCATAGGCCTCGGCCTTGTCCTCAAGCCCCACAAGGCGCAGGATTTCGTCGCTGCGACGTTGCGATTTCGGCACGCCGTAGAGACCTGCCTGCACCTCGAGAGCTGCGCGCGGCGTAAAGAAGGGATCGAGGTTCAATTCCTGTGGCATGACGCCGATGGCGGCCCGGCTCTGGCGTGGGTTCACGTCTTGGTCGAATCCCCAGATCGTGACGTGCCCCGCGCTCTTGATCACCAGCCCGGCAAGAATGTTGATCAGCGTGGATTTGCCCGCGCCATTGGGGCCGAGAAGACCAAAGACCGAGCCTGCGGGAATGTCGAGATCGACGCCCTTCAGGGCCTCTTTCGGCGGGGATTTGGCAGAGCCTGCATAGGTCTTGCGCAGACCGCGTATCTCGATAGCTGATGCGCCCATGGTGCTCTTGCCCTTGCCCTTATCATCGCAGATAACGATGACGTAGACCAAGCACAGGCAAAAGGAAACGCCCCGATGGTGACTGAGGCCCCAGAGACCCGCATCGTTGAGCAATATCGCATATCGTGTGACGGTGGTGAGGGCGCGCTGGGTCATCCCAGGGTCTGGTTGCAGATTCCGGTCGATCAAGGTTGGATCGAGTGCCCCTATTGCGATTGCAAGATCATTCACAAGGATTTCGAGGGCAAGGTCTGAGCCATCCAGCCTTGCGATGCCGGGCGCCCTTCGATTTTGAGTATTTTTGCTGACAAGAAAGCTGGCAGGGGACGTGCGGCCTCTGGCGGGGGCGCGCGCGGCGTGTCATATCTTTGGCCGTAATCAGCGGGGGGTGGATATGAGCACTGGGTTTGGCAAGGGATGCCATCTGCATCTGATAGATGGATCAGCCTTTATCTTTCGAGCCTATCACGCGCTGCCGCCTTTGACGCGGCAATCTGACGGGCTGCCCATCGGGGCGGTGTCGGGCTTTTGCAACATGCTTCAACGCTATGTCGAGGGGAACACGGGGCCTGATGCGGCGACCCATGTCGCGGTGATTTTCGACAAGGGCAGCCATACGTTTCGCAACGATCTTTATTCCGAATACAAGGCCACCCGCGAAGCGATGCCGGAAGAGTTGCGCCCGCAGATTCCGCTGACCCGACGGGCGACCGAGGCTTTCAATATTGCCTGCAAGGAGATGGAAGGGTTCGAGGCGGATGACATTATCGCCACCTTGTCATGCCAAGCGCGTGATGCAGGGGGGCGGGTGACGATTATTTCCTCGGATAAGGACATGATGCAGCTTGTCGGCGGCGGAGTTGAGATGCTCGATGCGATGAAGAACAAGCGCATTGATGTTGAAGGGGTCGAGGAGAAATTCGGTGTGCGGCCAGAGCGGGTCGTGGATGTTCAGGCGCTGGCCGGGGATTCGGTGGATAACGTGCCGGGCGCGCCGGGGATTGGTGTGAAGACGGCGGCGCTTTTGATCAATGAGTATGGCGATCTCGACACGCTGTTGGCGCGTGCCGGAGAGATAAAGCAGCCCAAGCGGCGCGAGACGCTGATTAACCACGCGGATCAGATCCGGCTGTCGCGCCAGCTCGTGCAGCTTGATTGCGATATGTCTCTGGAGTTTGGCCTGGATGATCTGGAGGTGCGCGACCCGGACCCGGAGGTGCTTTTGGGCTTTCTGGCCGAGATGGAATTCCGCACCCTGACCAAGCGCATCGCCGCCGCTGTCGGGGCCGAGGCGCCGATGATCGTTGAGGAGGCGCCGAAAGGGGCGGAAGAAGGCGCACCGGATTGGCCGACGATTGATCCGGAGGGGTATGAGCAGGTCTCTGATATGGCGGCGCTTCAGGTCTGGATCGACCGGATCATGGCGCGTGGATATGTGGCCGTGGACACCGAGACCACGTCGCTCAATGATATGCAGGCCGAGCTTGTCGGTATTTGCCTTTCGGTGGAGCCGGGGCAGGCCTGCTACATCCCGCTGAGCCATAAGGACGGTGATGCAGATGATCTCTTTGGCTCGGATAAATTGGCCGAGGGGCAGTTGGAGTTGGGCGCCGTATTGGCCGCGTTGAAGCCTGTTTTGGAGGACCCTTCGGTGCTCAAGATCGGGCAGAACATGAAATACGACGCCAAGGTTCTGGCCCGCTATGACGTCTCGATTGCGCCGATAGATGACACGATGCTGATGTCCTATGCGCTTCATGCGGGGATGCATAATCATGGGATGGATGCGCTATCCGAGCGCTATCTTGGCCATACGCCCATTCCGATCAAGACCCTTCTGGGGGGCGGCAAATCTGCCATCACCTTTGACCGGGTGCCGGTGGCGGAGGCGGTGAAATATGCCGCGGAAGATGCGGATATCACCCTGCGCCTGTGGCTGACCTTCAAGCCGCAGCTGCACCGTGCGCAGGTCACGCGCGTCTACGAGACGCTGGAGCGGCCCCTTGTGCCGGTTCTGGCGCAGATGGAGCGGCATGGGATTTTGGTGGATCGCGAAGTGCTCAGCCGCATGTCCAATGCTTTTGCGCAAAAGATGGCGGGGCTTGAGGCGGAAATCCACGCGCTGGCCGGGCGCAGTTTCAACGTCGGCTCGCCCAAGCAGCTGGGTGAGATCCTTTTTGACGAGATGAGCCTTGAGGGCGGCAAGAAGGGCAAGACGGGGGCCTATGCCACCGGGGCTGATGTGCTAGAGGATTTGGCGACCGAGCATGAGTTGCCCGCGCGGGTGCTGGATTGGCGCCAGCTCAGCAAGTTGAAGTCGACCTATACGGACGCGCTTCAGGATCATATCGACCCTGATACGGGGCGTGTGCATACGTCCTACATGCAGGCGGGCGCGAGCACCGGGCGGCTGGCCTCGTCTGATCCGAATCTGCAAAATATTCCCATCCGCAGCGAAGAGGGCCGGCGAATCCGCGAGGCGTTCATCGCGCCTGAGGGGCGCACGCTCGTGGCGCTGGATTACAGCCAGATCGAGCTCAGGATTCTTGCGCATGTCGCGGATATCGACGCGCTTAAAGAGGCGTTTCGGCAGGGGCATGATATTCACGCGATGACGGCGTCGGAGATGTTCGGTGTGCCGATGGACGAGATGACGCCCGAGGTGCGCCGCAGCGCCAAGGCGATCAATTTTGGCGTGATCTACGGGATTTCCGGGTTTGGCCTCGCGCGCAATCTGCGCATCCCGCGGGCCGAGGCGCAGGGCTTCATCGACCGGTATTTCGAGCGCTTCCCGGGCATCCGCGATTACATGGACGCGACCGTGGCCTTTGCCAAAGAGCATGGCCATGTGGAGACGCTTTTTGGTCGCAAGATTCACACGCCCGAGATTTCCGCCAAGGGACCGCGCGCGGGGTTTGCCAAGCGTGCGGCGATCAATGCGCCGATTCAGGGCACTGCCGCCGATGTGATCCGGCGCGCGATGATCCGGATGCCGGAGGCGATTGCGGAGCTGCCGTGCAAGATGCTGCTTCAGGTGCATGATGAATTGCTCTTTGAGGTGGAGGCGGGGGCCGAGGAGCGTGTCATCGCCACAGCGCGCGAGGTGATGGAAGCCGCCGCCGGGCCTGTGGTGAAGCTTGATGTGCCGTTGATCGTGGATGCGGGGCAGGGGGCAAATTGGGCCGAGGCGCATTGAGGCGGGCCCGACCTGACGGAGCGCTTTGCAGCGCGCCGGTTTGAGCGCTGGCGCGCGGGTGGGTGTTTGGAGCCGGGGTTTGGGCTGTTCTTGGGCGTTGGTGCGGTTTTACGGTTCGGGATCTGGATATTTTTGCCAAGAAAAGTCAGTGGTCTAAACCATCCAGCCGAGGCCTTCGGTCGTGGTGGTTCGAGGGGTGTATTCGGCGCTGACCACGCCCGCATATCCGCTGTCATCCAAGGCGCTGAAAAAGGCGGGGTAGTCGATTGGACCCTTGTCCGGTTCGTGGCGGCCATTGGGGGAGGCGATCTGGATATGGGCGATCCGGGGCGCGTGTGCGCGCCATGTGGCCATCGCATCGCCGGTGATTTTATAGGCGTGGTAGGCATCGAATTGCAAATGCAGGCTGGGTGCGGCGACGCTGTCCAGAATATCGGCGGCTTGGGTGTAATCGTGGAGGAAGTAGCCGGGCATATCTTCGGTGTTGATCGGCTCGATGGTGAGCTGTTGGTGCGGGGCCTCTGCGGCGGCCCATGTGAGGTTTTTGGAGAAGGTCTCCAGCGCCTCGGTGCCTGATACGGCACCGGCCATGATGTGGATGAAGCGCGGCTTCAGCACTTCTGCGTAGCGCAGGGTGCGTTTGAAATCATGGCGAAAGCGGTCCTCAGAGCCTGGCACGGCTGCGAAGCCACGCTTGCCGCCGGTCCAATTTGGCGGCGGCGTGTTGATCAAGCTGAGCGGCAGACCTGAGGTTATCAGGGCGCGCTGAATGAGGTGGCCGGGCTCGTCATAGGGAAAAAGCACTTCCACCGCCTCAAACCCTGCATCGGCGGCAGCGGCAAAACGTTCCAGTAGCGGCAGCTCTTGGAAGAGCATCGACAGGTTGGCGCAGAATTTGGGCATTCAGTTATCTGGAAGCTCGGCCGAGGGAATGATGCCGAAGAAGGCGCCACCCGACCACAGGCCGAACCAGCCCTCGTGATGCGAGCCGGTTTCTACCAGACGGTAGAAGCTTTTGCGATCAATCAGCGCCTCAAGATCGTTCCGGACCATGACATAGGGTGACGGCTCGCCTGT
>CALGEH010000092.1 GCA_937881735.1 uncultured Shimia sp.
TAGTGCCCTCAAGCGGCAATATCGGCGCAGCCGAGGCCGTTGATCAGACTTTCCTCAAGTCATCATCGCGGGCGCGGCTCTGGTGGTGGCGGGTGCTTTGGTCAGCGTGCAATCCCCGATCAACGCAGCCCTCGGGCGCGGCATCGGCAGCGCGATGGGCGCGGCCACGGTGTCGTTCGCCGTGGGGCTCATTGCCCTTTTGATCCTGACATTGGCGCTTGGGGATGGGGCGAGCCTGACGAAAGTGGGCAAAGTGCCCGCCTCACTGCTGATCGGCGGCCTTATGGGGGCGGTTTTCGTGTTTTCCTCGCTCTGGGCCGTGCCCATCCTCGGGGTCCTCACAACAGCGATGGTCGTGATCCTGGGCCAGATGGTCGCGGCACTGGTGATGGATCAGATGGGCGCCTTTGGCCTCACGCAGACCGATATCACGCCCCAGCGCCTTCTGGCCGCCGCCCTGGTGCTGGCTGGCGTGGTCCTGTCGCGGTTCTGAGCGGCCAACCATGACGTGCTTTTGTAACGCAAAGACATATTGACCAAGCTTGCGCGTGACATGGCCCGCCAGAGCCCGTATGGGTGACGCTCACATGACACACGGATTCGGAGTTGCCCTCTCTTGTCCAAGATGATGCCCCCCGCCCACCCGTTCGACGCCACTTACCTGCGTGATGCAGAGGATGGCGATAAGCTGAAAGAAGAATGCGGCGTGTTTGGCGTCATCGGAGTGACCGATGCGGCGAATTTCGTGGCCCTCGGCCTGCATGCGCTCCAGCATCGCGGTCAAGAGGCCGGCGGGATCGTCAGCTACGACGCGACAGACGGCTTCAACAGCGCGCGCCGCTTCGGTTATGTCCGCGACAATTTCACCAAGCAAAGCCTGATGGAAACCCTGCCCGGTCAGCTCTCGATCGGTCATGTGCGCTATTCCACCAGCGGTGGAAAGATGCCGCAGATCCGCGATGTGCAGCCCTTCTTTGGCGAGTTTGCCATGGGCGGTGCCGCGATTGCGCATAACGGCAACATCACCAATGCCGACGCGCTGCGCAAGGAACTGATCGAGCGTGGCTCGATTTTTCAGAGCAATTCCGACAGCGAATGCATCATCCACCTTATGGCGCGCAGCCTGCAACGCACCATCCCCGAGCGGATGGAAGATGCGCTGCGCCGGGTGGAGGGCGCGTTTTCCATCGTCGCCATGACCCGGACCAAGCTGATCGGTGTGCGCGACCCGTTGGGCGTGCGCCCTCTGGTTCTGGGGCAGGTCGCGGATGGGTGGGTGCTCAGCTCCGAGACCTGCGCGCTCGACATCATCGGCGCGGAATACATCCGCGAGGTGGAGCCCGGCGAGATGGTCGTGATCAACGGCGATGGCGTCGAGAGCCATTTCCCGTTCCGCCGTCAGAAGCCGCGCTTTTGCATCTTCGAGCATGTCTATTTCTCGCGCCCCGATTCGATCCTTGGCGGGCGCAGCGTTTACGAGACACGCCGCCAGATTGGTGTGGAGCTTGCCAAGGAAAGCCCGGTGGAGGCCGATCTGGTCTGCCCCGTGCCGGATTCAGGCACGCCTGCGGCCATCGGGTTCAGCCAGCAATCGGGCATCCCCTATGCGATGGGAATTATCCGAAACCAATATATGGGCCGCACGTTTATCGAGCCCACCGAACAGATCCGTAACATGGGGGTGCGCCTCAAGCTCAATGTGAACCGCGCGCTGATCAAGGGCAAACGGGTGATCCTCGTGGACGACAGCGTGGTGCGCGGCACCACCAGCCGCAAGATCAAGGAGATGATCCTTGATGCGGGTGCCGCCGAGGTGCATTTCCGCATCGCGTCGCCGCCCACAGCATGGCCCTGTTTCTACGGTGTGGACACGCCCCAGCGCGAAAAGCTTCTGGCCGCGACCATGTCCGAGGATGAGATGTGCGCGCATTTGCAGGTCGATAGCCTGAAATTCATCTCGCTCGACGGGCTTTATCGCGCCGTGGGTGAGGGCAAAGGCCGCGACACTGCCAGCCC
>CALGEH010000093.1 GCA_937881735.1 uncultured Shimia sp.
GATGATCTTCTACACGAACGCGGTGGCGCGGATCATTCACCTGATCGCCTCGCGGGGTATCCTGAAGCGCACCCAGGCTTGGCGGCAGCGGTAAGGGCTCAGCGCTGGCGGATCTCGATATCGTCGATGTCCTGATCAATCAGCCGCGTCTCCAGAAGCTGCCCGCCCCGGTGCAGGATCGGATAGGCGGCGGAGGCAAGATAGCTGTTGAAATCGCGCAGGCTGCTTGCGGTCTCCAGATGGATATCGCTTGAATCAAAGCTGATCTGGACCCCCTCGCTCAGCCGTTTGAGATGCCGCTTGCGGCTCTTGCGCTCCAGCCGCGCCATCTCCTGCTTTTCCTCAAGCAAGAGCCGCGCGGATTCCAGATCGTCCGAGACCAGCACATTGCAGGCAAGCGTCATGTTTGCCTCGGTCTGCTCGTGCATCCGCGAAATCTCGGCCTGCCCCCCGTCGGAAAACTTGATACCCTTCTCGTGCTTTTCACGCGCCAGCGGGATGAGCCGCTTGGCCACGATATCGCCCGCCGCCTCGATGGCGATGGCATATTCGGTCAGCTCGCGCAGGCGTTTCGCCTCGGCCTTGGGCAACTCATCCGTGCGGATCGCAGCGGCGTAGCGGCGAATGTCATCAAGCGCTGTGTTCACAAACCGATCCTCGGCCATGGTGGCGCGTGCACGGGCGGGATCATAGGTCTCGTAGAGTGCCAGCACCGGCTGCATCATCCCTTGGGTCATCTGCACCATGCGCAGGACTTCGCGGCGCAGCGTGGCCAGCGCAAGATGCGGATGCTCCAGCGCCGCCTGATCCAGCACGGTGCGGTGCAGCGGCGATTGCGCCTCGGCACTGTCGGGCGCATCGGGCAGCAGGCGCAGGAAGGGCCGCTCCAGCCGGTGGACCACAACCAGAAGGATCAAGAGCGTCGCATTGAACAGAATATGTGCGTTGATCAAACCTTGTGCCGAGCCAGGCGCGCCCAGCATCGGCACAAGCTCCAGGCGTTGCACCGCGTAGAGCGCCAGCATCGCCCCTGCCCCGCGCAACGCCAGATTGGCCAGCGGCACCCGCCGCGCGGCAGGCACCATCGCGCGGGTGAGCCATACGGGGATCATCGCACTCCCGAGGTTCGCCCCCAGCACCAGCGACACGCCCGCGCCAACCGGGATCGCACCCACCTGCACAAGCGTGACGCACATCAGGATCGCGGCCACGCTGGAATGCATCACGAAAGCAAGGGCCGCCCCCACGATGAACGCCGTGATCGGATCAGCGGCGAGGTATCCGGCCATTGCCGGAAGGAAGCGGCTGTCCTGGATGGGCTCCATGGTCTCGCGCAGGAATTGCAGCGAGATGAGGATCAAGGCGATGCCGAGGATAATCCGACCAAACTGGCGCGGACGGCGCTGCGACGCCTTGACGAAGAGCCCGCCCCCCACGGCCAGGAGCACCGGCACAAGCCAATCAAG
>CALGEH010000094.1 GCA_937881735.1 uncultured Shimia sp.
AATCCTGAGGCGCTGGAGACTCTCGGCAACCTGTCGGGCGCGCTCTGGTGGGGCGATGCGGACACGGCCCGCGCCTGCAGCGAAGCACTCAGCCGCCGCAGCGGGCCCATCCTGCCCTTGATCACCGGCATGCCGGACACAGGCCACGCCCTGCACGAGCGGCATGTATGCGTGGACACCACAGCAGCGGGCGGAAACGCGGCCCTTCTGGGTGGTGCCGCTTGACAAGTTTGGACATGGGGCCACCCTTGGCCCCATGTTGCCGATCCGCGATCATAACCCTTCGGGGCGTATTCCTTATGTGACCTACGCGCTCATGGCGCTCAACATCGGGATATTCATCAGCTATTGGCCGCTCTTCTCGGATGATCGCGCGCTTTTTGAGTTCTACAGAAACTGGGCGCTCTTTCCGGTTCTGGTGACCCAAGAGGGCGCGTATGACACGCTTTTCTATTCGATGTTCCTGCATGGGGGCTGGATGCATCTGGCCGGTAACATGCTATTTTTGTGGATATTCGGTGACAATATTGAAGATGAGATGGGGTCCGTGCCCTATCTCGGCTTCTACCTCGCATCGGGGATCGGCGCGGGGCTTGTGCATGTGGCCGCAGGACCGATGTCGGTGGTGCCCACCGTGGGTGCTTCGGGGGCCATCGCGGGCGTGATGGGCGGGTATCTGCTGCTCTTTCCCAAGGCGCGGGTCGATATCCTGATTATCTTCGTGATTTTTTTCAAAATCCTGCCAGTGCCTGCATGGATCATGTTGGCGCTCTGGTTCGGCTTTCAGCTTGTCGGCGGCTTTGGGTCGAGCGCAGATGAGGGCGGCGTGGCCTATTGGGCCCATGCAGGCGGGTTCATCGCAGGGGTCTTGCTGACGATCCCTGTATTTCTGCGCAAGGGCGGGCGGCGGTTCTGGGCGCAGACAGACGGGCACCCGCCACATCCGGAGGCGAGTTACGACTACGTCCTCTCAAGGATACCGAAGGTCAAACGGCGATGAAGGGGACCTGTCATTGCGGCGCCGTGGAGCTTGCCGTTGACCTGCCCGGCGGGTTGGCCACTGCGCGGCGGTGCGATTGCAGCTTTTGCGCGCGGCGCGGCGCGGACAAGCTCACGCTCTACACATTGGGGACCGGGACGGCGCAGCATTACTTCTGCTCGATCTGCGGGATTTATACCCATCATCAGCGCCGCTCGAACCCCAATCAATATGGGGTGAACCTCGGGATACTCGACGGGGTGAACCCCCGAGATCTGGGCGAGATCGGTTGGGTTGACGGGGTAAACCACCCGTCCGACACCTAGCGCCTCCTTCAGCCCTCCCGGGCTGTCCTCGGCGTATCAGGTGTTGCGAATAATCTTGGAAAACTTGTCAAAGATCGGCTCGTTCGCACAAACAACCTCACCATCAGCAAGGATATGCCCGGCGGGGTTCAGCGGCTGCACGATCGCTCCGGCCTCGCGCGCGATGAGAAGCCCTGCGGCCATGTCCCACGCATTGAGGCGCCGCTCCCAAAACCCGTCATACCGGCCCGCCGCCACATATGCCAGATCAAGCGCAGCAGAGCCAAAGCGGCGCACACCGGCGCAGGCCGGCAAAAGCCGCGCCAGATCCTGAAGCGTGTGGGGCAGATCGGTGCGCCCGCCAAAGGGCAGACCCGTGGCGAAGATACACTCGATCAGATTTGCGCGCGACGATACGCGCAGGCGGCTTTCGTTCATCCATGCGCCCGCACCCTTTTCGGCAAAGAAAAGCTCGTCGCGCGAGGCGTCATAAACCACGCCTGCGATAATCTCGCCCTTATGCTCAAGTGCGATGGAAACCGACCAGTGGGCCAGCCCGTGCAGATAATTCGTCGTGCCATCCAGCGGGTCCACGATCCAGCGGCGCGTCGGGTCCTTGCCCGGCTCTTCGCCGCCTTCCTCAGCCAGCCAGCCATAGGTGGGGCGCGCATTCATCAGCTCGGATTTGATGATCTGCTCGGCGTTCACATCGGCGCGGCTGACAAAATCGCCCGCACCTTTCATCGATACCTGAAGATTCTCGACCTCGCGGAAATCCTTGGCCAGAGCGCGGCCTGCCTTGCGGGCGGCTTTCATCATCACGTTCATATTTGCGCTGACGGCCATCGGGGCACTCCTTTTGGTGGGCGCTCAGAGCCCTGCGAGACAGGGGGCGCGTATACGCCGGGGCCGCGCCGCGCACAAGGGGCACACCGGGAGGCTTGCCGCCAAGTTTCAGAGCGGCGGCAGACCCCGTTGCAGGCGCACAGGGATCTCCCGCGCCAGCCGCAAAAGATGCGCCATATAAGGCTTGGCCGCATCATCCTCACGGATCGCCGCATAAAGCCGCTTGGTCAGGCCCGCCTCAGTCACTTTCAGCACCACGTAATCATCGCTGCGCCGCAGGGCCCGCACCACCCAATCGGGCAGCACCGCAATGCCCCGCCCTGCCCCTACAAGCATCAAGATCACCGCCGTAAGCTCCACCTTGCGGATGCTGCGCGGCTCTACCTTGGCAGGGGTCAAAAGTTCGGTGAACACATCAAGGCGGGAGCGGTCCACCGGATAGGTGATCAGCGTCTCACCGCGAAAATCCTCGGCCACAACATGGGTCCTGGAGGCCAGCGGATGGCTGCGCGCGACAAGACAGACAGGCTCGTAATCGAAGAGCGGCTTGAAGCTGATCCCCGGCAGGTCCTCGGGGTCAGAGGAGACAACGAGATCCACTTCCTCTTTTTGCAGTGCAGGTAGGGCATCGAAGGCGAGACCGGGCCGGATATCCACATCCACCTCGGCCCAGGGCTTGCGAAACTCCTCCAGCACCGGAAAGAGCCACTCAAAGCAGGCATGACACTCGATCGCGATATGCATCCGACCGCTACTGCCCTCGCGCACGCCCTCGAACTCGGCCTCCAGCGCCTCGATCTCCGGTAGGACACGCTCGGCCACCCGCAACAGGCGATGCCCCGCCGCCGATAGAGTCATGGGCTTGGAGCGACGCACGAAAAGCTCCACCCCCGCCTGATCCTCCAACCCCTTGATCTGATGGCTGAGCGCCGACTGCGTGATGTGCAACAAGTCCGCGGCCTTGGCCAACCCACCCGCGTAATGGATGGCGTGGATCGTGCGCAGATGACGAAACTCGATATGCATATATGAGGCAACCTCATGTTGATCGTGAATATTATGAATTTGCGTAATCTAATCGCAGAGAGGACAAAGGCTCAAGCCCCCTTTCAAGGATCATGATCATGACAACCCCCGCCGTCTCCTTCGAGTTTTTCCCACCCAAAACGCTTGAGGCGTCGTTCCGCCTCTGGGACACGGTGCAAACACTGGCACCACTCGCGCCGCGCTTCGTCTCAGTCACCTATGGTGCGGGCGGCACCACACGCGAGCTGACCCGCGATGCGGTGGGCACGCTGAACAAGCATCTGGGCCTTCCCGTGGCCGCGCACCTCACCTGCATCGATGCCAGCCGCGCCGAAACCCTCGCCATCGCCGCCGATTTCGCCAAGCAAGGCGTGCGCGAGATCGTCGCTCTGCGCGGCGACCCGCCCAAAGGTGCGACCGGGTTCACCCCCCACCCCGAAGGCTTCAAAGACAGCTGCGAGCTGATCTCCGCCCTCGCGGAGACCGGCGATTTCAAGATCCGCGTCGGTGCCTACCCCGAAACGCACCCCGAAGCCGCGAGCGGCACCGCCGATCTCGACTGGCTCAAGCGCAAGATCGACGCGGGCGCTTCCGAGGCAATCACGCAATTCTTCTTCGAGGCAGACAAGTTCCTGCGCTTCCGCGACCGCTGTGCTGCGGCGGGGATCACCGCCCCCATCATCCCCGGCATCCTGCCGATCGAGAACTGGGCCGCCGCCCGCAAATTCGCGCAAAGCTGCGGCACCCATGTGCCCGCCCTGCTGGACGATGCCTTCACCAAAGCCGCCCGCGACGACCGCTCCGACCTTCTGGCTGTGGCCCAAGGCACCGAGCTGTGCAGCACCCTCCTGGACGAAGGCGTGGACGCGCTCCATTTCTACACGCTCAACCGCCCCGAACTGACACGCGACATCTGCCACGCGCTTGGTCTGACACCGAAAGCAGCCCTGCGCGATGTTGCATAATAGGGGCGGTGCCTGCGTAAACGCCCTCTGGAAATCGCGGAGCGTTTGAGGCATCCTTTGCGCAAGCCAAATGGAGGAATGTGCAAGATGGACCGCGTAAGCTTTACCAAGATGAAAGACGGCACGAAGGAAGACTACGAATTCCTGACCGAGCACGAGACAGAATACACCAAAGGCACTGCAGAGCGGCTGCTGACCGCGATGGTCGATCTCGACAAGAGCCTTTCAGGCTATCAGGTGACGCGGTTGGGTCATAGCTTGCAATCGGCCACCCGTGCATGGCGCGACGGGGCGGATACCGACTGGGTCGTGGCCGCCCTTCTGCACGATATCGGCGATATCTATGCGCCCTACAACCACGATGAATATGCTGCCTCCATTCTCAAACCCTTCGTGCGCGAGCAATGCACATTGTGCGTGCAGACCCATGGCGATTTTCAGATGGCCTATTATGCCCACCACGTTGGCGCGGACCCCGAAAAGCGCGCTGCCCATAAAGACAGCCCCTATTTCGACGATTGCGCGGCGTTTTGTGAGCGCTGGGATCAAGCAAGCTTTGATCCCGCCTATGACACCCTCCCCCTGGAGTTCTTTGCGCCGATGGTGGAGGAGGTCTTCGCCCGCAAGCCTTACGATCCGGCCGTGATCCGCACCGGCGCACGCGAGCCTCTGGTGGGCGCGCCCCGCAGCTAGGCCCGCGCGCGAAATAAAGGCCTGCGCACTTCCCCTCAGCCCTCGCATTGGGTAATCCCGTAGCTAGCCACGCAAGCAAGCGGAGATCGCCCGATGGGACTGGACAAAACATTCGATGCAGGCAGCGCCGAGGCCCGCCTTTACGACGCTTGGGAAAAGGCCGGCTGTTTTACCGCGGGCGCCCATGCCAAACCGGGTGCCAGCGCGTTTTCGATCATGATCCCGCCGCCCAATGTGACGGGCGTCCTGCACATGGGCCATGCGTTCAACAACACGCTTCAGGATATCCTCATTCGGTGGAAACGGATGCAGGGCTTCGACACGCTCTGGCAGCCGGGTACGGATCACGCAGGCATCGCCACGCAGATGGTGGTGGAGCGGATGCTGGCCGAGACAGGCCAACCGCGCCGCGCGGAAATGAAACGCGAGGCGTTTCTGGAGAAGGTCTGGGAGTGGAAAGAGCAATCGGGTGGCACAATCGTGAGCCAGCTCAAGCGGCTTGGCGCGTCCTGTGATTGGTCGCGCACGGCGTTCACAATGGCGGGTGCGGCAGGCGACACGCGCACTGGACATGAAAACTCGGCCAATTTCCACGACGCGGTGATCCGCGTTTTTGTGGATATGTACAACAAGCGCCTCATTTATCGCGGCAAGCGGCTGGTCAACTGGGACCCGCATTTCGAGACGGCGATCTCTGACCTTGAGGTCGAGAATATCGAAGTGGCAGGCCATATGTGGCACTTCAAATACCCGCTCGCGGGCGGGGCCACCTATGAATACGTGGAGACGGATGAGGACGGCAACGTCACCCTGACCGAGACGCGCGACTATATCTCCATCGCCACGACCCGCCCCGAGACGATGCTGGGCGATGGGGCCGTGGCCGTACACCCGGGCGATGCGCGCTATGCCGCCATCGTGGGCACGCTTTGCGAAATCCCCGTGGGGCCCAAGGAACACCGCCGCCTGATCCCGATCATCACCGATGAATATCCCGACCCTGATTTCGGGTCGGGTGCGGTGAAGATCACCGGGGCGCATGATTTCAACGATTACCAGGTCGCCAAACGCGGCGGCATCCCGATGTATAGCCTGATGGACACGAAAGGCGCGATGCGCGCCGATGGCAAACCCTATGCCGAAGAAGCCGCCGTGGCGCAGGCGATTGCCAATGGCGCGCAGGAGTTCGACGAGGCGATGATCGCGTCAATGAACCTCGTGCCGGACGCCTATCGCGGGCTGGACCGGTTCGAGGCGCGCGCGCGTGTCGTGGCGGACATCACCGCCGAAGGGCTGGCCGTGATGACGACACGGGTCGTGGAGGGTGATGACGGTGAAAATGTTCAAGAGATCATCCCGATGGTCGAGAACAAGACAATCATGCAGCCCTTCGGCGACCGGTCCAAAGTCGTGATTGAGCCGATGCTGACCGATCAATGGTTCGTGGACACGGACAAGATCGTGGAGCCCGCGCTTGAGGCCGTCCGCTCGGGCGAGGTGCGGATCATGCCCGAGAGCGACCGGAAGGTGTATTTCCATTGGCTTGAGAATATCGAGCCGTGGTGCATCTCCCGGCAGCTTTGGTGGGGGCATCAGATTCCGGTTTGGTATGGGCTCGATCTGGAGCGTGGCACTTTTGTCGACGATGAGGGGGATGCCGCCCTGGATCTGGTCGAAATGCAGCGCCTGATGTGGGATCAATCGATGGCGCCGGGCACCGATCACTATCACGCCGCACCCGATTTTGACGGCCTTCATGGCAAGTTTGACGATGTGCTGGCCAGCCTCCCAGCACCGTTGAACCACGCGCGGCTGATCGAAGTCGAAAACCGCGAGGCGGCGATGCACCGGCTGGCTGAAAGCCTTGCAGATTATGTCGCCTCTCAGGACCCGGGCAGGCTGGTCTATCCTGTGTGGCGCGACCCCGACGTCCTCGACACATGGTTCTCCTCAGGCCTTTGGCCCATCGGGACGCTCGGTTGGACCGGGGACGCAGAAACAGACGCCCAGAACCACGCGCTGCAAACCTATTTCCCGACCTCCACGTTGGTCACGGGTCAGGATATCCTGTTCTTCTGGGTCGCGCGGATGATGATGATGCAACTGGCGGTGGTGGATAAGGTGCCGTTCGATACCGTCTACCTCCATGGTCTCGTGCGCGATGCAAAGGGCAAGAAGATGTCCAAATCGACCGGCAATGTGGTCGATCCGCTGGAGATTATTGACGAATACGGCGCGGATGCGCTGCGGTTTACCAATGCGGCCATGGCCTCGCTTGGCGGGGTCCTGAAGCTCGATATGCAGCGGATTGCGGGTTATCGCAATTTCGGCACGAAGCTCTGGAATGCCGCGCGGTTTGCGGAGATGAACGGCGCAGCGGGGCTGCCGCCCAAGGGTATTCCTGCACCTGACGCTGCGCTCAACAAATGGATCATCGGCGAGACGGCCAAAGTGCGCATGGCCGTGGACGAGGCCCTTGAGGCCTACCGTTTCAACGATGCAGCCTCGGCGCTTTATGTCTTTGTCTGGGGCAAGGTCTGCGATTGGTATGTGGAGTTTTCCAAGCCTTTGCTTTTGGATGGTGCCGACAACGTGAAGCGCGAGACGCAAGAGACGATGTCCTGGGTCATCGACCAATGCCTGATGCTGCTGCACCCGATGATGCCCTTTATCACCGAAGAGCTTTGGGGCACGCTAGGCACGCGCGACGCGATGCTCGCGGTCAGCGATTGGCCGGACTATGGCGCCGATCTGGTGGACGCGGATGCCGACCGGGAGATCAACTGGGTCATCTCGCTCATCGATGCCGTCCGCTCGGCGCGCGCGCAGATGCATGTGCCGGCCGGGTTGAAAATCCCGATGGTGGTGACGGAGCTGGACGCGGCGGGCCGCGCTGCATGGGAGCGCAACGAGGCGATGATCAAGCGATTGACGCGGATCGACAGCCTTGAGAACGTCGAGAGCTTCCCCAAGGGCTGTGCGACCGTGGCCGTGGAGGGCGGAAGCTTTGGCCTGCCGCTGGCCGATATCATTGATATTGATGAGGAAAAGGCGCGACTTGAGAAGACGCTTGGCAAGTTGGAAAACGAGCTGGGTGGGCTGCGCGGGCGGTTGGGCAACCCCAAATTCGTGGCCTCCGCCCCCGATGAGGTGGTGGCCGAAGCACGCGAGAACCTTGCCCTGCGTGAAGAAGAAGAGGCCAAGCTGCGCGAGGCGGTGACGCGATTGGCTGAGCTTGGCTAAGGCCGCCGGGCGCGGACGCCTCCGGCGGGAGTATTTCTGCTAAGAAGAAAGCGCGGGCGCGTGTGGGCTGTGCGTCAGGGGACAACGCGCTCAATCGCGCGCATCATGCCCAGCGCCTTATCATAGCTCAGCGTCAGGACGCGTCGCCCTCCAACTTTGGCCGCAAGGGGCGGAAGCGTGCGCGCAGTGCAGGCGGCGAGGGATGCGGCGATGAAGCCGCGGCGGGTGAGGTTGGGCATGGTGGCCCTCCTTGTTTTTGAGAGCGGTTCTCAAGTTATAGGTAAAGCGCCACGCATGCAAGCGCTTGCGTGGGGCGCGGCGCTCTGGTTATCTCGCGCGCATGACTGGACCCCGCTATACCGCGCTGGTGCAAACCCTGCCTGCCAACGTGCCTTTTGTCGGCCCCGAGCAGCAGGAACGCGCGCGCGGCGCAGCCTTTGCGGCGCGGATCGGGGCAAATGAGAATGCGTTTGGCCCCTCACCCCGCGCGAAAGCCGCGATGGCGGCGGCGGATATCTGGAAATACGGCGATCCTGCGAGCCATGATCTGCGCCTGGCGCTGGCCCGCCGGATGGGCGTCGACCCTTTGAATATCGTGGTCGGCGAAGGGATTGACGGGCTTTTGGGCTATCTCGTGCGATTGTTGGTGGTGCCGGGGGATGTGGCCGTGACCTCAGACGGGGCGTATCCGACATTTAACTACCATGTGGCGGGCTATGGTGGAGTGTTGCACAAAGTGCCTTACTGCGAGGATGCGGAGGATCTGCCCGCCTTGATCACACGGGCGCGGGAGGTGGATGCGAAACTCATTTATTTCGCCAATCCGGACAATCCGATGGGAAGCTGGTGCAGCGGGGCCGCGATTGAGGCCGCGTTGAGGGATATGCCGGAGGGGTGTTTGCTCCTGCTGGACGAGGCTTACGTGGAATTTGCGCCCGAGGGGGCCGCGCCGGAGATCGCGGCAGAAGACCCGCGCGTGATCCGGATGCGCACGTTTTCCAAGGCGTATGGCATGGCCGGAGCGCGGGTGGGCTATGCGGTGGGCGCGGCGGCGCTGATCCAGAGCTTTGACAAGATCCGCAACCATTTCGGGATGAACCGGGCAGCACAGGCCGGCGCATTGGCCGCTTTGGACGATCAGGGATGGCTTCGCCAAGTGATTGCGGATGTGGGCGCTGCGCGCGTGGAGATTGCGCGTATCGCCGAGGCCTGCGGGCTGCGCGCACTGCCGTCAGCCACGAATTTCGTGACCGTGGATTGCGGCGCAGATGGAGATTTTGCCCGCTGGGTGCTCGCCGATCTGGTGGGCCAAGGGCTGTTTGTGCGGATGCCGTTTGTCGCGCCGCAAGACCGCTGTATCCGCGTCGGCTGTGGCACTCAGGCGGAGATGGCCTTGTTTGAAGCGGCCCTACCCCGCGCTCTGGCAGCAGCACGTGGCGACACACCCTAAATTTTTACCTGACTTTTACAGACACTGCGTTATCGTTTTCGGTATGCGACGCGATGACACCTCTTCCGCCCCGGACTTTACCAATGCCGCCCTGATCATGGGGCTGGTGAATCTGGTCTGGATTTTCATGGCGCTTTGGGCTGTCTTTGGCTTTTGGATGGTTTTGGGTGTTGGGTTCGTTCTGGACAAACTGATCCGCCGTATCCAGAAGGACTAGGCCCCGGCCACAACGCGCGCCGCGGCACTCAGCCCGTCTCTCCCATGCGGGATATCAAGCGCCGCCAGCCCCGCCTCGACCGACCCAAGCATACCCAACACCATATGCGCGTTCACATGACCCATATGCCCCATGCGGAAAAACCCATGCCATGCGGGATCGTCCGGATCAGCCATCCCAAGGCCAATGCCCAGTGTGACGCCAGTGTTGGCCTCCAACCATATGCGCAGATCGCTCGCTTTAGGCGCGGGCAGGCTGAGCGAGGTGACGGCATGACTGCGGTGAGCGGGGTCGGCAAGGTTGAGACGCAAAGCGCCCCCCTCTGACCAAGCCTCGCAAGCCGTCCAGATTGCGCGGGCCAATTGCGCGTGGCGCGCCCAGACCGCCTCGATCCCCTCGGCGTGGATCATGTCGAGGGCGGCGCGCAGCCCGTAGAGATGGTGCGTGGGGGCCGTGCCGAAGAAATATTGATAGAAAACCTCCGGCGCGGCGCGCAGGGTCCAGTCCCAATAGGGGCTGACCATATCCATTTCGCGGCGCCGCGCTGCGGCTTTGTCAGAGAAAAACACGAAACCCAGACCGGGTGGCACCATCAGCCCCTTCTGACTGCCCGCGACCATCACATCAACGCCCCACGCGTCCATCTCGAACACGTCACACCCCAGCGAGGCGATGCAATCAACCATCAAGAGCGCCGGATGGCCCGCCGCATCAATGGCTGCGCGAATGGCGGCGATATCGCTGCGAACAGAGCTTGACGTGTCCACATGGGTGGCAAGCACGGCCCTGATCTTGCCTGCCTTATCAGCGCGCAGGGCGGCCTCCACGCGCGCCGGGTCCACCGGTGCCGATTTGCCGAAATCCAATACTGAAACATCCGCGCCCAGCCGCCCTGCCATCTCGGCCCAACCGTGACCGAACCGCCCCGTGGCCAGTGCCAGAACCCCCTCACCAAGGCGCACGGTATTGGCCAAAGCCGCCTCCCAGGCCCCGTGGCCATTGGCGATATAGATCGCGACATGATGCTCGGTGCGCGCCACGCGGCGCAGATCTGGCATGAGGCTTGCGGTCAGCTCAATCAACTCGCCTGCATAGATATTGGGCGAGGCGCGGTGCATGGCGCGCAGCACCGCATCGGGCATGACAGAGGGGCCGGGAATGGCCAGATAGGGGGTTCCATGGGCGAGCGTCATGGCGACATCCTTTGGCGGTGAAGGCGGGACACTAGACCCCAGCCACGCGGCGTCAAGCGCCCATCGCCTTGCCATGCCAGCGCCCCGCGCATATGTGGTCCCCTTGATCGGGCCGGAGCGCGCAATGAGCATTTTCAAACGTTTGGTGGCATGGGAGCGCGATCTGCGCCAATCCTACAACACCGATCTGAGCACGCCCGAAAACCGCCGCCGGGCTGAGATCTATAACCTATGGTTCGACCATGCGGTGCTGCGAAAATTCTGGACCAATCATTACCCCGTGGCCGAGGGCGTGTGGCGCTCCAATCAGCCCACCCATGCGCGGTTCGAGCGCCTGAAGGCCTCCGGGTTCCGTTCGATCCTGAATCTGCGCGGTGCAGGGGGTGCTGCACATTATCTGGTGGAGGAGGAAAGCTGCGCCAAGCTCGGATTGACCCTTGTGAACGTAACGCTTCATGCGCGTTTCGCGGCCCCCCGCAGCGATATTGCAGCGCTGCTGAAGGCTTTTCGCGAGATCGAGCGCCCCTTCGTGATGCATTGCAAATCGGGCGCGGACCGGGCCGGGTTTGCTTCGGCGATTTACCTGATGGTGATGGAAGGTCGCAGCGTGGCCGAGGCGCGGCGGATGCTCTCGCTCAAATACATGCATATCAGGCAGTCGAAGACTGGCGTTTTGGGATATATCCTTGATCTCTATGAGGCCCGGCAAGCCGAGACGGGGATCGGGTTTGAGGATTGGGTGATGACGGAATACGACAACATGGCCGTTCAGACCGCATTTGAGGAAAACTTCAAGCCGCGTTTCTGAACGCTCAGCGCCGCCCGATCCGCTCTGCCATATCGAGCATCCGCGCGGAAAACCCCCACTCATTGTCATACCAGCCGAACACCCTAAGCAAGCCGCCCACGGAAACGGATGTCTCACGGCCGCACAGGATGAGAGACTCGCTCCGCCCGCGCAGATCTGCAGAGACGAGAGGTTTCTCGGTATAGCCGAAAATCCCTCCCGGTTTGGCGGCATCTGCGGCCAGCGCATTGACCTCATCCGCCGTCACCCGACGACCCACCTGCACAGTGAGGTCGATACAGGACACGCTCGCCGTCGGCACCCGCACCGCCCGCGCCTCGATCCGGCCCTTGAGGCGCGGCAATACGAGGCCCGTCTGATGTTGCGCGCTGGTGGTGGTGGGCACCATCGAGAGGGCTGCGGCGCGGCTGCGTTCAAGATTGCCGCGGGGCTTGTCCACTGTGGGCTGGGAGCCGGTATAGCAGTGCACCGTCGTCATTTGGCCCGAGATCACACCGTAAGCATCATCCAGAAGCCGCGCCAAAGGGGCCAGAGCGTTTGTGGTGCAAGACGCATTGGATATGATCCTGTGATCGCGCAGATCATCTTCATTGGCGCCCAGGACGACCGTGACATCCGCCTCTGCCGCAGGGCCCGAGACCAGCACGGCCCCGGCCCCCGCCTCAAGCCCGCGCTCGGCCATTGCGCGCGCCCCGGCCATGCCGGTGCATTCGAGAACCAGATCCACGCCACTGAGGTCGAGCGCCCGCAAATCCGCCTCGGCATGAAACGGGATGCGCCGATCTCCCGCGATGAGCACATCCGGCGCCGTCTCCACCTTGCCCCGCCATGGGCCATAGATGCTGTCATACTCAAAGAGATAGGCGCAGGTCTCCAACGGCTCGATATCGTTGATGAGGACAAGTTCAACACCCTCGCGCCCTTCTAGCAGAATACGAAGGATTGCCCGGCCAATCCGGCCAAACCCGTTGATGGCAATGCGGACTGGGGGATGGGACATTGTGCTGCCTCCTTGGCTATCATGGCATATGGCTAGCCCAGCGACCCAACCAAAGGCCAGCGCTCAATTGTGAGGGTCACAATGAAATGCGCGGTGCCTGAGGCTCTGGCTTGCCTTTCTACAACGACCTGAATGCCTCCGGCAGGAGTATTTTCGCTAAGAAGAAAGCACTGGGTTGGTCAGGAGGGTGGCGCAAAATCCACTTCATTGGCGAGGCTTGGGATACGTGCCTGCGTCCGGGCAATGAGGTCAAGATCGAGCGTGGCCATGACGCAGCTCGGCCCCGACCCGCCATCGCCGAGCACCGTGCCCCAAGGGTCCACAATGAGCGAGTGGCCGTAAGTCTCGCCGCCGCCCGGAATGGAGCCGGTGAGCCCGGCGGAGATAATGAAGCATGTGGTCTCGATCGCGCGGGCGCGGGTGAGCACGTGCCAATGGGCAGCGCCGGTTTTGGCTGTGAAAGCGGCGGGGCAGCAGAGGATTTCGGCCCCACTTTGGGCGAGACGGCGGAAGAGGTGCGGGAACCGCAGATCATAGCAGATCGTATGGCCAATTTTTGCGAGACCTGTGTCATGGATCACGGCACAGGCACCTGGGCTGACCGTATCGCTTTCACGGTAGATCTCATTATCTGAAAGCTGAATGTCGAAGAGATGGATCTTGTCATAATGGCCCGTGATTTCGCCAGCGGGCGACAGCATGTAACCACGGTTCGCGATACGCCCATCCGGGCCATCCACAGCGATGGAGCCGAGGTTCATCCAGACTTTATGCTCCGCCGCAAAGGCTTTTGCGTTGTTCAAAAAGGGATGTTTGGCCTCGGGTGCACAGGGCGGATCGACAGCCGCCCCCTTGGTGCGCAGGCCCCCACAGTATTCGGGTAGAAAGAGCACTTTTGCGCCACTCTCCACCGCCTTTTCAGCCAATGGGCGGCTCTCGTCCCATGCGGCCTGAAAGCTGGGCATCGGGCGGGTCTGCAGGGTAGCGACAGTCAGAGAGCGGGTCATTTGGCAGTTCCTTCTTTGGTCCCAACCCTAGCGCAGAGGGGCGGCGCACAAAAGGGCTCAGCGATAGGCCGAGGGCGGCTGGCCAAACTGCGCCGCATAGAGCTTTGAGAAATGGGCCGAGTTGGCAAAGCCCGTTGCCAGCGCAATCTGGGTCAGCGGCAGCGGCGAATTGCGCAAAAGGGACTGCGCCCGCTCCAGCCTCAACCGCCGATAATAGCGCATCACGGGCATCCCAAGCTCTTCGGTGAAGAGCCGGGCAAGCTGTCGCGGAGATACGCCCGCAAGCACCGCAATTTGCGGCAGGGTGAGCGGATCAGCGATATGGTTCTCCATTGCCTCTACCGCGTCCAGAACGGCGGCATTATGCACCCCGATCCGCTCAACGAGGCCTGCACGCTGAGGCCCGATGGGGGGACGAATATCGGTGTGCATGAACCAGTCGGAGACCTTGCGGGCAAATTCCGTCCCATGATCACGCGCAATGAGGGCATGCATCATATCAAGCGGCGCGGTGCCCCCCGCGCAGGTCATCCGGTCGCGGTCGATCACATAGAGAGAACGCTCGATCTTGAGCTCCGGCGACAGCTCGGCCAGCGCGGGCAAGTATTCCCAATGCAACGTCATACGCCGATCCTGCATCAACCCGGCACGCGCGAGGATCACCGGCCCGCCCGACACGCCGCCCATCTGCACGCCTGCGCGGGCCATCCGCGCAAGCCATCTTCGCAGGCGTCCGTCCAAGGGCGCGCCCATGTCGCCCCCGGCCACCACAAACAGTGCATCGAGCCTGAGATCGTCGCCCACCCGCGCATCCACGCGCACTTCAGCGGCGCCCGAACTGGACACCGCAGCCCCGTCTGCGCTGATATTGATCACCTCATAGAGCGGCGCGCCTGCCAGAAGGTTGGCCGCGCGCAAAGGCTCTGCCGTGGAGGCATAGGACATCACCGCAAAATCGCTGAGCGGCAGGATGCCCATCCGTTGGGGCATGCGGGGCTTTGCTGGTTCTATGTCCATTTTAGACATGTATTTGACCCTTTTGGAAAAGTCCACTCACGCGATTCCCGCCACAATAGCGATGTCGTTACAAGGGAATACCCAATGCGCTACTCTGCCCTTCGCATTCTCAAAGAAGGCCTGACCGGCAATAAAGGCTGGAAACCTGTCTGGCGCGAGCCCGAGCCCAAGCCCGAATACGATGTAATCATCATCGGTGGCGGTGGACATGGGCTGGCCACAGCCTACTACCTCGCCAAAGAGCATGGGATCACCAATGTGGCCGTGCTGGAGAAGGGCTGGATCGGCGGCGGCAATGTGGGGCGCAACACGACCATCATCCGCTCCAACTATCTGCTACCGGGCAATGAGCCTTTCTATGAGCTGTCCCTGAAGCTGTGGGAAGGGCTCGAGCAGGATTTCAACTACAACGCGATGATTTCGCAGCGCTCCATTCTCAACCTCGTCCACACCGACGCCCAGCGCGATGCCTTCGTGCGGCGCGGCAACGCAATGTTCCTCGCCGGGGCCGATGCGGAATACGCAGACGCCAAGCAGTTGCGCGAGGAGCTTCCGTTCCTCGATTTCGACAACGCACGTTTCCCAATCAAAGGCGGCCTCTTCCAACGGCGCGGCGGCACCGTCCGCCATGATGCGGTGGCTTGGGGCTTTGCCCGTGGCGCCGACAGTCGCGGCGTGGACATCATCCAGAATTGCGAGGTCACGGGCTTCGACATTAAAGACGGTGTCTGCCGGGGCGTCGAGACCACACGCGGCGCCATCCGGGCGCGCAAGGTGGCGATGTGCGTCTCCGGCTCCTCTGGCCGGGTCGCGGCGCAGGCGGGCATGCGACTGCCCATCGAGAGCCACGTGCTTCAGGCCTTCGTCACAGAAGGGCTCAAACCCGTCATCCCCGGCGTCATTACCTTTGGCGCGGGCCACTTCTACGTCAGCCAATCAGACAAGGGCGGGCTGGTCTTCGGCGGCGATATCGACGGCTACAACTCCTACGCCCAG
>CALGEH010000095.1 GCA_937881735.1 uncultured Shimia sp.
GCATGATTTGAACGGTCTGGACGCGCCCCGCGCCATCATTATCGGCGCTTTGGGCCGTGTGGGCACCGGGGCCGCGGATCTGTGCACTGCGATGGGGATCACTCCCACCCGCTGGGACATGGAAGAGACGGCCAAGGGCGGGCCGTTCGAGGAAATCCTCGCCAATGACATCTTCCTGAACTGTATCTTTGCGCGCCCCGGCACGCCTGTGTTCGTGCCAAAATCAGCGCTGGACGCGCCCCGCCGCCTCACGGTGATCGGCGATGTGGCCTGTGATCCCGACAGCGATTATAACCCCGTGCCGATGTATGACCGTGCAACCGATTGGGCCACCCCAGCGCTACGCGTCCACGACACGCCACCGATGGACGTGATGGCCATCGACAACCTGCCCTCGCTCCTCCCCGTGGAAAGCAGTGAGGATTATGCCGCACAGCTCTTGCCCTCGCTCTTGGGCTTAGGCACCCTGCACGACGGGGTCTGGGCGCGGGCCGAGGCGACATTTCATGACGCAATGAAGGATATTTGACATGACGATCCATTGGTGCGGCACCGGCCTTTCGGCCATTCCGGGTTTGCGGCGGCTGATTGAGGCGGGCCATGAGGTATCCGTCTGGAACCGGACCACGCAAAAGGCCGAGGATGCGGTGGGCGATCTGACCCAAGCGATCTTTGCCTTCGACATGGACGCGCTTGGCGCTGTGGTGCAGCCCGGCGATATTGTGGTCTCCATGCTGCCCGGTGACTGGCACGTGCCCTTGGCCGAGATGTGCCTGACAAAGGGTGCACATTTCGTCTCGTCCTCCTATATCGCGCCCGAAATGCGCGCCCTTCATGCGCGGGCCGAGGCGGCCGGGCTTAGCTTTGTCAACGAAATCGGGCTTGATCCTGGCATTGATCACCTGATGGCTCACGCGCTGATGGCCGATTTCCGAAGCAGCGGTGTGATGGGCGATTTGAGCTTCATCTCCTATTGCGGGGGCATCCCCAAACACCCCAACCCGTTCCGCTACAAGTTCAGCTGGTCGCCCCTGGGTGTGCTGAAGGCGCTGCGCTCGCCCTCCCGCTCAATCCGCAATTTCAAGGAGCTGAACGTGGCCCGGCCATGGGATGCGATCAGCAGCTACACAGCGCCGTTGCGCAACCCCGAGAGCTTTGAGGTTTACCCCAATCGCGACAGCCTGCCCTTCATGAAGGAATACGGGTTTGATTCCGGCTGGCGGGTGAAGGAATTCGTTCGCGGCACGTTGCGCCTCAATGGCTGGGCCGAGGCGTGGAAAGACGTGTTTGCCGAGGTCGAGACGCTGGAAGGAGCTGCGGGTGACGCGCGCCTCAAGGAGATGTCAGACACGTTTTGGGCCGAGAACGCTTACGCCGAGGGTGAGCCTGACCGCGTGGTAATGTGTGTTTCGCTGAAGGTCGAGGCGGGCGGCGGCACGGTCTGGCACAAGACCTATGTAATGGATGCATGGGGCGACGAGAAAGGCACCGCCATGGCGCGGCTGGTGTCGATCCCGCTGTCATTGGCGATTGAATCGGTCGCGCGGGGCGAAATGCCTGCGGGCGTGTCGGCGGCGCCAAGCGATCTGGCGCTGGTTGCGCGGTATCTGGGCGAGGTGGACAAACTCGCGCAACATCTCTCCGTGGTCGATCACCTGCCTTGAGGCCGGTTTAAGCGCGCAGGGCCTTGATCAACTCGTCCTTGGTCATGGTCGAGCGCCCGCCCACATCAAGCTCGCGGGCGCGCTCCATCAACGCATCTTTCGTCCAGTCTTCATAAGGTGGTTGCATACCGCCCTTCTCAGAGGGGCACATGTCGTCATTGGCCTGCGCATTGGCAATCGCAGCGGCCTTCTGCTTTGACATACCCTCCTTGCGCAGGGCCTCATAAGTGTCATCGTCCTTGATCGACGGTCCGTGATCCTTGGTCATGGTTCAGTCCTTTTCCAACTCGGAGTTGGATTTAAGGACACGGTCACCATCCTCCTGCTCAATCATGAAGGCGGGGTCGTCAGGGTTGCCGTCCCAGGTCACTTCGGTGCCTTTGATGGTGCGCGTGACCTTGCTTGTGAACCGCTCAGTCACCTCGCCGGTGCCTGTGCCATTGCCCCAATTCCATTCTACTTTGTCGCCGACTGCGATGCGCATGGCCAATTCTCCTAAATCGCTCCCGTCTTAACGCGGGATCAACCGGAGAGTTCCCCAGACATGGTTAGACGATCACTTTCTGCTCGGTCTGTTCGCCGACGCCAAAGACGCGCTTGTAGCGCTCGATCTGGTCCTTGGGGCCCATCGCCTTGCGCGGGTTATCCGACAGTTTGACCGTGGGGCGCCCATCGGCAGACACAGCCTTGCACACGAGCGAGAAGGGCACGAGCCGATCATCAGGCGTAAGGCCGCGGAAATCATTGGTCAGGAGCGTACCCCACCCGAAGGAGACCCGCACGCGGCCTGCGAACTGCGCCGAAAGCTCGGCGATCTTATCCACGTCCAGCCCGTCGGAGAAAATTACCAACTTTTGTTTTGGGTCCTCGCCGCGTGCCGTCCACCAAGCGATCGCACGCTCCGCTCCGGTGGCCGGATCACCGCTATCGATACGGATACCAGTCCAGCCAGCCAGCCAATCGGGCGCACGATCCAGAAAGCCGGGCGTGCCGTAAGTGTCGGGCAGGATGATGCGCAGATTGCCGTCATGCTCCTCGTGCCAATCGCTGAGCACGTCATATGGCGCGCGGGCCAGCGCCTCGTCCGTCTCGGCAAGGGCGGCATAGACCATGGGCAGCTCGTGGGCGTTGGTGCCGATCGCCTCCACATCGCGATTCTTGGCGATGAGGCAATTGGACGTGCCGACGAATTTCTCACCCAGTCCCTCGGTCATCGCCTGCACGCACCAATCCTGCCAGAGAAAGCTGTGCCGCCGCCGCGTGCCGAAATCCGCAAGGCGCAGACCCTCTACATCGCGCAGCCGCTCCACCTTCTCCCAGAGCTTGGTCATCGCGCGGGCGTAAAGCACCTGAAGCTCGAATTTGCGCATGTCGTGCAGCACGGTGCGCGAGCGTAGCTCCATGATGACCGCCAGCGCGGGGATCTCCCATAGCATCACCTCAGGCCATGATCCTTCAAAGGTCAGCTCATACTGATCGCCCACCCGCTCCAGATGATAGGGCGGCAGGCGCAGGCCCTCGAACCAATCCATGAACTCAGGCGTGAACATCGCCCGCTTGCCATAAAACATATTGCCGCGCATCCATGTGCTTTCGCCGCGGGTGAGGCTGAGCGAGCGGATGTGATCAAGCTGTTCGCGCAGCTCGCCCTCGTCAATCAGGTCGGCCAGCGGAATATGCTTGGAGCGATTGATCAGGCTGAACCGCACTTGGGTGTCGCGGCGGTAGCGGAACACCGACTGACACATCAAAAGCTTGTAGAAGTCCGTATCGATCAGGGACCGCACAATGGGGTCGATCTTCCATTTGTGGTTGTGAACGCGGGCGGCGATATCGACCATGCTGGCCTCCGAGACAATGCCGGACGCTTAAAGCAGCACGCATAGCGGGTTGGCAAGGCCGTGCCGATGCTGCCGTTATTTTTTCAAATCCTAATGATCGTCCATTTTTACGCCACATTTACAAAGGTTACCATTAAGTTTTGTGCGCCATGGTCACGCTCGGTGAGAGTGAAAAGGGGTGGCTATGGCTGTGGTCAGGCTGGAAACTGCGGGCGCTGTGTTCGCGGGCGATATTGAGCGTGTGCAGGGGATAACCGACCTTCATGTGGTGCAGGGGCCGGAGGGGCCGTTGCTCTTGTCGGTTGGGCGTGGAGGCGATTTCATGGTCGCGTTCCGCATCACCTCGGACGGGGCCGTGCAGCGTGATCAGCTTGAGCTGAATGACAGCCTGCTTCAGCTTGAGCATACGGATATGGCCGTCCTTGGCGATAGCGTGATCCTTGCGGGCCTTGCGGATAATCAGCTTCAGTTGATGCCAATTGGCAGCGGCAACCAGACCCTCACAACGCTGACTGAGCGCACTGTTCCAGGCCTTGATGCACGCACCATTTCGCAGATCGACACGCTGGGCGATCAGGCGCTTGTGGGGCTTCAGGGCGGCGGGTTGCGGGTGCTGGATCTGGACGCAACCCCCTCAGTGCGGGCGGTGCCCGGGATGCCCGGTGGGGCCGTGGGCGGGGTGGCGATGGCCGAGGCGGGCGGGCAGACATTCGGATTCGCCACCTTCTGGCAGGAGAACACGCTGGTCGCTTTGCGCATATCCCCTTTCGGCTCCGCGACCCTTCTGGACAGCCTCAGCACGGAGGTTGTGGGCGGGGCGCTGTCGACCCCCATGACCGTGCGGGCCGCCGAGGTGGGGGGTGAGGTTTTTGCCATCACAGTCGCGGCGGGCACGGGCACGCTGTCGGCCTTTCGCCTCGGGGAAGAAGGGCTGGTGCTGACCGATGCCATCATAGACAATCGCGACACGCGCTTCGCACAGGCACAGCATCTGGAAACGCTGGAGGTAGATGGGCGGCTCTATATCGCTGCCGCAGGCTCGGATATGGGGATCAGCCTCTTTACGCTCCTGCCCGGCGGGCGGCTGCATCATCTCGATTCAATCGCGGCCAGCATCGACACCCCGCTGCGCGGCATCACCGACATCACAATGGCCGAGGTGAACGGGCAGATCATGCTCTGGGCCGCAACGGAGGCCGCACCGCATCTCGTAGAATTTCGCGCGACGGGGATCAACGCAGGCCAGACCACGCAGGGCTCCGGCACATTGTTCGGCACCAACCGCGATGACGTGCTCGTCGCCACAGGGGGCGATACGCTTCTGAGCGGTGGCAACGGCGATGACATTCTGCAAGACGGCGAAGGCGCAGACACGCTGACGGGTGGGGCGGGGCGTGATGATTTCCTGCTGGTGAATGATGAGGCAACCGATCTGATCACCGATTTCACGCCCGGTCAGGATCGAATAGACCTGACCGCCTTTCCCGGCCTCTACGATATCGAGGATTTGCGCGTCCTGCCCTATGCTGGCGGGGCCGAGCTGCGCTACCGCGAGGAGGTCACCATCGTGCTCAGCGCCAGTGGCAACGCCCTCACCCGCGATCAGATCCTTGAGGCGCTGATCTCCATCGACCGTTTGACCTTGGACGAGGCGCAGGGGCAGATCACGGGATCTCTGGCCGATGATATCTTTGTGGGGACCGACGCCGCAGAGGCCTATGACGGTTCGGCCGGGCGGGACGATCTGCGCGGCGAGGGTGGCAATGACACGTTGATGGGCAATGGCGGCGATGACGTTCTCTCGGGCGGCTTCGGGGAAGACATCCTCTATGGCGGAGCCGGGCAGGACACGATCACGGGCGATGCAGGATTCGACACGATCTATGGCGGCGAGGGGGGCGACTTTCTCAACGGCGGCGGTCAGGCCGATCTGCTTTACGGCGGGGAGGGCAATGACCGCATTCTGGGCGAAGACGGGTTTGACGTGATCTATGGCGATGCGGGCGATGACACGCTGCTCGGCGGCGATACCGCCGACAGGCTCTATGGCGGGGAGGGCAATGACGTGCTGCGCGGCGGCACCAATCTGGGCAGCACGGTCGACGGGCTTTTTGGCGGGGCGGGCAACGATTCGCTCTATGGCGATGGTGGGTTTGATTTTCTCGACGGGGGCGACGGGGATGACTTCCTCGATGGCGGGCTTCAGGCCGATAATCTCTATGGCCGCGCGGGCAATGATACGCTTGAGGGCGGGGGTGGGCTCGACCGGCTCTTTGGCGGGGCAGGTGATGATGTGGGACGCGGCGGTGAGGGCAATGACGGCCTCTTTGGGGAGGCGGGTAACGACACGCTCTTTGGCGGCAACGGAGAGGACCGTTTTTTCGGCGGCACCGGGGATGATCAGCTTTTTGGCGAGGCGGGAAATGACATGCTTTATGGCGGGGCCGGGTTTGACACGCTGAGCGGGGGGAGCGGCGATGATGATCTCTTCGGGGATTTCAACGCCGATACGTTTACCTTCGAGGACGGTCACGGATTCGATCGGATCGGGGATTTTGAGGCCACCAATGATTTTGAGCGGATCGACCTGAGCGCGGTGAGCGCGATCACCAGCTATTCCGTGTCTGACGTCAGCGCTTATGGGTCCAAATAGCGGTATTTGATAAGAGAGAGTT
>CALGEH010000096.1 GCA_937881735.1 uncultured Shimia sp.
AGGCGGGGCTGGCCGTGCGGCGCGCCGCGTTTGACGGCGCGGGCGCGCGGTTGAGTGCGGCGGGCGCCCGCCAAATGCGCGGCTGGCAAGAGGCGCTGCGGGGCCTTGACCGTCTGCGCGAGACGCTGGGCTACAAGGCGACGCTGGAGCGGGGCTATGCCGTAGTGCGCGGCGACGGTGATCTTGTCACGCGCAAAGGGGCCGCGAAAAAGGCCACGAGCCTTGAGATCGAGTTTGCCGATGGGCGTCTTACCGTGGGCGAGGGTGCTGCAAAGGCGCGTGCACCGGCCAAGCCCGTGAAGGACGCGCCAGATCAGGGCAGTTTGTTCTGACGGTTTGAGTCAAGGTTTATGCAGAAACGGCATGGGCGGGGCCAATCTACCTTGTTCTTATGCGCCGCGCCGCCTTGGAAACATCTGTTTCCCTGTTTCCGCGCCATGAACGATCCCAGACAAAACCCCGATATTGTCCTGCGCGCGCCACGCTTCGGCCCCTTTTGAGCATCAAAAGCGATCCTGACAGAGAAAGAGGTATCGTAACGATGGATCGTCTGACCGAGATGGAAGCCTTTGCCACCGTGGTGGATCAGGGCGGCTTCACAGATGCAGCCCGCAAGATGGGGATTTCAAAATCCGCTGTCTCCAAACATGTCTCCTCACTGGAGGCGCGGCTGGGTGCGCGTTTGCTCAACCGGACGACCCGGCGGGTCAGCCCGACGGAAATCGGCCTTGCCTATTATGACCGCGCATTGCGCGTCCTCAACGATGCGGGAGAGGCCGACGCGCTGGTCAGTTCCATGCAGAGCGATCCTTCGGGCCTCTTGCGAATCTCGGTGGCCACGGATTTCGGCGTCAATCACCTGAGCCCGGTTCTGGGCACGTTTCTGGACGAATTCCCGGACATCACCGTCAATATGGTTCTGAACAACCGCTATGTTGAGCTGATTTCCGAAGGGTTCGACATGGCGATCCGCATTGGAGAGCTTGAAGACAGCACCCTGCGCGCCCGCAAACTGACCGAGACCACAAAACGCATGATCGCGTCGCCGGGCTATATCCAGAAATATGGCCGACCCACGAAGATCGACGATCTCAATGAGCACAAGCTTTTGCATTACTCCAGCCAGTCGGGCGGATCGGTTTGGAAGCTGACCGCGCCCTCGGGTGAAAAGCGTCAGGTGCGCACCGCCGGGGGCCTTTCGGTCAATGACGGGCAATCGCTTCTCAACGCCGCCATTTCCGGGCTCGGCATCGCATATCTGCCCAGTTTTCTTTACGCCGATGCGATGAACAAAGGCCTGATCGAGGATGTGATCCCCGATCTGCCGGTGGAGCCGCAAGGCATCTATGCGGTCTACCCGCCTGGCCGTTTCACGCAGCCCAAAGTGCGCGCTTTCATTGACTTTCTTGTCCACTCTTTTGTCGACAAAGGCCCGACCGAGTGGTGATCTGACTTTCCTCCCGCCCTGTCCCCTCGGGGCTACCTGCCCCGGATGCTGTCCCCGCATCCGGGGCTTTTTCTTTTTGAGGGTGGCTGCACAGCGCCTGTGCACGGCGCGGACTTGCCTTTGGGGGGGACGCGAACCACTTCCTCTGACAACATTGCAATAAACCAAAAGGTGCTCTCCATGACCAAACCCGTATTGCTGACCATGTCAGGCTCGCTACGTAGCGGATCGTATAACAGGATGCCTCTGGCGCAGGCCGTCGCGGCCTTTGGCGAGGCCGAGGTGATCGAGGGCGATCTCAACTTGCCGCTATACGATGGCGATGTGGAGGAAGCGGGCACGCCCGAGGCCGTCACGCGTCTCTGCGATCAGATGGCGCGCGCGGATGCCGTCGTGATTTCCGGGCCGGAATACAACAAGGGCTATTCGGGTGTTTTGAAAAATGCGCTTGATTGGCTGAGCCGCCCGTCCCCTTCGGTCCTGAAGGACAAGCCCGTGGCCACAATGTCGGCCGCAGCAGGGCGCACCGGGGGCGAGACGGCGCAGTTTCAGACCATCAGCATCCTCATCCAGCTTCAGATGCAGGTCGTGCATGGCCCTCTGATCCTCGTGGCCGCCGCTCAGGATGAGTTTGGCGAGGATGGATCGTTGCCCAATGATTTTTTGCAAAAGCAGATCAAGGCGCGGATGCAGCGGCTGCGCGCGCTGACCTAGGGGCTAGCTGAACCGCTGGGCGTCAAAGGCGCTGAGATCGGCGTTGGGGCCTTTGCCGGTGATCATTTCGGCCACCCAGCGGCCCGTTTTGGGCCCGCCCGTAAGGCCCACATGCTGATGCCCGAAAGCGGCATGGACGCCGGTCACACCAACTTCGCCGATGAGCGGCAGGGCGTCGGGGGTAGAGGGGCGGAAGCCCAGCCATTCCTCGGCCTCCTCCCATTCCAGATCGGGAAACGCCTCGGTGATGAAGCGGCGCAGCAGGTCGATTGGCTGCTTTGAGGGCGGCTCGTTGATGCTGCCAAGCTCTACCATCCCGGCACAACGCACGGCACCGTCCATTGGCGTCACGGCAAACTTGCCCCAGCCGATCATCATCGGCGTCTTCGGCATCTGCGAGGGGTTCTTCAGGTGCAGGTGATAGCCGCGCTCGGCCTCCAGCGGCACGTTGAGCCCCAGCTTCTTCATCAAGGGTTTTGACCAGATACCTGCCGAGATCACGGCCGCGTCGCAGTCAATCGCAACATGGTCAGTGATGACTTGGGTGATGTGGCCCTCGGTCAGCGTTACGTCCCGCATGTCCGCGATCCGCAACGTCCCGCCCTCGTCCTGAAACACCTGCGCGAGATCGGCCATATAGGCACCGGGGTTGAGGATATGGCCGTGATTGCGCGTCAGCGCGATGAGATTGGCATTTGGCCCGAGCATTGGCTCAAATTCCTGCACCGCGCCCCCTTCGATCAGCTCAGGTATGAACCCCGCCGGGCGGCGCAGTTCCCAGCCATATTTGTCGGCGTCAAAGGCGGCGCGGGATTTGTAGACATAGGCGAAATCGCTTGTTGCCAGCCATTTTTCGGCCCGCGTGCCACGCACCAACGCGCGGTGCTGATCGGCGCTGTCATGCAGCAGGAGGGCGAGGTTGGTTGAGATCTCGCGGACCCGTGTATCGGTCGAGTTGCGCAAAAACGCCCGCAGCCATGGGATCAGGCGCGGCATGTGACGCCATTGCATGAAAAGCGGGCTGGACGGGTTCAGCATGTATTTCAGTGCAGTTTTATGGATGCCCGGCGTGTTCACCGGTGCCACGCCCCATTCCGCCAAAAGACCTGCATTGCCGTAAGACGCGCCGGCCCCCGGCCCTGTGCGGTCGATCAGCGTGACCTCCGCACCCGCGCGCCGCAGCCATATCGCGGACGAGAGCCCGCAGATGCCGGCACCGATGACGATG
This sequence comes from uncultured Shimia sp., assembly GCA_937881735.1. Taxonomy (GTDB): domain Bacteria; phylum Pseudomonadota; class Alphaproteobacteria; order Rhodobacterales; family Rhodobacteraceae; genus Roseovarius. Next base: position 3,390 of record CALGEH010000096.1, read on the forward strand.
ACATGTTTGGGGGGCATATTGGGCGGCTCCTATACAGCGCTTCGCGAACCTAATCAGAGCGGGGGCGCTCGGGCAAGCAGCCGTTGATCGACGCGGTGATTGATCCTAGGCTTGCACGGTGCAAGGAGACTGCCATGAGCGATAAACCTGACCTGTCATCCATGCTCGGTGATGTCGATATGCCGGCTTTCGCGCGTAATGCGCCTGCCGCTATGCGCCGGGCCATCGGGGTCGATGCCAGCCTGATTGACCGGTATAATTTCGACATTGGTGGCCCGCTTTTCCCAGACGGCTCAAAACCTGCTGTGGATTGTGGGGATTTGCCCTTTGATGCATCCGATTTTGCCACCAACCGCGCCACCATAAGGCGCGCCGTGGCGCAGATCATGGCGGTAGGAGCGGTGCCCATTGTGATGGGGGGAGACGATTCGGTGCCGATTCCCATGCTGGATGCGCTGGGCGATACGGGCGAGACTTACACCCTTTTGCAGATCGACGCGCATATCGATTGGCGTAATGAGCATATGGGCGAGCGGTTTGGCCTATCGTCCAACATGCGGCGGGCGTCCGAGATGGGCCATATTGGCCAGATCATTCAGGTGGGCGCACGCGGCACAGGCTCTGCCCGGCCCGAAGATGTGCGCGACGCACTTGATTGGGGCGCGCAGATCGTCACCGCCGAGGATGTGCACCGGGATAGCACTGGGCCGGTGCTTGAGATGATCCCCGAGGGCGCAAATATCGTCATTTGCTTTGATGTGGATGGGCTCGACCCGGCGGTGGTGCCGGGTGTGCTGGCCCGCGCGTCGGGTGGGCTCACCTATGGGCAGGGCCTGCAGCTTTTGCGCGGTGCGGCCGCGCGAGGACGCATCTGCGCCGTCGATTTTGCCGAATTCGTACCGGAGGCTGATGTGGACAACATCGGCGCACTCGCGGTGGCGCGTCTCGTGGCGGTTATGATGGGGTTGGCTGCACGGCAGTAACTAACGGACTTCAAAAGAAAAACCCCGCCTCGTTGCCAAGGCGGGGTTTTGAAATTCTGACCACCCCAAAAGGTGGCAGCACACTCAGCCTTGACGGGCTTTGAAGCGGCGCTGTGTTTTGTTGATCACGTAGACGCGGCCTTTGCGGCGCACGACACGGCAATCACGGTGCCGGTTCTTGAGCGAACGAAGTGAGTTACGGACTTTCATCGTCATCTCCTTTTTCTGTCGCGGCGCGGGCCAGCGCCTTGGGGTTTGCGGGCGGCCTCCTAAGAGACCAGTGAATTCATGGTGGGCGATACAAGGTTCGAACTTGTGACCCCTTCGATGTCAACGAAGTGCTCTACCACTGAGCTAATCGCCCATGAATACCAGATCGGTGCGCCTGCCCCCAAAAGATAAGGGGCGCGGAATCCCACGCCAGTTCGCTGGTCTATAAAAGGAGTCGATGGGCGTTTCAAGGGCTTTTGGTTTGCGCTTGAAACGCGCTATCATCCCACGAGCAGGAGAAAAAATGCCCAAAACCGCCTTCCATCTGATTTACCCCAAGCGGCGCACGACAAGTGTCGTGTTCGCCTCGCCCCATAGCGGGCGAGATTATCCGCAGTGGTTCATGGATCGCACGCAGCTTGATGCGGTGACGGTGCGCAGCTCGGAAGATGCTTATGTGGATCGGCTTTTCTCCGCCGCACCGCAGATGGGGGCTCCGTTTTTACAGGCAGGCGCGCCGCGCGCTTTCGTAGATCTCAACCGCAGCGCCGATGAGCTTGACCCCGGATTGATCGACGGGGTGCGGCCTTCGGGTCATAACCCGCGCATTGCCTCCGGGCTTGGGGTGATCCCGCGGGTCGTGGCCAACGGGCGCGCGATTTACACGGGCAAGATGGCGCTGAGCGAGGCGCAGGGGCGGATTGACACGTTCTGGCGGCCCTATCACGCAGCGCTGGCGGAGCAGATGGATCAGGCCTTTGCGCAATTCGGTGAGGCGATTTTGGTCGATTGCCACTCGATGCCGAATGAGGCGATGGATTCTGTCGCGCGCGCGGGCGGTCGGCGGCCTGAGGTGGTTCTGGGCGACCGGTTCGGGGCCTCGGCGAGCGCCGCCGTGGTGGACCGGATCGAGGCCGCTTTTCATGGGGCGGGCTTTGTGGTGACGCGCAACACGCCCTTTGCGGGCGCCTATATAACACAGCACTACGGACGGCCCACGCGCGGGCGACATGCAGTACAGATCGAGATTGATCGCGCGCTTTACATGGATGAGGCCACGCTCACGCCGCACCCGCATTTTGACGAATTCCGCGCCGTGATCAGCGGCGTCGTGGCCCAGATCGCAGAAATTGGCCGCCCTGCGCAGATGCCTTTGGCGGCGGAGTAACCACTACCGCAAGGCGCGGCCCTTAAGGATCGCATTCTCCCCGAATTTCGCGCGGATCGTGTCGCTGGCACGCTCAGCCTCGCTTCGCTTGGCCGCGCCGGGATCCAGAAGGTCACCCGAGCGGTCGGCCCCGGACGCATCGATCAGGTCTGAAAGCCCCACCCCAATCAGCCGAAAAGGCGCTTTTTTTACAACGCTCTCCATCAGGCCGCTTGCGGCGCGATAGATCGTGTCGGCCAGTTGGGTCGCATCCCGCAGAGCCACACGCCGCGAGATCAAAGTGAAATCTCCACGTTTGAGCTTGAGAGTGATAACGCGGCCCGCCAGATCGCGGGCCTTGGCACGGTCAGAGACCTTCTCCGACAAGCGCCACAGATGGCCGTCGAGGATATCCAGATCGCTTGTGTCTTCGTGAAAAGTCGTCTCGTTGGAGATGGATTTTACCGGTGCACGAGGGTTTACGCTGCGCCTGTCCTGCCCGCGCGCAAGATGCCAGAGCCGGTCCCCCATGGAGCCAAACCGCGCCCCAAGCTCGGCCCGGTCCCAGCGTAGAAGATCGGCGAATGTGTGGATGCCCGCCGCCGTCAACTGCGCCTGCGCCGCCTGGCCCACGCCCCAGATCAGGCGCACGGGCTGCGCCTCAAGGAATGCCGCTGTCTCGCCCGCGCCGATGACGGAAAACCCGCGCGGCTTGTCGAGGTCCGAGGCGATCTTGGCCAGAAACTTGTTGTGGCTCAGGCCGATAGAGCCGGTGACGCCTAACTCCTGCGCCATGCGCCGCACCAACCGCGCGAGCATGATAGCAGGCGGCGCGCCGTGCAGCTTGGCCGTGCCGGTCAGATCGAGAAACGCCTCATCCAGCGACAAAGGCTCGATCGCCGGGGTCATGTCTTCCATCATCGCGCGAATCTGGCGCGAGACGGCCACGTAATGATCCATGCGCGGCTTGATGATTACCGCATCTGGGCACAGCTTGAGCGCCTTGAACATCGGCATGGCCGAGCGCACGCCTCGAATACGCGCGACATAGCACGCGGTCGACACCACGCCGCGCCGGCCCCCCCCGATGATCACCGGCTTGTCCCTCAGCGCCGGGTTGTCGCGCTTCTCGACCGAGGCATAGAACGCGTCGCAATCCATATGCGCTATGCTGAGATCGAAAAGCTCTGGATGAGATAACACACGCGGGCTGTTGCAGGCCGTGCAGCGGCGCTGATACGGGTCCGTCTCAAAAAGGCAATCGCGGCAGAAGGCGGGCATTGGGTTTGTGTGATGTCCTTTGGCTTTGTTGCGCCGCAGCCTACACCGATTCCGGCCTACACTGAAACAGAGCAGAAAAAGCCGCTTTGCTTCTTCTTGCTAAAAATATCCTCGCCGAAGGCATTCAGTTTTTTGGCACATATGCCTCAGGGTAAAGAGGCCAGGATGTTCTGCGCAGCGGCGGCCGGATCTGGCGCAGCCCAGATGGGGCGCCCAACCACGATATGATCCGCACCGTTTGCGATCGCTTGCGCCGGGGTGGCAATGCGTTTCTGGTCGCCCTTATCGCTGCCAACGGGGCGCACGCCGGGCGTGACGATGAGCTTGCCCGCGGCCTGGGGCAGGGCGCGGATGGCTGTGGCCTCATTGGGTGATGCGATAACACCGTCTGCGCCCGCCTCAAACGCGTGGGCGGCGCGGATGGTGACCAGATCGGCGATATCACCGGGCTGGATCAGGCAGGCATCGAGATCGGCACGATCCAGCGATGTGAGCACGGTCACGGCGAGGATTTTTGTATCCTTGCCGCCCGCACCCTCTTTGGCGGCGCGCACGACATGTGGGTCGCCATGAACTGTCAGAAAATCCAGATCGAACTGCGCCAGCCCACGCACAGCGGCCTCAATCGTGGCACCGATATCGAAAAGCTTGAGATCCATGAAAATGCGTTTTCCATGCTCGCTCTTAAGCTCATTGGCCAGGGCCAGACCGCCCCCGGTTAGCATCCCCAGACCGATCTTGTAGAAATTCACAGCCTCTCCCAGCCGCTCGGCAAGCTCGAGCCCCTGAAGGGCGCCCGGCACATCCAGCGCGACTATGAGACGGTCATCGGGGTGGGTCATTTTGCAGCCTCCGGCACATGGTTGCGCCCTTGTTGCGGGGCGGGGCGGAGGCGTCAAGCGCTTTGGCGGAATTCCGTGCTGGCTGAGGTGCAGACAGTGACGGTGCGATGGCCGCGGCGAAATTCCGGCATCCGCTTCACTTGGCGGATCGCGTCTTTCATCAAATCTTCCGCAATAGCGCTGCGGCCAGCATCTTGCGAGGATGAGGTGCTGGCGTAGAGACACAGGGTGGCCTCATCCGTGGTCAGGATAATCACTGCGGCATGGCTCTGGGTTTCGGGGTCGAAACGCAGATTGTCGACCTGGATTTTTTTGATCAGCATAGATGGCGCCATGGTTACTCACATTGCGGTACAAGCCTTTAGAATTTGTGAATATCAGGTGAAAATCACGCCCATGGTCCCCTCGGGGAGAATCAGGCGGCACGTTGCCGAAAAAGGCGCTCTTTGAGGGATTTCTGCCGATATACGGGTGGGGCGGTCTGGGTCGGATCCTCGGCTTGATGCACCATGCGCAGGCCGGGGGATTTGGCGGTGTGAGCGGCGCGGGCCGCCTCGGCGAGAGCACGGTCGATCAGGGCCATTTCAGCATTGAGCGGGGCTGTCACATGCACCGGGTAGGAAAAGCGTTGGCCTGCGTCCTGCACATGGGCAAGGCTTTCAAAGCCCTCAAGCTCAGGGGTATAGTGGGGGGTCTCGATCTCAATCTGCATGGTGCTGCTCCTATGAGTTGGGCCATCTTTGTTTAATTGGCTTCTTGCATCTAAAGTGGTGAGGGCGCTGAAAAGTTTCATGGGGAAACATGAAAAGACTTCCCCCAACCGGGCCATTCCTGGCGGAAAATCGCCGCTTGGGTCTTGAACCGCTCCCCTCGACCGCCCATTTTTTAATCACCAAGGGTCCGACGCCGCGTATGCCTATATTCAGGGTGCGCAAAATGGGCCGCTTATCATGAAGGAGACCTCAGATGGACTTAACCAAGTTCACAGAGCGGTCGCGCGGTTTTGTGCAAGCCGCTCAGACGATCGCGATGCGGGAGAGCCACCAAAAGCTGGCGCCTGAACATATTCTCAAAGCGTTGATGGATGATGGTGAGGGGCTTGCCTCAAACCTTATCAAGCGTGCGGGGGGTGACCCTGCACGTGTTGTTCAGGCGCTTGAGCTAGCTATGGCCAAAATTCCTGTCGTTAGTGGCGATGTGGGCCAGACCTATCTCGACCAGCAGACTGTGAAGGTTCTGAGCGAGGCAGAAAAGCTTGCCACCAAGGCCAAGGACAGTTTCGTGCCGGTGGAGCGTATTCTGACCGCGCTGGCCATGGTGAAATCGGAGGCGAAAACCGCGCTTGAGGCGGGCGATGTGAGCGCGCAAAAGCTCAATGAGGCGATCAATGATGTCCGCAAGGGCCGCACCGCCGATACGGCCAGCGCCGAGGACACGTTCGAGGCGCTTGAGAAATACAGCACCGATCTGACGGCGGCGGCGCGCGAGGGCAAGATTGATCCCATTATCGGGCGCGACGACGAGATCCGCCGCGCGATGCAGGTTCTGAGCCGCCGGACCAAGAACAACCCCGTTCTGATCGGTGAGCCGGGCGTGGGTAAAACCGCGATTGCCGAGGGTCTTGCGCTGCGCATCGTCAATGGCGATGTGCCCGAGAGTCTTGCGAACAAGCGTCTCCTGAGCCTTGATATGGGGTCTTTGATTGCGGGCGCGAAATATCGCGGGGAGTTTGAGGAGCGCCTGAAGGCGGTTCTGAGCGAGGTTACCTCTGCTGCGGGTGAGATCATTCTCTTCATTGATGAGATGCACACGCTGGTCGGGGCTGGCAAAGGCGATGGCGCGATGGATGCGGCCAACCTGATCAAGCCCGCCCTCGCGCGTGGGGAGCTGCACTGCATCGGGGCCACCACGCTTGATGAATACCGCAAGCATGTGGAGAAGGACGCGGCCCTTGCGCGGCGATTCCAGCCCATCGTGGTGGAAGAGCCCACCGTGGAGGACACGATCTCCATCCTGCGGGGGATCAAGGAGAAGTATGAGCTGCACCACGGTGTGCGGATTTCCGACAGCGCGCTCGTGACCGCCGCCACGCTGAGCCATCGTTACATCACCGACAGGTTTCTGCCCGACAAGGCGATTGACCTGATGGATGAGGCGGCCAGCCGCTTGCGGATGGAAGTAGACAGCAAGCCTGAGGAGCTTGACGCGATCGACCGCGAGATGCTGCAAAAGCAGATCGAGGCGGAGGCGCTACGGCGCGAAGATGATGCCGCGTCCAAGGACCGTCTGGAGAAGCTGGAGCGTGAGCTTGCCGAGTTGGGCGAGCGCAGTGCCGAGATGACCGCGAAATGGCAGGCCGAGCGGGACAAGCTGGCTGGTGCGCGTGACCTCAAGGAGCAACTTGACCGCGCGCGGATCGAGCTTGATGCCGCCAAGCGGGAGGGCAATCTGGCCAAGGCCGGGGAGCTGTCCTACGGCGTCATTCCGGGGCTGGAAAAGCAGCTTGCCGAGGCTGAAGAGGCCGAGGAAGAAGGCGTGATGGTCGAGGAGGCCGTGCGGCCCGAGCAGATCGCGCAAGTGGTCGAGCGTTGGACCGGTATCCCGACCGCGCGGATGCTTGAGGGCGAGCGTGAGAAGCTTTTGGGCATGGAGGAGGGTCTGCACAAGAGGATCATCGGCCAGAACCAAGCGGTCAAGGCCGTGGCCAATGCCGTGCGCCGGGCGCGCGCGGGGCTCAATGATGAGAACCGGCCACTGGGCTCGTTTCTGTTTCTCGGGCCCACGGGCGTGGGTAAGACGGAGCTGACCAAGGCCGTGGCTGAGTTCCTCTTTGACGATGACAGCGCGATGGTGCGCATTGATATGTCGGAGTTCATGGAGAAACACGCGGTCTCGCGGCTCATCGGCGCGCCTCCCGGTTATGTCGGTTATGACGAGGGCGGGGTGCTGACCGAGGCGGTGCGGCGCAGGCCTTATCAGGTGATCCTCTTTGATGAGGTGGAGAAGGCGCACCCGGATGTGTTCAACATCCTGTTGCAGGTTCTGGATGATGGCGTGCTGACCGATGGGCAGGGGCGGACTGTGGATTTCAAGCAGACGCTGATTGTGCTCACCTCCAACCTCGGATCTCAGGCGCTCAGCCAGTTGCCAGAGGGCGCGGATGCTGCCGATGCGCGACGCGGTGTGATGGATGCGGTGCGGGCGCATTTCCGGCCCGAGTTCCTGAACCGTCTGGATGAGACGGTGATCTTCGACCGGCTCGCACGCGCCGATATGGACGGCATCGTTGATATTCAGCTGGCCCGGCTTGCGCGGCGGCTCGAGGCGCGCAAGATCGTGCTGGCGCTTGATGAGGGCGCGCGTAAATGGCTGGCCGATGAGGGGTATGACCCTGTGTTCGGTGCGCGGCCATTGAAGCGGGTCATTCAGCGGGCGGTTCAAGATCCGCTGGCCGAGATGCTTTTGGCGGGTGACGTGACGGATGGGGCCGTGATCCCGATCAGCGCGGGCGCAGAGGGCCTGATCATCGGGGACCGCGTGGGCGCCACGAAAAACCCCAAGCCGGGCGATGCTGTGGTGCATTGAGCGCGGCTTGACGTTGATAAACGGGGCTGGGGAAACCTGGCCCCTTTTTTGCGTAAATGTCGCTAAATCAGAAACAATAACCAGTTTTTGATAGATATGTTGCTAGGATCGAGCGCTGCGTTCTATACTGATCTCTAAAAACAGAGGCCCGCGCGCCTCAGAACATGAGATGAGCAGGCAAACGCATGGCAGAGCAGGCCCCAAGCGATAGCCCCGAGACCCCGAGATGGCTGGATGATCTGCGTCCGGGTGCCGAGGGTGAAGGGTTTTTCGAGAAGAATCTTCGACATTCGTTGATGTTCATCAAGCGGCCCGGTGATCGGCTTCTTGTGACGTTCGACAACCTCTCCAACGTCAATGATGACAGTGTCATGCGCGAGCCTTGGGGGTTCAAATTCGCCCAGGATAGCGCGCTCAGCCATCTTGGTGTGATGGCGCATGTCAGCGATTGGTACCGCGATGCGGATATCATCGCGCGGTTTCAGAATCTGGCGCGGGACGGGTTTTTCGATGGGTACGCGCGGGTGGTCTTTGCGGGTGTGTCGATGGGTGGCTATGCTGCCTTGTCGCTCTCGGCGGTGGTGCCCGGTGCGCATGTGATCGCAATCAATCCGCAAAGCACGCTCGATCCTGATCTGGTGCCGTGGGAGACGCGGTATGAGAATAGGCGGCGGCAGGACTGGACCTTGCCCTTGGGCGATGGTGCGGCGCTTACATCGGGTGTGAGCCTCCCCCTTTGAAGTGGTCCGCCTCTATAATTAGGAAAGCGGAGGACCAG
>CALGEH010000097.1 GCA_937881735.1 uncultured Shimia sp.
AAGCTTCTTGCCGCTTGCTCTGAAATCTTGCCATGCGCTTTCATATTCAAGCGTCGCGCCTGTCAGCGCGTTCGCAATTTCCCTCGCATCTAAAGGTCTCCAATTGTCATCATCGCCAGCCATCAAGGCCGCCGCAAAAAGCCCAAGGAGCGCAGCGACAAGGTTAACATGGGCAATCCGTCTCACTTTGAGTGTCCTCGCTTGTGCAGAATTTGCGGCCAGACTAAGAGAGCGCAACGCAAGCTGAAAGTCACAAAAGGACAGTCTCTCATGATCCCACGCTATTCCCGCCCCGAAATGGTCGCCATCTGGTCGCCGGAGACGAAATTCCGCATCTGGTTTGAGATCGAGGCCCATGCTTGCGATGCTATGGCCGATCTGGGCGTGATCCCGCGCGAGAATGCCGAAGCCGTGTGGAAGGCGAGGGACGTGGAATTCGACGTGTCCCGCATTGACGAGATTGAGGCCGTCACCAGACATGACGTGATCGCTTTCCTCACGCATCTGGCCGAGCATGTGGGCTCGGACGAGGCGCGGTTCGTCCATCAGGGCATGACCAGCTCGGACGTGCTCGACACCTGCTTCAACGTGCAACTGACCCGCGCCGCCGATCTTCTCATCGCCGATCTGGAGGGGCTTCTGGTCGCCCTCAAGCGCCGCGCGATTGAGCATAAGGACACCGTCCGCATCGGGCGCAGCCACGGCATCCACGCAGAGCCGACCACGATGGGCCTCACCTTCGCACGCTTTTACGCCGAGATGGATCGCAACCTTTCCCGGATGCGCGATGCGCGCGCCGAGATTTCAACTGGTGCTATTTCCGGCGCGGTGGGCACATTCGCCAATATAGACCCGGCGGTTGAAGAGCACGTCTGCGACAAGCTGGGCCTTGTGCCGGAACCGATCAGCACGCAGGTCATCCCGCGCGACCGTCATGCGGCATTTTTCGCCACGCTGGGCGTCGTCGCGTCCAGCATCGAGAACGTGTCGATCGAGATCCGCCATATGCAGCGCACCGAAGTGTTGGAGGGTGCGGAATTCTTCTCCATGGGCCAAAAAGGCTCATCCGCGATGCCGCACAAGAAGAACCCCGTGCTGACAGAGAACCTCACCGGGCTCGCGCGGATGGTCCGCTCCGCCGTGATTCCCGCCATGGAGAATGTGGCGCTCTGGCACGAGCGCGATATCTCGCACTCCTCGGTCGAGCGGATGATCGGTCCGGACGCCACGATCACGCTTGATTTTGCACTGGCACGGCTGACCGGTGTGATCGACAAGATGCTGATCTTCCCCGAGAACATGCTGGAGAACATGAACAAGTTTCCCGGCCTCGTGATGAGCCAAAGGGTGCTTTTGGCGCTAACCCAAGCGGGCGTCAGCCGCGAAGACGCCTATACTTACGTGCAGCGCAACGCGCTCAAGGTCTGGGAGCATCGCTGCGATTTCAAGCAGGAGCTATTGAATGACCCAGACGTGGTGGCAGCGCTGGGCGCCGAGCAGATCGAGGAGAAGTTCGATCTGGGCTATCACACCAAGCATGTGGACACGATTTTTGCCCGCGTTTTCGGCGATGAGAGCTAAATCGCATCATTCGCGCCGATCAAGCTTCAGATAATTTTGCCGTGGGGCGATTTCAGGATATATTGTGACTCCTAAACAGCCAAAAGGAGTGACGATCATGAAGACCAAGATCCTGACCGCCGCTTTCGCCCTTGCCATGGTGCCGGGTATCGCAGTGGCCAAAACCTGCAACTACGGCAAAAGCGAGCAGGCTATGTCCTGTGCAACAGGCAGCACGTTTGATTCTGCCACAGGGACCTGCGTGCCCGTCGCAAGCAGCTAACGCCCTATGTTCGGCCAGCGCGCGAAATTGTGACTGGCCGAACGCATCTTTCGCGTCACCTTATCGTTCATCAAAATGGATGAACGAAAGGTTTGCACGATGATGAGACCCCTGATGTTTGCGGTATGTTTGGCCCCCGGGCTTGCCTTTGCGGCAGGGGGTGGCAGCAGCAGCCCACCCACCCCAACAGAGACGACAACAACATGTTCGAACGGGCAGGTTTGGGATGCAGGTAAAGGCGCTTGCGTAAACCCGCAAAGCGGCGCTCTGGACGCAGATACGCTTTACGAGGCAGTGCGTGAGTTGGCCTATGCAGGTCAATACCAGAACGCCCAAAAGGTATTGGCCGCGATGCCGGATCAAACCGACGACCGCGTTCTGACCTATTGGGGCTTTACCGAACGCAAGCTCGGAGATGTCCCAAGTGGGATGGCCTATTACGCAAAGGCACTGGACGCCAACCCGAACAACTCGCTTGCGCGCTCCTATATGGGCCAAGCTCTTGTGGAACATGGCGATCTGGCCGCAGCACGGGTGCAGCTGGAAGCGATCCGCGCTTCCGGTGATACCGGCACATGGCCCGAAGAGGCGCTGGCGCGCGCTCTGTCGACCGGCTCGACCTACAGCTACTGAGACGCGGCGGGCCGGGGGATTTTTCCGGCCCGTTTTCTGCCAACGCATGACGATTGGCCGGGGCCACTTAGAGATTTGTTCACCACTCATCGGCTAGCTTGAGCGAAAGCCTTACCGAGGACTGAATGGCCCAATCATCCCCCCTTGCCCGCATCGCCCCGCCATCCGCGCAGCCTGCCACCACGTCGCGCCTGACGCGCAAGCAAAAAGCGGCCATTATCGTACGGTTTTTGCTCAACGAAGGCGTGGATGTGCCAATTGCCGAGTTGCCGGATGATTTGCAGGGCACGTTGACCACGCAAATGGGCAGTATGCGCTATGTGGACCGCGAAACGCTGATCTCGGTCGTCGCGGAATTTGCGACCGAGTTGGAGGCGATGGGACTCACTTTTCCGCATGGCATGGCGGGCGCGCTCAGCGCGCTTGATGGCCGGATCAGCCCACAAACCGCTGCAAGGCTGCGCCGCGAAGCGGGCGTGCGGCAGTTTGGCGACCCGTGGGATCAGGTGCGCGCGGCCGATCTGGATGATCTGGTGCCGATTATCTCGGCGGAAAGCACCGA
>CALGEH010000098.1 GCA_937881735.1 uncultured Shimia sp.
GCTGAGCCTCATCGGCAAAGTGCTTGATTACTTCTGGCACATTGCGCTGCCGGTTCTGGCCAGCACGATTGCGGCCTTTGCCACGCTGACCCTTCTGACCAAGAACAGCTTTCTCGATGAGGTTAAGAAGCAATACGTGATGACCGCCAGGGCCAAGGGGCTGAGCGAGGGACGGGTGCTTTACGGCCATGTGTTCCGCAACGCGATGCTGATCGTGATCGCGGGCTTCCCGGCTGTTTTCATCGGGGTGTTCTTCGGCGGATCGGTTCTGATCGAGACGATCTTTTCGCTCGACGGGCTGGGGCGGCTTGGGTTCGAGGCGGCCGTGGGCCGGGATTATCCGGTGATGTTCGGGACGCTCTTCTTGTTCGGGCTGATCGGTCTGCTGGTCGGGATCTTGTCGGATTTGATGTATGTTCTGGTCGATCCGCGGATCGACTTTGAAAAGCGGGAGGGCTGATTGATGTTTTGTTTGGCCTGTCGCTTGGAGGCTCTGCCGGCGTGTGGTTTGGGGGCTCTGCCCCCCGCTGAAAATCCTGCGGATTTCCAGCGCCCCCCGGGATATTTTGGGCAAGAAGAAGCGGGAGGGCTCATCTGATGGCACTCTCGGCTCTCAATCAACGCCGCTGGCGGAATTTCAAGCGGAACAGGCGGGCAGTGTGGTCGCTTGTCATCTTCTCGATGATTTTCACGATCACTCTGTTTGCCGAGTTCATTGCCAATGACAAACCTATTCTCGTGAGCTATCGCGGCGAGATACGGATGCCAATTTTCACCTTCTATCCCGAGACGGCCTTTGGTGGTGATTTCGAGACCGAGGCGATCTACCGCGACCCGGAGGTGCGGTGCTTGATCGCATCGGGGGGGCTGGATGCTTGTTTTGATGATCCGGAGGGGGTCATTGCGGATGCCGCCGATGGCGAGGTGGCTGGTGAGCAAATTGAGACAGGCTGGGCGCTTTGGCCGCTTATTCCCTATAGCTATGACACGCCCGTGGACCGGCCCGGAGCGGCGCCGCTGCCGCCCAATGAGCAGAACTGGCTGGGCACCGATGACACCAAGCGCGATGTTCTGGCGCGGGTGATTTACGGGTTCAGGGTGTCGGTTTTGTTCACGTTGATCGTGACCACGCTGGCGTCGGTGATCGGGATCATCGCGGGCGCCGTGCAGGGATATTTTGGCGGGCTGACCGATTTGATCTTTCAGCGGGTTATCGAGATCTGGGCGTCGACGCCGCAGATTTACGTGATCATCATCCTCTTCGCCATTCTACCGCGAAGTTTCTGGCTCCTGGTGGGGATCACTGTGGTCTTCGGCTGGATGGCCCTTGTGGGGGTCGTGCGTGCGGAATTCCTGCGGGCGCGCAACCTTGAATATGTGCGCGCGGCCAAGGCATTGGGCGTGAGCAACGCCAAGATCATGTTCCGCCATATGCTGCCCAATGCGATGGTGGCCACGGTCACGATGCTGCCGTTTGTGATCACCGGGACGATCTCGCTTCTGGCGGGCTTGGATTTTCTGGGTTTTGGTCTGCCATCTTCGTCGCCCTCGCTGGGCGAGTTGACGCTTCAGGCCAAGCAGAACCTTCAGGCGCCGTGGTTGGCCTTCACCGCGTTTTTCGCCTTCGCCATCATGCTCTCGCTTCTGGTCTTCATCTTTGAGGGCGTGCGGGATGCGTTTGACCCAAGAAAGACGTTTGAATGAGCCTTCTTGAGGTCCGGGACCTGACAATCGCTTTTCGCCAGGACGGGGAGATCAAGCCATGTGTCCATGGCGTGAGTTTCACCGTGGATCGCGGCGAGACGGTCGCACTTGTGGGCGAATCCGGTTCGGGCAAGTCGATCACGGCGCTGAGCACAGTCTCGCTTTTGGGGAGTTCTGCGGAGGTTGGCGGGTCGGTCAAATATGACGGGCAGGAGATGGTGGGCGCCGCCGAGAAGGACCTGCGCCGGGTGCGGGGCAACGACATCAGCTTTATCTTTCAGGAGCCGATGACCTCGCTCAATCCGCTGCATACGCTTGAAAAGCAGCTGGCCGAAAGCCTCGCTCTGCATCAGGGGCTGAACACCGAGCAGGCACGCCCACGGATCATCGAGCTTTTGACGCGGGTCGGCATTCGCGACTCTGAAACGCGTCTTGGGGCCTATCCTCATCAGCTCTCTGGTGG
>CALGEH010000099.1 GCA_937881735.1 uncultured Shimia sp.
CAAGAGCAGCGGCCCGGCTGTGACCAGCGATTCCTTGTTCGCAAGCGCAAGCGTGGCCCCTTCGCGGAGCGCCGCCATCCCAGGTGCCAGACCTGCGTGGCCGACAATGGCCGACATGGTCCAATCGGCGGGGCGCGATGCGGCCTCGATGAGCGCCCGTGCCCCGGCGGCGGCCTCGACCCCTCTGCCGTCAAGGGCCGCGCGCAGATCGGGCAGCGCGTCCTCATACGCGGTCACAGCCACTTGCGCGCCAAATTCCCGCGCGTCCGCCGCCAGCTGTGCAATGTTGCGCCCGCCGGTCAGCGCCACAACCTTGTAGTCATCCGGCGCGCGGCGGATCAAATCGAGCGTGTTCTGCCCGATGGAGCCCGTCGCCCCCAGAACACTCACCCGTCTCATGCGAGCCCCGGCAAAAAGCCAAACGCCCAAAGGAGACCCGCCAAAAGCGCGCCGCCCAGCATTGCGTCAAACCGGTCCAGAACGCCGCCATGGCCGGGAATGAGGTTCGAGCTGTCCTTCACACCCAGACGGCGCTTGATCCAGCTTTCCCAGATATCGCCCATCTGCCCGGCGAGGGCGACCAGCACAGACACCACCGCAAGCCCCGCGCCTGCGCCAAGCACACCTGCAAAGGCAAACCCGACACATGCCGCAGCGACCCAGCCTGCAATCGTGCCGGACCATGTTTTCTTGGGGCTGATGGCGGGCCAGAACTTTGGCCCACCAAGGCTACGCCCCGCGAAATATCCCGCCACATCCGAGGCCACGACGACCGCAATCACCCATAAAACCCACAAAAGCCCCGCCCCATCGCGCAGGCTGACCATGGCATAGCAGGCAAGCAATGTTGCGGCGGCGAAAAGCCCGAATGTAACCTTTTGCGTGGGCATCCGACCCGCGCCCGCTAAAGCGGCGACCAGAAGCAAGGGCAGCACCATGAGGCCCGGCACGACCCACGTCACCGCCAGCGCGGCAAAGCTCAGTGCGCCAAGCATGAGCGCCGTGCCCCGCGCCTCAGGCGCGATCATGCGCGACAGCTCCCAAACCATCGCACCGCCCAAAAGCCAGACGCCCACGGCGAAGAATATCCCGCCCAGCCACAGCTCGATCACGCCGATCACGATCATCACCGCCGCCGATATAAGCCGGGGGGCGAGATCGCCCCAGCGCGCCGCGCCGCTCATGCGGGCACGGCCCCGAAGCGGCGCTCGCGATTGCCATAGCTCGCCACGAGGTTTGCGAAAATTTCGGAGGAAAAATCAGGCCAGAGCGTGTCGATGAATTCATATTCCGCATAGGCCGATTGCCAGAGCAGGAAGTTGGAGATGCGTGCCTCACCGCTGGTGCGGATCACCAGATCGGGATCGGGCAGAACGCGGGTGTCGAGAAATTTGGTCAGCGTCTCTTCCGTCACATCCGCCGGGTTCAGCTTGCCGGAGGCCACTTCCTCGGCCAGCCGTTTGGTGGCCCGGCTCACCTCATCACGGCTGCCGTAGTTGAGCGCGATTGTCAGATGCACGCGGTTATTGTGGGCGGTCATGCCCTCAAGCTCATCCATGAGGGACACGAGCTTGCGATCCAGCTGCACCCGGTCCCCGATGAAACGCACGCGCACGCCCTCATTGCACAGCGCACGGGCCTCTTTGGTTATGTATCGGCGGAAAAGGCTCATGAGACCTGCGACCTCGACCTGCGTGCGTTTCCAGTTTTCCGTAGAAAACGCAAATATCGTCAGATACTTGACGCCTAGATCCGGGCAGGCCTCAACAATCTCGCGGACCCGTTTGGCGCCTGCATGGTGGCCGAAGAGGCGCGGACGCCCGCGCGCCTGCGCCCAGCGTCCATTGCCATCCATGATCACGGCCACATGCTTGGGCCCGCCCTCTGCGATGTCCGACGTACCGGACATCAGACCTGCATGATCTCCGCCTGCTTGTGTTCCAGCGCGTCATCCACCTTGGTGATAAACTGATCGGTCATTTCCTGAACCGCACCTTCCCAGAATTTTTGATCATCCTCGGACATGCCATCGGCCTTTGCCTTCTTGATCTGGTCCATCCCGTCACGGCGCACGTTGCGAATGGCCACCCGCGCATGTTCGGCATATTGCCCAGCGACTTTGGTCAGCTCGCGGCGGCGCTCTTCGTTCAGCTCGGGGATGGGCAGCATGATGATCGTGCCGTTGAGCTGCGGATTGATCCCCAGCCCACTTTCGCGCAGCGCCTTTTCCACCTTGTTCACAAGACCCTTGTCCCAGACATTGATCGTGACCATCCGAGGCTCGGGGACATTCACAGTGCCCACTTGGTTGATCGGGGTCTGCTGGCCATAGGCGTCGACCATCACAGGCTCCAGCATGGAGGCCGAGGCCCGCCCGGTGCGCAGGGACGCGAACTCGGTCTTGAGGCTGCCCATGGCGCCGGTCATGCGGCGCTCAAGATCATCGGTATCAAGGAGAAATTCGTCGGACACTGGAGAAGGCCTCATATTCTTGGAAACGGATTTCGCAACGGTTTAGAGCATGGCCGAAAGGATGTATAGAAAAACGCGCGCCTACTCGTGAACGCGCGTGTAAGTCCCCTCACCCGCGAGGATGCCCTTGAAGCCCCCCGGCTCTTCCAGAGAGAAGACGATGATCGGCAGGTTATTGTCGCGCGCAAGGGCGATGGCGCTGGCGTCCATGACCTTGAGATGCTTGGCCAGAACCTCATCATAGGTCACACTGTCATAGCGCACGGCATCATCAT
>CALGEH010000100.1 GCA_937881735.1 uncultured Shimia sp.
GCGGATGTTCTGCAACGAAGTCATTCCGGAATTCAGGTAAGGAGAACTGCCATGTCCGAAGGTATATCAGAGGGTGTTTCGGTCCACCGCGCAGGCCATGTACTGGAGGTGACGCTGGCGCGCGGCAAGGTGAATGCGATCGACGTGGCCACCTCACAAGCACTGGCCGCCGCGTTTCAGATGTTGCACGAGGACAAGGATCTGCGCTGCGCGATCCTGACCGGCGGTGGCGACAAGATCTTCTCGGCGGGCTGGGATCTCAAGGCGCTGAACGCTGGCGAAATGCAGCTCGATAAGTGGTGGGAGAGCGATGACTACGGTTTTGGTGGCTTCACCGGGCTCACCGAAAACTGGGCGCTGAACAAACCAGTCATCGCCGCGATCAACGGTCTCGCCATTGGCGGGGGCTTCGAGATGGCCATGGGCTGCGATCTGATCATCGCCGCCGATCATGTAGAATTCGGCCTGCCGGAAATGCCCCTCGGGATCGTGCCGGACGCGGGCGCGCTCCAGCGCCTGCCCCGCCGCATCCCGCATAATATCGCGATGGAGATGTTCCTTCTGGGCCGCCGCATGGGCGCCACAGAGGCCGCGCATTACGGCCTTGTGAACAAGGTGGTGCCAAAGGCGGATCTGATGGACGCCGCGCGCGAATGGGCCGCCTCCATCGCGTGGTCCGCACCGCTGGCCATGCAATCGGTCAAGGAGGTTCAGCGCGAGATCGAATGCGTGCCCCTTGAGGATGCCTTTCACAAGATGCGCAGCGATCCGATGCCGACCTACCGCAAAATGCTCAAATCCGAGGACGCGAAAGAGGGCGTGGCCGCCTTCGTTGAAAAACGCGAGCCAAACTTCAGGGGCGAATGATGTATCCTAATCCAAACGCGATCACCCGCGTCACCAGCCTCGGCGCAGGCCCTATCGGCGGCGGCTGGGCTGCGCATTTTCTGGCCCGTGGCTATGATGTGACGGCCTATCTGCACAGTGCCGCCGAGACGCCCGCGTTCATGGGGATCCTCAACACCGCATGGCGCAGCCTGACCGATCTGGGCCTCGCCCCCGGCGCATCACTGGACCGTCTTCGCATCACATGTGATCTGGATGATGCCCTTGAAGGCGCTGAATTCGTTCAGGAAAGCGCGCCCGAGCGGCTGGATATCAAACAGGCGCTCTATGCCCGCATGGGCGCTATCCTGTCCCCTTCGGTTGTCATCGGGTCCTCCACCTCCGGCCTCACCATGACCGAGATTCAGGCCGATTGCCCAACGCCCGAGCGCTGCGTGATCGGCCACCCGTTCAACCCGCCCTATCTGTTGCCACTGGTCGAGATTGTCGGCGGCAAACGCACGGCACCCGAGGCCGTGCAATGGGCAGGTGCGTTCTACAAGATCGCGGGCAAGGCTCCGCTTTTGATGAAAAAGGAAATCCCCGGTTTTGTCGCCACCCGCCTGCAAGAGGCGCTCTGGCGCGAGGCGCTGCATATAGTCGCCAATGGCGAGGCGACGCCCGAAGATATCGACATTGCATTGATGAACGGTCCCGCCCCGCGCATGGTGGCCCAAGGGCAGTGCATGGCTTTTCATGTGGCCTGCGGCGCGGGTGGCATGGCAACCAATCTCGATCAATTCGGCCCCACGCTGAAACTGCCCTGGACCCGGCTCGACGCGCCCGAGCTGACGCAGGAGCTGCGCGACCGCATGGTCGACGGCTGTAACGCCATCGCTGGCGATCAGCATTTCGAGGATATGGCCGCCCAGCGCGACCGCGAGATTGTCGCCGTGCTTCGCGCGCTGCGTCAGGCGCGGTCCGGCTGATCCTTCTTCGCCCGTGCGTTCAACGTTTCCAAAAAATCGGTGAGCGAGCCCGGCCAGCTTGGCGCGGGCTCGTTCTCGGGCCAGGCCTCGCGATATTCCGACGGACGGCGGCCGAAGAGTTTGCCAAAGGAATAGGCAAAATGCGATAGCGTGTTGAAGCCTGATGCAGTCGCAATCTGCCGGACGCTCAGCTTGGTGGAGATCAGCAGGAGTCGCGCATTCTGAAGCCGTCTGAGCAGGCCGAACTGAACCAAAGTGCAACCCACATGCTTTTTGAACTGCCGCTCAAGCTGGCGTTGCGAGACATCCAGACGCTCCGCAATCTCCGGCACTTTCAGCGGCTCCTCGATGTTCTGCTCGATTAAAGTCATCGCCTCGCGCACCAGTGGAAGCATCGTCTCGGTACTGCGCCCCATCGTGCTGCGCTGGGGCGATCCAGCGCTGCGGATGGGGTGATACAACATCTGATCGGCGATTTCACCGGAAAACCCTCCACCGCTGATTTCCTCGATCAGACGCAGCATCAGATCCACCCCCGCAAGCCCCCCCGCGCAGGTCATCACCTTGTTATCAAGCGTAAAAAGACATTCGCGCACATCGACCCGGTCAAAGGTTTCCCTGAACCCGCTGAGCCATGACCAATGCAACGTCGCCGCCTTGTCATCCAGCAGACCCGCGCGCGCCACGATATAGCTGCCAAGCTCCACGCCGCAAATCCGCTGCCCCGCCCGGGCCCGTTTGCGCAGCCATGAGATCAGCGCGCGATTGCGATAATGCTCGGTCCCCCAACTGCCAAGCACAAAGACAAGATCCGACGGGTGCAGACTGTCATCAGCCTCGTCCACCGTGACTTTCATCGCGTTGCTCGCGGTCAGGTGCGGGCCGTCAAATGACACCACATCCCACGACAGGATCGGTTCCGGCGCAAGATAGTTGGCGATTCGCATCGTCTCAATCATGGTGATCAGCGTGGTCAGGTTGAAACGCGGCACGATGACAAAGGTGGCATGGATCCGCGCGCGCGGCATTTTTGACGCAATATCAATTTTCATTGCCGTTCAGGCTCCGGGTCAGGTGCGCATTTTCGACATCCTAACGCGATTTATGGCGGATAATCGACAAGATTTTTCCCCTCGCCCCCCTCACACTTTCCATGACATTGGGAGAGTTGTGCATGAACTACGACGTCGCTCTGACCTGCGCTGTGACCGGCGCGGGCGATACCACCTCCAAAAGCCCGCATGTGCCGGTGACCCCGGCGCAAATTGCCGACGCCTCAATCGAGGCCGCGCGCGCCGGGGCCTCCGCAGTGCATATCCACGCCCGCGATCCGGAAACCGGACAAGGGTCACGCGAACCATCGCTCTTCAAGGAAATCGTCGACCGTATCCGCGACAGCGACACCGATGTGGTTATCAACATCACCGCCGGGATGGGGGGCGACTGGATTTCGGACCCCTCCAACCCCGCCATGCCCGGCCCCGGCACCGACATGATCGGCCCCGAAGAGCGCCTGGCCCATGTGCGCAACTGCCTGCCAGAAATCTGCTCGCTCGATTGCGGCACGCTTAATTTTTCCGACACCGACATGATCTATATCTCCACCCCTCCAACCCTGCGCAAAATGGCCGCATTGGTGCAGGAGTGGGGCGTGAAGCCGGAGATGGAGGTCTTTGATCTTGGCCACATCCGCTTTGCAAAAGCGATGGTGGCCGAAGGTCTGATCGACGCGCCACCGATGTTTCAGCTGTGCCTCGGTATTCCTTGGGGCGCGGATCAGGACGTGGAGACGATGGCCGCCATGAAGGCGCAACTGCCGCCGGGTGCAAGCTGGGCCAGCTTCGGGATCGGACGCGGGCAGATGCCCATGGCGGCCGCCTCGGTCGCACTTGGCGGCAATGTGCGCGTGGGGCTTGAGGACAACATCTATCTGGATCGCGGCGTGCTTGCGACCAACGCACAGCTCGTGACCCGCGCCCGCGAGATCATCGAACGGATGGGCGCGCGTGTGATGAGCCCGCAGCAGATGCGCAATAAACTGGGCCTGCGAGGGGCGGATGGATAACGCCACCCGGACAGGCAGCTTGCAGATCAGCGGCGTGACCAAGATGTTTGGCACGTTTCGCGCTGTGAACGCTGTCGATCTGGACATCCAGAAGGGCGAGTTCCTGACCCTTCTGGGCCCCTCGGGATCGGGCAAGACCACGCTCTTGATGATGATCGCGGGATTTCTGGACATCTCCAAGGGGGATATCGCCCTAGATGGTGCGTCCATCGCGGATGTGCCCGCCGAGCAGCGAAATTTCGGCATGGTGTTTCAGGGCTACGCGCTGTTCCCGCACATGTCCGTGCGCGACAATATCGGCTACGCTCTCAGCGTCCGCAAACGCCCCGACGCCGAGATCCGCGCCCGTGTCGATGAAATGCTCGATCTGGTGCAGCTCACGGAATTTGCCGCGCGCAAACCCGGGCAACTCTCGGGCGGGCAACAGCAACGCGTGGCGCTTGCGCGCGCTTTGTGTTTCGCGCCGCCTGTGTTGCTGCTGGATGAGCCACTTGGCGCGCTGGACAAGAAACTGCGCGTCGAGGTGCAAGAGCAGCTCAAGGATATTCACCGCCGCGTCGGCACAACCTTCATCTATGTCACCCATGATCAGGAGGAAGCCCTGTCGATGTCGGACCGTATCGTGATCATGCGCGACGGTGCCATCGAACAGGTCGGCACCCCGACCGAGCTTTACGAGCGCCCGGCCACGCAATTCGCCGCAAGCTTCCTTGGCAAGTCAAATTTCATTGAGCAAAAAGGCCAAATCCACGCCCTGCGCCCCGAAAAGATCGACCTGCGCACCGGACGAGGCCACCCGGACGCCCGCAGCCATGGCGTGATCCGCTCGATCACTTATTTCGGCTCCATGCAGCGGATCATCGTCGCCACCGAGGCAGGCGAAATCGAGGTGGATATCGACGTTTGGCGCAATACCGAAACCCTGAGCGAAGGGGCAGATGTCGATCTGCTCTGGAGCGAGGACGCAGCGGTTCCGCTGCAAGATGGCGGAGGCGATTGAGCCGCGCA
>CALGEH010000101.1 GCA_937881735.1 uncultured Shimia sp.
TGATCGCGTCACCCGGTGATCAGTTCTGGTTTGACCCAACTGCTGCGGCTCAAGCGCGTGCACAAGCGGGGGTTACAGCTTGGCGTTGATGCAGTTTTACTGACATTTTGTTTTGTGCTGGCAATGTTCATGCGCTTGGAAAGCCTCACCTTTTTGGGGCTTCCTGGTGTTTGGGCGGCGCTGGGCCTGATCCTTCCGATCAGCCTGCTGGTCTTTGTGCGGCTGGGGTTTTACCGCGCCGTCATTCGCTACATCTCCACGCATTTCCTACGCGCCATTGTGTTGGGCCTCGGTATCTCCGCGCTCATGCTGTTCGGGGTCAGTCAGGCTCTGGACCTGCCCGTGCCGCGCTCGGTTCCGGCGATCTACTGGCTTTTGGCGATCATGGCCCTTGGTGGCGTGCGCGTGGTGATGCGGGCCTTGTTTGCGCGCCGCGCGCAATGTGGCCGGGTGCCCGTGGTGATCTACGGAGCGGGCGCCTCTGGGCGGCAGCTTCTCAGCTCGCTCGGTGCAGGGCGTGAGTATCTCCCCGTGGCGTTTGTGGATGACGCGCGAGAGTTGCATGGGACCACGATTGGCGGCCTACGCGTCCATGACCCAGAGCGTATTGCGGATATTGTGGCGCGCCATGGTGCTGGGCTTGTTTTGCTGGCTGCTCCCAGCGCCAGCCGCGCCGAGCGGCGCGCGATTATGGCGCGGCTTGAGACCCTGCCTTTGCGGGTGCAGACCATTCCCGGCATGTCCGATATCGTAGCGGGTCGCGCACAAGTGAGCGACATTCACGACGTGGCGATCGAGGATTTGCTGGGGCGAGACCCTGTGCCTGCCATGCCTGAGTTGATGGCGGATAATATTGCGGGCAAGGTGGTTATGGTCACCGGCGCGGGCGGCTCCATCGGGTCAGAGCTTTGCCGCCAGATCTTGCGGCAGGGTCCGCGTGTGCTGGTGCTTTGGGAGCTGTCGGAACTCGCGCTTTACGCGCTTGAGATGGAGCTG
This sequence comes from uncultured Shimia sp., assembly GCA_937881735.1. GTDB lineage: Bacteria > Pseudomonadota > Alphaproteobacteria > Rhodobacterales > Rhodobacteraceae > Roseovarius. The sequence continues at coordinate 997 of CALGEH010000101.1, forward strand.
CGCGAGACGGTTGAGGCCGAGGGTCTGGACACGCGGATCATCCCGCTGATGGGGTCGGTTCAAAACAACGAGCGTGTGGCCGCAGCTCTGCACCGTTTTGGGGTCGAGACGATCTATCACGCGGCGGCCTACAAGCATGTGCCGTTGGTGGAGCATAATGTGGTCGAAGGGCTGCGCAACAACGTGTTCGGCACCAAAGTGCTGGCCGATGCCGCGATTGAGGCTGGAGTGAGGGCGTTCATCCTGATTTCCACCGACAAGGCCGTGCGGCCCACCAATATCATGGGCGCGTCCAAACGGCTGGCTGAGCTGGTCTGTCAGGCGGCGGCAGAGCGGCAATCAAACACGGTGTTTTCAATGGTCCGCTTCGGTAATGTTCTGGGCTCATCAGGATCGGTTATTCCGCGGTTTCGCGCGCAGCTTGAGGCGGGGGGGCCGATCACAGTCACTCATCCTGACATCACCCGTTACTTCATGACCATCCCGGAGGCGGCACAGCTTGTAATTCAGGCAGGGGCGATGGCGTCCGGTGGGGACGTTTTCGTGCTGGATATGGGCGACCCTATCCGGATCGTGGATCTTGCCGAGCGGATCGTGCGCCTGAGCGGGCTTGAGCCATACTGCACCACGGGTGATGATGCGCAGGTGACAGGTGATATCGCTATTCGCTTCACGGGATTGCGGCCCGGCGAGAAGCTCTTTGAAGAATTGCTGATCGGGGACCGCGCGCGACCCACCGTGCATCCGCGCATCCTCACAGCGCGAGAGGCGCGGCTCAGCCCCGCCAATCTCGACCGGTTTCTTGTCACACTGTCGGAGGCTTGCGAGGCGCAAAACGTCGACTGGCTACGCCGTCTGATTATGGCCGCGCCGACAGGATACAAGCCCGACGAAACTATTGCGGATTTGTTGTGGGAGAAGGCCGCAGAGCAAGCGGATGCAAAGGATGTATGGCCGCGGCCGGGCCGTATGCTGCTCGCAGGCGAGTGATCCGCGCCGTAGCGCGCGTATCACAGCAAGGCAGGCGCGCACCTATGCGCCGTTGCCCAGTGGGTCTAGGTGTGACAGAACGTCAGCAACGAGAATCCGAAGCCCGCGAGTTCAGCCCATGACAGATTATGCCGCACGCCGCACCATGATGGTGGACACTCAGGTCCGCCCCTCGGATGTGACCAAGTTTCCGATCATTGACGCCATGCTGTCGGTGCCGCGCGAGGCTTTCGTGCCGCGCAGCCTGCGGGAAGCCGCCTATATGGGGGAAAATATCGAGCTGGGCGGCGGGCGCGTCATTCTGGAGCCGCGCACTTTGGCCAAAATGCTGGACGTGCTGGATATCAAAAGTTCTGAGCTGGTGCTCGATGTGGGGAGCGCGCTTGGGTATTCAGCGGCGGTTATGGCGCGGATGGCGGCGGCCGTTGTCGCGGTCGAGCAAGATGCAGGCATGGCCGCCGAGGCGCAAAGCCTCCTGGTTGAGCATTCCGCCGACAATGTAATCTTGCATGAGGGGCCGCTGGCGCAAGGCGCTGAGGAGCATGGACCCTATGACGTGATTGTGGTGCAGGGCGCTGTGCAGCAGCTTCCCGGGGCGCTGACGGCACAGTTGAAGGATGGGGGGCGGATTGTGTGCCTCTTCATGGAAAATGCGCTGGGCGTCGTGCGGATCGGCTACAAAGCGGACGGACAAATATCTTGGCGGTTTGCCTTCAATGCGGGCGCACCGGTTTTGCAAGGGTTCGAGAAAACGACGGCCTTCACGCTTTGAGGAGCGCAGGGGGTGCAGTGAGAGGATGAGAGCATGACACATGCGATGAATTCTGAAGCGGCGGGGCAGTTGGGGCGTTTTGCGCTCTTGGTGCGGCGCGCGGCGCGCGGTGCGGCACTGGCCGTGCTTATGGTCGGTGGGGCCGCACAGGCCGACACATTGGCCGATGCGCTGGTCGGGGCCTACAATCACTCAGGCCTGTTGGAGCAAAACCGCGCCCTGTTGCGTGCCGCTGATGAAGATGTGGCCAGCACTGTCGCGGGCCTGCGCCCGATTATCAACTGGAGCGCGGATATCACCCGCTCCATGGCGTATGGCAATCGGCCCGGTGGCGGCACGATCCGCACTGGCGATACGGATATCAATGCGGGGATCACGGCGGAGCTTTTGCTTTACGACTTCGGTCAGCAGCGTCTGCGCATCGATGCCGCCAAAGAGGCCGTTCTCGCCACGCGCCAGACACTGGTGTCGATTGAGCAGCAAGTGCTTTTGCGCGCGGTCGCAGCCTATATGAACGTCTTGCGCAACACCCGCTTTGTGGAGCTTCGCCGCTCCAACGTGCGTGTCATCAATGAATCCCTACGCGCCGCGCGTGACCGGTTCGAGGTGGGCGAAGTGACCCGGACCGATGTGGCGCAAGCCGAGGCGCGTCTCGCCTCCGCCCGAAGCGGTCTGGCCAACGCCGAGGGCGATCTGAACCAAGCAATCGAGGAATACATCGCCTCCGTAGGTAAACGCCCCGGCACCCTCGCGCGGCAGCCGCGCCTGCCTGAAATCACACGCTCGGTCGATAGCGCCAAACAGGTCGCGATGCGCAATCATCCAGATATGCTGAAAGCGCAGTTTGACGTGGCCTCCGCGGATATCAACGTTCTGGTGGCTGAGGCCGCCGTGCGCCCACGTGTGACGCTGAATGGCAGTTTGGGCGTGAACGAGGAGTTCAACTCCAACAATTTCGGCCAGTCGGCCACGGTGGGTGTGCGAATCGGTGGGCCGATCTATCAAGGCGGTTTGCTGAGCTCGACCAAGCGCCGGGCATTGGCGCAGCGTGACGCGCTGCGTGGGGCGCTTCATGTGGTGCGCAACAACGTGAGCCAGAATGTGGGCGTGGCCTATGCTATCCTTGCCGCGACGCGTTCCTCTGCGGCTGCAAGCTCCGAAGCGGTTCGCGCCGCCCGCGTGGCCTTTGACGGGGTCCGTGAGGAGGCCAAGTTGGGTGCGCGCACCACGCTCGATGTCCTCAACGCCGAGCAGGAGCTTTTGGACGCCCAAGCCAACCAAATTTCGGCGCAGGCGGACGTGTTCATCGCCGCCTATCAGGTGCTCGCCTCCACAGGGCAGCTGACCGCGCGACAGCTGAATTTGGGCTTTCAGAGTTACGATCCGACGCTCTATTACAACCTTGTTGACGATGCTCCGGTGCCGTCGAGCCAACAGGGCAAGCAACTGGACAAAGTGTTGCGGGCGCTGGGGAAAGAGTAAAACTCTCCCTATCTGTTGTGCGAACGCGGCGGTGTGGGTTACACTATGCCGAGGCAAGAGTGGTATAATAATATGTCTGATCCCGTGACCAATGTGGAAATCGAGGATGTGCTGTCGTCTATTCGTCGGCTCGTCTCGAATGAAGAACGTCCGCGCAAGGCGCAGGATGATGCACCCGCAAAGGATGAAGAAAAGGCGGAGCCAGAGGCTGATAAGCTGGTTTTGACGCCGTTTTTCCGCGTGGATGACAACGAAGATACACAGCAAAAAGATACACAGCCAGAAGATGCAGAGTTAGACGACACACAGTCAGACGACACACAGTCAGCTGTGACCGAGGCCGAGGATGACGCACCTGCGACAGTCGATGTGCAGATCGACACCACGGATGACGCCTATTTCGGCGGACCCGGTGCCGCTGTGCCGTGGGAGGATTATGAACCCGATGCAGATGGTGCCAACAGCGATGACGATTCGGCAGAGGCAAAGCCCGCCGACCCCGAGCCTGCACCAAAACTACGCGAAGTTACTCCGCCCGCGCCGGTAGATGACATACCCGAGAATTTCGTAGCGGAGGAGCCACGCCAGACCGACGAGGAAACATCTTTTGATGCGGGACTGTTGGGTGAGGCGGATGATATTCTTGACGAAGATGCCCTGCGCGATCTGGTGGCTGATATCGTGCGGCAGGAGTTGCAAGGCGCGCTGGGCGAGCGGATCACGCGGAATGTGCGTAAACTTGTGCGCCGCGAAATTGCCCGGGCGTTGGCGAGCCAAGATCTCGACTAGCGGCGTGCGTCACAGCTCCCCGGCCAGCGACAACAGCTGATCCACATCCATATGCGTCTCTAGATGCGCGGCGAGCGCGTCTAGCGTGTCCTCAACACTGTCGTCAAAACGCATTTCCGACATGGCACCCAGATCGGCGAGATAGGCCGCGCGAAACGCATCTGAGGCAAAAAGCCCGTGCAGATAGCAGCCGCGCACGCGTCCGTCGCTGGAAGCCGCGCCCTCAGGTCGTCCGTTCACCTCAAGCCATGCGCGCGTGCAATCGGGGCCTTGGGTCTTGCCGAGGTGGATTTCATACCCCTCGACGGCCGTACCACTCGCCACATGCCGCGCCGAGGTGAGTGCCAGGCGTTTTTCGCTGTGCATCACCGTAGTTACATCCAAGAGCCCGAGGCCCGGAACGCGTCCCGGCGCACCCTCAATGCCGTCCGGGTCCGCAATCTCGCGGCCCAGCATCTGGTAGCCGCCACAAATGCCCAATACATGCCCGCCACGCCGCAGATGGGCGGCAAGATCGATGTCCCAACCGTTGGTGCGAAAGGCGGCAAGGTCGGCAATGGTGGATTTACTGCCGGGAATCAGCACCAGATCGGCGTCCCCCGGCAAGGGCTGTCCCGGCGCAATGATTTCGACGCTCACACCCGGTTCGGCGCTGAGTGGGTCCAGATCATCGAAATTCGCGATCCGTCCAAGGCGCGGTACGGCTATCTTGCACGCTCCGGCGCGCTTGGAGGCGATGTCCATGACATCCTCTGCTGGGAGGCGCCACGCGTCGGCGAACCACGGCACCACGCCTAGAGAGGGCCAGCCCGTCCGCTCGACAATTGCTGTCAGCCCGTCATCGAAAAGGGAGGGATCCCCGCGAAACTTGTTGATGGCGAAGGCCCGGATGAGCGCTGCATCCGAGGCGGGCAGCACCGCTTGGGTGCCGACGATCTGAGCGATTACGCCACCCCGGTCTATATCACCCACCAGAACCACCGGCATGCAAGCGGCCTCGGCGAAGCCCATATTGGCGATGTCGCCCGCGCGCAGGTTGATCTCGGCCGGGCTACCCGCGCCTTCGACGATAATCAGATCGGCCGTGGCGCTGAGCCTATGGAAGCTCTCAAGCACCGCGCTCAGCAATTGCGGCTTGGCCTTGGCATAGTCGCGCGCGCGCAGGGTGGCGAAACGCTGACCTTGCAAGATCACTTGCGCGCCTGTCTCGCTCTCGGGTTTGAGAAGAACGGGGTTCATATCGGTATGGGGTGCGCGCCCTGCTGCACGGGCCTGTAGTGCTTGGGCGCGGCCAATCTCGCCGCCATCTTCCGTGACGGCTGCGTTGTTGGACATGTTTTGCGGCTTGAAGGGGGCAACGCTCAGACCGCGAAGGGTGCAGGCCCGTGCAAGCCCCGCCACCAGCATGGATTTCCCGACATTCGAGCCGGCGCCCTGTATCATGATTGCTCGTGCCACCGCGCGCCCTCTGCTGTCTTACGTGGAGGGTGATACGCATTGTCGGTGCTTGAGGGAAGTCATGACGCGGCCTGAGCGCGCATGGGCGACCCTAAAACGCAAAAGGCCCCGCCGTTCAGGCCGGGCCGTTTGCTTGGTCTTCAGATATGTTTCAGGCAGCTTCAGCCTGAGCAGCGGCTGCACTGCGGCGCTCGCTTTCTTCACGAGACAGCGCCACAGATGTGCGCACGCCTTTGGATACGAAATCCATCAGGCCTGTCACAACACGCTCATTGGGGTCGATCCCGGCGCAGGACAGCACTTCGCGTCCATCCCGAGAGCGCGCCCAGCGGGCGATCTGGTCGGGGCCGTTGCCATATTTCTTATCGTCGGAAATGGCATCATCCAGTGCAGCCAGTACGACAGCTGCGAAAAGTTTGCGTGCGCGATTGCCTTGCTCGTTATTGAAGGCGGCACCGTCAACGAAATCCTTCATGGTTCGTCCTTGTTTATTGCTCTTGTGTTTTCGGCTTAGAGCTGGGTATGCCCGGTTTCCTCCGATTCGGATAGAGCATAAAAGCATATCTCTCATGCGCCTGGCGCATAGCTTTATCTTGTCCGATACGATATTTGGTCATCTTGCTCCCCAACGCATCACAAGATATAGGGGAGGGCAAGTTTTCTTCAACCTTTTGTCAAGGTTTTGCCACAATGCCTAAAATCAACGGTAACGAAATCCGACCCGGTAACGTGTTGGAACATAACGGAGGTTTGTGGTCGGCTGTGAAAGTCGATCACGTGAAGCCCGGTAAAGGCGGCGCCTTTGCCCAAGTTGAGATGCGCAATCTGCGCAATGGATCAAAATTGAACGAACGGTTTCGCAGTGCCGATAAGGTCGAGCGGGTGCGCCTTGAGCAGAAAGATCAACAGTTTTTATATGAAACTGATGGCATGTTAGTGTTCATGGACGCCGAAACCTACGAGCAGATCGAGCTTCCGGCGGAGATTCTGGGTGAGCGGAGGCCGTTTTTGCAAGATGGCATGACAATCGCGGTAGAATTTTATGATGCAGAAGCGTTGAACGCGACTTTGCCGCAGAAGGTCACCTGCACCGTTGTGGAGACCGAGCCGGTGGTGAAGGGTCAGACAGCGGCCAACAGCTTCAAGCCTGCGATTCTCGATAACGGGATCAAGGTGATGGTCCCGCCCTTCGTGGGGCAGGATGAGGCGATCGTCGTAAACACCGAGACGATGGAATATTCCGAGCGCGCGTGACTGAAGCGATTTGCACGAAGTTTAAGGGGCGGCCTCGGCGGCCCCTTTTTCGTGTCAGTCGGGGGGCGTCCATGTCACGTCCGCGTCCCCGGCTTTCATCGGGGCCGTGGCGCGGTCAAAGCGCAGGTAGGCGATGGCGCGCCCGCCCGATTGCGTATGCAGCGTGCCCGCGGGTTTGCCATTCGCCGTGATCTGCGTGCCCACCGGGGCCGCGCCGTTGATCTCAACCGTTGTGAGGCCTTTACGAAGCTCTGTCTTGTGCTTCATCCGCGCGGTCACCTCTTGCCCCACATAGCACCCTTTGCGGAAATCCACGCCGTGCAGCCGCTCGAACCCGGCCTCTAGGATGAACGTATCGGGGCCAAGCTCCGCACCGCTTTCGGGGATGCAGTGCGCCACGCGGATCGCGTCCCAATCAGTGCCGTCATCGCCGGCCTCAGACCCGTAGAGCCGCCAGCCCATATCCGCATGACGCGGATCCGCATGGGCTCCGTCCGGGGCCGCTCCTGTGCCCCGCTGAAGCGACAGCGGGCTCTCGGTGATCTGCACATCGGCGCGCAAACGGTACATGTTGAGGCGCGGGATCAGCGTGGGGGCAAGGCCCGCATCCACATCGAGCACTATCGCATCGCCGTGCCGGGTGAGAAAGAAATCGGCCAGATACTTGCCTTGTGGCGTGAGCATGGCGGTATAGATGAGGCCCGAGTCTAGCCTGTTTACATCACTGGTGATCAGCCCCTGAAGAAAGCTTGCCGCGTCGGATCCGGTGATAAGGTGCAGGCTGCGCATAGGGACCTTCTGGATTGCTTGTGCTGGGGGTAATATAGGTGTTTGGCGGAGCGGTAACAGGGGCAGATCATGCGCGCGGAACTTTCGGTGATTATTCCTACGCTCGACGCCTCGGTGGCGCTGCCCCAGACCCTAAGCGCGTTGATGGAGGGGCTTGAGGCCGGGTTGGTGCGTGAGCTGATTATCTCGGATGGGGGATCGGGGGATGCGACCCGCGCCATGGCCGATGAGGTGGGGGCTGTTTGGGTTTCTGGCGCGCCCTCGCGTGGTGGGCAATTACGCCGGGGGGTGGCGGCGTCGGGCGGCGCTTGGCTCCTCGTGCTGCACGCCGATACGGTCCTTCCCGAGGGATGGAGCGGCGTCGTGGGGCGTCAGATGTCGCGCGGGCGGCCCGGATATTTTCGCCTTGGGTTTGATGCGGAGGGGCTGGCCCCCACGCTGGTCGCGGGCTGGGCCAATTTGCGCAGCCGCGTGTTTGGGCTCCCTTATGGCGATCAGGGGCTTTTGGTCTCGCGCAGTGAGTATGACGCGGTGGGTGGCTACCTTGATATTCCGCTGATGGAGGATGTGGCCATCGCGCGGGCACTGGGCCGCAGGTTGGAGGGGATGCCTCTTAGGGTGCGCACCAGTGCTGCGCGTTACGCGCGGGACGGATGGATGCGGCGAGGGATGCGTAACCTGATGCTTTTGCTGCGCTATCTGTGTGGTGCGAGGCCGGAGCGGCTGCGCGCACGGTATTGAGGGCGGTCTTGACTGGCCCCGGGCGATGACATGCCTCAAAGCTGCTTGGCGGGCGTTGTGTACTGGTAATACGTCAGCCTTCCAAGCAAAGGTTCTGGATTTCGTGCGGTTGCATGGGGTTACTATATACTTGGGAAAGTCTGAAAAACCTGCCGGTTTCCGTGTGACCTTCTTCTTCAACGCGTCACGAAGGCCGGGAATGGCGGGCTGTTTTTGCATCGGCGCGGTCTCCTTTGGTCGATGCCCGCAGCCTACCACATCACACGGAAACCGGCAGGTTTTTCAGACTTTCCATAACTTGAGCCCTGGAGGATTGGTGATGAAAGACTGTCTAACTCTTTTAAATGGCCGTCTAACGGAAAAGCAAAAAGATGCATATTGGAACGATGGTTACCTCTTTCCGATTGATGTTGCTGATCCGTCGCAGACAAAGCTGTGGCGGAGCGCACTGGAGCAGATCGAACACGATTGGCTCGATAACGGTTTGCCGTTACCTCTCAACACCTACAAACGGGTGAATGCGCAAGTAGTTATGCCCTTGGCCTGTGAAATCGGGTTGCACGGCCCAATTCTGGATGCGGTAGAAGGGGTGCTCGGCCCCGATGTGATGCTATATTCTGTCGAATTTCTGACCAAAGAGGCGCACACAAAACACATGGTCACGATGCACCAAGATCTCGCATATTGGGGCATGGGAGACATGGATAACATCCTCACGGCATGGCTGGCACTGTCGCCTGCAACAACTGCCTCGGGATGCATGGATTTTGTGCAAGGCAGTCATAAAAATGAAATTTTGGATCACCGAGACAGCTTTGACAAACATAACCTTCTTTCACGGGGGCAAGAAATTGCTGTTGATGTGACCGATGCAGATAAAGTCGCTGTTGAACTCTCTCCTGGTTCCATGAGCCTTCATCATGGGCTTACCGTCCACGGGTCTGGCCCTAATCAGTCCAATGATCGCCGGATCGGTGTGGCCATAAGATATGTGTCTGCCAAAATGCGCAAAGCTGGTGGTGTGAAAGATTACGCCATCTCGGCGCGAGGCACATTCAGTGATGAAAGTTTCGCCACCTATGACCCACCTGTCGCGCTGTTCGATGCAAACAGTCTGGGCCTTTATGAGGAAATCCGTGCAGAGCAGGCAAAGGTTATGATGGCAGGCGCACAAAAGGGCAGTGCCATCTACTAAACGGCTGCTTTGGTGATGCCTTGGAGTTTGCGAAATTCACTCCCTGAATTCGGTGAACATCATGATTGAGTGGTCGTTTTCAGCCATTCACACGCTGTGCAGCATTTGGTAGTATGGGCTCGCTCCTGGCGTTCGCCGCGCATGCACACCGAAATAGATTGAGCCGCGGCTCTGAGTGTCTGCTTTCTTTGCGCTGACCCTGTGGTTTCGCACCTGCAGCGATAGTCTCCTTCCCGCTGATCTGACGCCCCCTACAAATAGAACTGTATGAAAGCACAGATAAAATGAGCTACGGCATTTACATCGGGAAGAACCATAGCAGCACCGGGCACGCCTGGCTGGCGGGGTATGGCGATGAACCGTCAAGCCATTGGCTGGAGATCGTTCCGCGCCGCAGCCACCCCGATACGGCCACGATCACGGTTGGCATGACGCCCGAGGCTGATCTTCCGGGGCAGCTGAGCACGATCCCGCAAGTCGCCGAGACCGCTCGGCACCTGCGGGTCAGCTACAGCTACTATCTGGGCGCGCCATCACCCCTGACCAATGGCGGGCTGAACGAACACGGGGTCGCGGTGCGCGATATCTGGGCACCCTCGCGCCCAGAGTTGATTGCTCTGACACCCGCGGAGCAGACCGGGCCGAACTATTCCGACCTCGCGCGGATCATCCTAGAGCGCGCCCATAGCGCCCGTGAAGGCGTTGACATTATTGAAGATATGATCGCCTCTCATGGCTATTCCTGCTACGGTGGCAACTCGCACATCATTGCAGATACCGACGAGGCATGGGTGGTCATCGAATTTTCCGGTGGTCTTGGGTTGTGGGTGGCGGAACGTCTGGGGCCGGACAGTATCCGTGCGTCCCGCCCCGGATATGTTGGCCAGATCCCGATGGAACCGGACGAAGATTTCCGCTTCCCGCCGCATTTCATTGCCACGGCGATAGAACGCGGCTGGTACGATCCGGGATCAGGTGCCTTTGACGTGAACGCGGTCTATGGCGATGGCAAGGGCCGCTGGGATGGCGTGCAATGGATCGAAACAGAGATGCAGGCCCGTGCAGCGCGGGCGGAAAAGATTGGCCTGCCGGACGTCATATGGGCGATAAGCACCGAAAAGCTGACCGGCGATACAGCCGGTTATGGCCAGGTTGTGCCGCTTCTGGACCCATCAGATGATGCGCTGCGACTGCTGTGGCATGCACCGGTTGGCCCGGTCACCGCGCCGCTTGTCCCGGTGTTCATCGGCCAGACGGACGTTCCGGTCGAATATGGGCTGCACAGATATCTTACTACAGGCGAAAGCAGCCGGTTTCTGGACCACCGCTACGACGACGAACCGGACCGGATTTCGACCGTGCCACAAAATCGCGAGGTCACCCGCTCTGCGTTTCAGGTGCAAAAGCGCCTCATGCATCTGGCGTTTCGCCTGGGGCCAGTCACCCTGAGGGACATCCGGGCGCATTGGCGGGCGATGGAGGCCAGATTGGCGGAGGAATTGCCCGATATTGTGGCCTCGGCCGAGATCCTGAGGGCGGCCGGGCGAACGGACCTGGCGGCACAGGCCCTGACGCGTTTCAGCTCGCAGGCCCTCTCGCTTGCCTTGCAAGATGCCGAGGCATTATCTGCGGCATATGAAGTTTTGCTTCGTAACGCCGGCGGCCTGAAAGACGGTGGGGCGGCGATGGTTCCCGAACAGATATGGTAACCTCGGACTCCGGTGACACAGCCGGCCACGCAGGCTCTGATAGGGTACATGAGCCCGGGCAGGTTCCACGCCTTGACTGGGATCGGGGGCCGTGGAACCGCTGGACCTTTCAGAATATTGACCTGATCCTGCCAACCGCACCGATCCGTAAAGGCCCCCAAGTGACGGCCCTGCCGCAGGCTACAGGGTCATTGAATGCCTTTGGCTACCGTGGTGCAGACGGAGCGCCGACAACCTTCGGCCAAATGCTTGAAGAAACCTATACCGATGCGATGTTTGTCTGGAAAGACGGGCAGTGTCTTCACGAAAGCTATCACAACGGGATGAGCCCTCAGACGGTGCACCTGCTTCAGTCCGTTTCGAAGTCGATTACAGCGACAGCGGCCGCTTGTCTTTTTGCAGAACAGATGATGGACCCTGCGGCACCCATTACAGAATATCTGCCCGAGCTTGAAAAAACCGCTTGGAACGGAGCGAGTGTTCAGCACGTCCTTGATATGACATCGGGCGTGACGTTCAACGAAACCTACGAGGCGCGCGACAGCGACGTTGGCAAAATGGACTTTGCCGCCGGTTGGAAACCTGCGCCGCCGGGTGTGGATGTGACATCCTGGCCGGGTTGTATCCGGGACCAGATATTGTTGCTTACCCTTGCCGATGCAGACCATGGGCAGCGCTTTTGCTATCGGTCAATCGAGACGGAAGTTCTGGCACATGCCATGGAGCGCGTCACCGCGCAGTCTCTCCCCGAGATCATTTCCGACCGGCTGTGGAAGCCGCTGGGCTGTGAGGAAGATGCGAACATCACCGTTGATGCGACGGGTTATGGCCTTGCCTGCGGTGGCATCAGTGCGACGCTGCGCGATCTGGCCCGCTTTGCGCTTGCTTTGGTAAATGATGGGAACGTCGGGGGCCGAAACGTTATCCCCCGCGCCTGGATTGCCGATATAAGGCATGGAAACCATGGCCTTTTTGACGACGAGTCACGTCAGAATTTTCCCAATGGGCGCTACAGGAACCAGTTTTGGATTGAAGATATCAGCGGCGAACGACATCTGTGTTTGGGCGTATTTGGCCAACTGATCTTTGTCTCGCCTGCCTCCAATTTTATCGCGGTCAAGCTCTCTTCATGGCCCAGCTTCTCAGACACAAAATGTCTCAATAGCACTTTGGCCGCTCTCCATGCCGTCGAAACCGAGTTTTCGTGAGCGTTGCGGAAATGCGAAGAAGGCATTTACTGCCTCGTTGGAGGCCGATGTTGCGACGCTCTGAAAGCAGGCAATGTAGTTCTGGTTCCAACGCGCTTCAATTTAATGATATCCGCGCAACCGGCACGGAGCGGACCCTTGAACAGCCCGCAGCGAACGGCCGCAGTGAGCCCGATGTGATCGATGCTGCAAAAAGTGCGAATGACCGCTATTGGGTCTAGGTGAGTTCAAAAGCGGATGTCTTTTTTGCCTGATCAATCCTAACCTGTTTGAAGCCGACAAGCGCTGTCGCATTTGGGCGAGACCCCGCTACATCCGAAAAGGACATTGTTCGCGCAGACATGAGCGAGGCTATGATGACAAACAAAATCAACCCTGACGCGATGAGCAGGGAATGGAATTATCACCCCGAGCTTCCGCTTGCAGACCCATCATTATTCAAGTGGCCTCCAGATACTCGCTTTTTGGGCCGTTGGGTCGTCCGCAACTGGCTTACGATGAGCGAGCGCGTGATAATGGTTTTGCTGGCAACGTTATGTTGGTGGTTGCTCTACCCAGCCTTGGAGGCGGCGCAGACCTTCGCATTCGGATGGGTGTTTCAGATATGGCTTGTCAATCTATGCTTGATGATCGGGGTCGCAGGAGGGCTCCACTGGTTTTTCTACATGCGGAAGGGGCAAGGCAAGACGCTGAAATTCGATCATCGCGAGC
>CALGEH010000102.1 GCA_937881735.1 uncultured Shimia sp.
GATGCCCTTCGCGGTCCCGGCCTTTGTCGCCGACAGCGCAGGTGGCGAGCAGGTCGCGCGCGATATCGCAGGCGTTATCTCTGCTGATCTCAGCGGCACAGGGCTTTTTCGGGAAATCCCGTCCGAGGCCTTCATCAGCCGGATCACCAGCTTTGCAAGTCCCGTGCAATTCGCCGATTGGAAGGCTGTAAATGCGCAAGCGCTTGTCACCGGTGCCGTGAGCGTGGACAGCGCGGGCAAGCTCGTCGTGCGCTTTCGGGTCTGGGATGTGTTTGCGGGACAAGAGCTTGGCAACGGGCTGCAATTTGTGGGCACCGTTCAGGGCTGGCGGCGCATGGCGCATAAGGTGGCCGATCAGGTCTATAGCCGCATCACCGGAGAGGGCGGGTATTTCGATAGCCGCGTTGTTTTTGTCGCTGAAACCGGCCCCAAGGATCAGCGCGCCAAGCGCCTCGCGATCATGGATTATGACGGTGCCAATGTGAGCTACCTCACCGATAGCAGCGCGCTTGTGCTGGCCCCACGTTTCTCACCCACGGGCGACCGCATCCTCTACACCAGCTATGAAACCGGCTTCCCGCGAATCTACGTGCTGGACGTGGCCAGCGTGACGCGCCGCGTGCTGGAGAGCCAGGACGGCACGATGAGCTTCGCGCCGCGCTTCGGCCCGAACGGCCGCGTTGTGGTCTATTCGATCAGCCGGGGTGGGAATACGGATATTTTCAGCATGGATATCGGCTCGGGGCGCAGCACGCAGCTGACCAATGCACCGTCGATCGAGACCGCGCCGAGCTTCAGTCCCGATGGCAATCAGATCGTGTTCGAGAGTGACCGCTCGGGATCTAACCAGATCTACATCATGAGCGCCTCGGGCGGCGAAGCGCGCCGGATCAGCAGTGGCACCGGAGAATACGGAACGCCTGTCTGGTCGCCGCGTGGCGATCTCATCGCCTTCACCAAACAATCCAAGGGCCGGTTTCATATCGGCGTGATGCGCACCGATGGCAGCGAAGAGCGGCTTCTGACCGCGTCGTTCCTTGATGAGGGGCCCACATGGTCGCCCAATGGCCGCGTGATCATGTTCACCCGCGAAACCCAGGGCGCGCAGGGACAGGCGAACCTCTATTCCGTCGACATTACGGGCCGGAACCTGCGCAAGGTGCCGACGACGAGCGGGGCGAGCGATCCGTCATGGTCGCCGCTGCAATGAACCAACCGGGCACCAGATCAGGCCCCTTGTATTTTGCAAGATGGCCATTCTCGTGCTAGAAGATAAAGAAAAAACACTTCACCCATATTGAGCGGGGCAAAAATGATGAAACTGATCAAATCCACACTAATGCTGACGGCGGCACTGGCCTTGGCGGCCTGTACCAATCCCGACCGCTTTGGCGACAACGGCAACGCGGTCGATCTCAACGGCGCGAACGCGGGCTTTGGCGGATCGGCTGGCGACCCTACGTCGCCTGCCTATTTCCAGCAAACGATTGGCGATCGCATTCTCTTCCCGGTGGATCAGTTCACCCTGACCGCGGACGCACGGTCCACGCTTGATGGGCAAGCCACATGGCTGATGACAAACACAGATTTCAACGCGGTGATCGAAGGCCATGCCGATGAGCAGGGCACACGGGAATACAACCTTGCACTGGGCGCACGCCGCGCCAACTCGGTTCAGGAATATCTTCTGAGCCGCGGTGTGCCGGGCAACCGGTTGCGGGTGGTCAGCTTCGGCAAGGAACGCCCCATCGAGATTTGCAGCGAAGAAAGCTGCTATGCCCAGAACCGCCGTGCGGTGACCGTGATTTCCATTTCACCCACCAGCTAAAGTAAGGCCGCCCCATGCGTTTCATTTCCCGGCTTTGCGCCGTTGCCCTTCTGGCCGCCACGTTTGGTGGCCCTGCCTTGGCACAAGACCGTGCCCAGACGCTTGCTGATATCCGGCAGGAGCTTTCGGTGCTGTTTGTCGAGGTGCGCAATCTGAGCCGGGAGCTGAGCACGACGGGCGGGGCGTCTGATCTGACGGTTGGCGGCTCGGTTCTGGAACGGGTGGGCGCGATCGAGAGCGAATTGCAGCGCCTCACGGCCAAGACAGAAGAGCTTGAGTTGCGGGTGGACCGGATCGTGCGCGACGGCACCAATCGGATCGGTGATCTGGAGTTCCGCCTTGTGGAGCTTGAGGGCGGCGATCTGAGCCAATTGGGTGAGACCAGCACGCTGGGTGGCGGTGCGGTGCCCACGGTCACGCCTGCGCCCGAGGAAACTACCATCCCTCAGGCCGAGATGGCCGTGGGGGAGCGCGCTGATTTCGAGGCGGCCGAGGCCGCGATGGAGGCGGGCAATCACGCGGAAGCAGCGGCGCTTTTCGCGGCGTTTCGCAGTAACTACCCCGGTGGGCCGTTGAGCGAGCGTGCCGGGATTTCGCAGGGTGCGGCGCTTGAGGCGGCGGGAGACGTGGCCCCGGCAGCGCGGGCCTATCTCGATGTCTTCTCCACCAATCCGCAAGGCACGGCTGCCCCCGAGGCGCTCTTTCTTCTGGGCCGCGCGCTTGGTCGTTTGGGCCAGACTGATGAGGCCTGCCTGACGTTGACCGAGGTTGGCACGCGCTTTCCCAGATCGGACAAGGTGCTTGAGGCGCAATCGGCCATGCAAAACCTTGGCTGCTCGTGACGGCAGAGGCGCTTGGGCGGCTAATTTCTGAACATTTTGGGGCTGAAGGGCCATTGGGCGTCGCTGTTTCTGGTGGTGGCGATTCCATAGCTCTTTTGCATTTGCTGCATGCCTGGGGTGGCGCGCCGTTGCGGGTCGTGACCGTGGATCATGGCCTGCGCGCAGAGTCGGCCGGGGAAGCGCAGGGCGTGGCTGAGGCCTGTGCCGCGCTGGGCGTGCCACATGATATCTTGGCGTGGGAGGGCTGGGACGGTCGGGGCAATCTGCCGGCCCGGTCCCGCGCCGCGCGCTACGCTTTGATGCGCGATTGGGCGCTGAGGCACGGGCTGAGCGGGCTCGCGCTGGGTCATACGTCCGAGGATCAGGCGGAGACGGTTCTGATGCGGCTGGCGCGGC
This sequence comes from uncultured Shimia sp., assembly GCA_937881735.1. Classification (GTDB taxonomy): domain Bacteria; phylum Pseudomonadota; class Alphaproteobacteria; order Rhodobacterales; family Rhodobacteraceae; genus Roseovarius. The sequence continues at coordinate 3,067 of CALGEH010000102.1, forward strand.
GGGCCGGGCTGGATGGGCTCTCGGGCATGGCGGCGCGGCGCGATATCGGCGAGGTGACGCTTCACCGGCCTTTGCTCGCCGCGCGGCGAGCGGATCTGCGTGCATATCTGCGGGGGCTGGATGTGCAGTGGGTTGATGACCCGAGCAATACGGACGGCGCCTACCGCCGGGTGCAGGCGCGGCGGGCTTTGGACGCGTTGGCACCTTTGGGGCTGACGGTCGAGGCGCTTTGCGACGTGGCCGGGCATCTGGCCGAGGCGCGCGAGACCCTCGTGCAGATCGCAGCGGCGGAGGCGGATGGAATGTGCCGCTTCGTAAAGGGCGATGTGCTGATTGATCCGGAGCGGCTGTCATTGCAGCGCCCTGACATGGCGCGGCGCATCCTGGAGGCTGTGCTGCGCTGGGTCACCGGGGCGGAATACGGCCCCCGGGGTTCCGAGACGACCCGCGCGCTGGAGCAGATCGCGGCGGGCGAGAGTTTCACACTGGCCGGATGCCGGATCACCATCAGCCGCGATGAGATGCGCGTGACGCGCGAATATGCGGCGGCAGCGCGGGCTTTGCCGTCCCAAGGCGGCATCTGGGACAATCGTTGGGTTGTGACGCGCGCGCCTGAGGGGGCCGAATGGCGCGCGCTTGGCCCCAAGGGACGAAAGCTGATGCTGGACTGGCGCAGCAGCGGCCTGCCCGTGGCGTCGATCGAGGCGTCTCCGGCGCTCTGGCGGGGGGAGGAATTGGTCGCTGTGGGGCTTGTGCCGGATGGGACAGGACATACCATTTGCTTGTGCCGGTCTGCGCCAGAATTGCGCACAATGATATTATCGCATTGAAGTAAGGGTCAGCATCTCTATTTTAGAGATAACGCCGCCGCGATAGGCGCGGGGCAAACGGATTCTAGGAGTGTTCCTTTGGGTAACGCACGCAATATCGCCTTCTGGCTGGTTCTGTTCTTGCTGATTCTCGCGCTGTTCAATTTGTTCAGCGGATCGAGCGGGGCTGTTCAGAGCAAATCGGTGAGCTATTCCGAGTTCATCACGTCCGTGGACAACGAAAATGTAACCGCCGTTACCATCGACGGGGAGATGATCCAGTTCCGGGGCGCGGATGGGCAGGATTACTCCACCATCGTTCCGGCGGATGCGGAAATCACACAGCGTCTGATCGACGGCGGAATTCCGGTCACGGCCAAGAGCCAGACGCAATCGGGGTTCCAGACCTTCCTCGTATCGCTTTTGCCGTTCGTTTTGCTGATCGGGGTATGGATTTATTTCATGAACCGGATGCAGGGCGGTGGCAAAGGCGGGGCGATGGGTTTTGGCAAGTCCAAGGCCAAGATGCTGACCGAAAAGTCCGGCCGCGTGACGTTTGACGACGTGGCGGGCATCGACGAGGCGAAAGAAGAGCTGGAAGAGATCGTGGAATTCCTGCGCAACCCGCAGAAATTCTCGCGCCTCGGCGGGCAGATTCCCAAGGGTGCGCTTCTCGTGGGCCCTCCGGGTACGGGTAAGACGCTTCTGGCGCGGGCAATCGCGGGGGAGGCCGGTGTGCCATTCTTCACCATTTCAGGCTCGGATTTCGTCGAGATGTTCGTGGGCGTGGGTGCGAGCCGTGTGCGTGACATGTTCGAGCAGGCCAAGAAAAACGCACCCTGCATCGTGTTCATCGATGAGATTGACGCCGTGGGGCGCCACCGTGGCGCGGGCTATGGCGGCGGCAATGATGAGCGCGAGCAGACGCTCAACCAGCTTCTGGTGGAGATGGACGGGTTTGAGGCCAACGAGGGCGTGATCATCGTGGCCGCGACCAACCGTAAGGACGTGCTCGACCCTGCCTTGCTGCGCCCGGGCCGCTTTGACCGTCAGGTCACCGTGCCCAACCCCGACATCAAGGGCCGCGAGAAAATTCTCGGCGTGCATGCCCGCAAGACGCCGCTTGGCCCCGATGTGGATCTGCGTTTGATCGCGCGCGGCTCACCTGGCTTTTCGGGTGCAGACCTCGCGAATCTCGTGAACGAGGCGGCGTTGATGGCCGCTCGTCTGGGCCGCCGTTTTGTCACCATGGTCGATTTCGAACAAGCCAAGGACAAGGTCATGATGGGGGCCGAACGCCGCTCGATGGTGCTCACGCAGGACCAGAAGGAAAAGACGGCATACCATGAGGCCGGACACGCCATCGTCGGGATGGCGCTGCCGAAATGCGATCCGGTCTACAAGGCCACGATCATCCCGCGCGGTGGCGCTTTGGGCATGGTTGTGAGCCTGCCCGAGATTGACCGCCTGAACTGGCACCGGTCCGAGTGTGAGCAGAAGCTCGCCATGACCATGGCCGGGAAAGCCGCCGAGATCATCAAATACGGCGCGGATGATGTGAGCAACGGCCCTGCCGGTGACATTCAACAAGCTTCAGGCCTTGCGCGGGCCATGGTGCTGCGCTGGGGCATGTCTGACAAGGTCGGCAACATTGATTACCAGCAAGCCCATGAGGGCTACATGGGCAATGGCGCGGGCAGCTTCTCGATCTCGGCCCATACCAAAGAGCTGATCGAGGCCGAGGTCAAACGCATGATCGACGAGGCCTATGCCACGGCGTTCAAAATCCTGACCGACAAGAAGGATGAATGGGAGCGACTGGCAGAGGGGCTGTTGGAATACGAGACCCTGACTGGCGAAGAGATCGTGCGCGTTGCGCGCGGCGACCCACCGCAGGTGGACGATGATGCGGACGATCCCGATGAGGGCAACGCGCCGTCCGTCACAGCTATCCCCAAGACCAAGCCCAAGGCGCCTCGTTCGCCCGGTGGCGGCATGGAGCCCGAACCCACCGCGTGACGAAACTTGCCTCTAAAGCCGACTGGAATCCGGGCGCCTATGCCCGGTTTCAGGACTTGCGTCTGCGCCCCGCGATGGACCTTCTCAACGCGGTGGGCCAGATGGGCGCGGGCGAAGTGGTCGACCTTGGATGCGGCACCGGCTCCATGGGAGTGGCGCTCGCGGCGCGGGCCTCGGGGCGGCCGGTGGTGGGTGTCGATGCGTCGCCAGCCATGCTCGCCAAGGCGCGACAATCCAAAGGCTATGACACGCTGCAACAGGCCGATTTTCGCGATTGGCATCCACGCCGCGCGCCCGGCCTGATTTACTCCAACGCAGCACTGCATTGGACTGGGGACCATGCCAAATTGCTGCCCCGGCTGATCGGGTTTCTGGGTAAGGGCGGCACGCTCGCGGTGCAATTGCCGCACCAGAACAACGCACCCTCGCACCGTGTCTGGCTTACACTGGCGCAGGAAATATTCCCTGGACGTGTTGATATCAAAACGACGCCGGGCATCCAGAAACCGGTTGAATATGAGGAAATGCTCTCGCCTTTGGGCCGTTTCCGCATGTGGGAGACGGAGTATTATCAGCGTCTGAGCGCCGAAGCCGGCAGCCATCCGGTGCGCCGCTATACTGAGAGCACTTATGCGCGCCCGGTTCTCGATGCGCTGGACCCTGACGAGCGCGCAACCCTTATCAAAGCTTATGAGGACGTGATGAACAGCGCCTATCCGGTGCGCGGCGATGGCTCGGTTCTCTTCCCCTTCAGACGGCTCTTTTTCACCCTCACGGTCTGAGTAGGCAAAACGCCGAAAAAGGGCGTTGACGCGGGCCGCGAGGCTGGGCCAAATTTGCGGGCAATCTCTGGGAGCCTGATCAATGTCCGCTATCAAGAAAACTGCCCATACTGCAAAAATCACATGGCTTGGCCGTGTCGAGATGGGGGATGAGGGCATCCGCTCCGCCGCATTGGAACGGATCGAGGCAACCTATGCAGGGTTCGACGGGGAAAAACACAGCGGGCTGACTCGGCCATCCTGCGTGCGGGTCAAGGACATGCACCCCGAGGGCACGGATATCCGAAACGCGCGGCAATTCTCGATCCTGTCGGAAGAAGAACTGGCGCTGATCGCGGCTGAAATGGGGCTGGAGAGCGTTGATCCCTGCTGGCTCGGTGCCACGATGATCGTCTCGGGTATCCCCGATTTCACGCATATCCCGCCCTCCACCCGGCTTCAGACGTCGGCGGGCACGGCCCTCGTGATCGATATGCACAACCAGCCCTGCCAATATCCCGCAATGGAGATCGAGGCCGACCGCCCCGGCCATGGCAAAGGCTTCATGGCCGCCGCCCGTGGGCGGCGTGGCGTGACCGCGTGGGTGGAACGTGAGGGGCCGCTCTCAGTCGGTGATGCGCTCGATGTCTATGTGCCCGATCAGCGTCCTTGGGCCGAGCTTGACGCCGCGCTCAGTCCCAAGGCGCGGGTGATGCGCTAAACTTGGGGGCGGCCGATACGCTCTGCCCGGTTTTCGCATTTCGACGCGCTCCGCGCGGTTCAGGGCCACTCAGCTCGCGCGCTTAAAGAGGTCTTGCACTGAAGCGCCATTTTTATCCGTCACATGAATTTGATGAGCTTACGCGTTGTATTTTCCTACCCCTCAGTTGTAAGCTTGCTAGCTTAAGCGGCTGATGTAAATGTAAAAGAATGTAAGTGGTGACAATGGAACGACGCGTTTTCAGAGAGACATATGCGCGGATTTTTTCGCCGCTGACCCTTACGATCTGGGCGATGGGCTGGTGCGCTGCGTCGATTGCAGGGCCGTTCGGCACGTTTGAAGCAATGAGCCTGCCTGTGCGGCTGTTGTTTTGGTTCTGTGTTTTGGTTCTTGCGACCGTGGCGGGTTATGGCGCGCGGGCTTTGGCTTATGTTTTGGTTGGGCCGGAGAAACCGGTCTATTTTGACATGATTGCAGTGGCGGCCACGGTGCTGGTTGTCACGCCGGCGATCCTTTTGGTCGGCGGCGTGGTGGAGCGCACAGCCGGTGCCGCGGTGCCGTCGGTGCCCTTGGTCGCACTTTACGTTCTGGTCGTGGCCATGCCGATTTTTGTTCTGCGACGGATGATCCCTGGGTTTGAGCGACATCGCTATTTGGTTCAATGGCTTGGCGATCCTTTGGAGGGGCAGCCGCGCCTGATGCGTCGCCTGCCCAGCGAACGGCGCGGCGAGGTGCTGCGACTATCGGCTAATGGGCATTTCACCGAAGTGGTGACTACACGCGGCTCGCATACGCTCCGCTTGCGTATGAAGGACGCGATTGACGAGACGGACCCAGTTGCGGGCTATTGCACGCACCGCTCGCACTGGGTGTCGCAAGACGCGATCCGCAGGATCGAGCGCGAGAACAGCCACAAAATTTTCGTCGTTCTGAGCAATGAGGATCGTGTGCCAGTGAGCCGGACGTATCGGCCTGAGCTTGAACGGCAGGGCCTTCTTTAACGCGGCATCGGGATGACATGGGTGCTGTGGCCGGTGAGCACGGCGAGCGCCTCGCTCCGCATGAGGGTGCTGAGGGCCGTGTCCGAGCTGCGCAATCCTCCGGTATAGGTGCCGAATGCTGGCAGGATCACCCGGTCGCTATCGATCAGGAAAGCGGGGCGCGCGATGGTGCGTCCTTTTAAACTGAGCCGTGCTTTTGGATGGTAATGCCCAGAAATCTCGCCGCTGGACCCTGGCCGCGCAATATGACGGAAGGTCAGCGGCGAGAGCGGCAGCTCGGCCAGATGCGTGCCGCCCAGATCCATCGGGCCGGGATCATGGTTCCCCTCGATCCAGACCCAGCGCCGCCCGGCCTGAAGGGTCTTGATCCAAAGCCTTTCCTCCTCGGGCAGGGCGTGGGCTGCGTCCGGGTCATCAAAGCTATCGCCAAGGCAGACCACCGTGCTGGCGCCTGTCGCACGCAGAGTAAGTTCGAGCCGAGAAAGCGTGTCGCGGGTCTCATAGGGTGGCAAGGTGGCATTCCCCAGCCGTGCGCGCCGCTCCGCCTTGCCCAAATGCAGATCGGATACAGTCAGCAGGTTTTCCTGCGGCCAGTAAAGCGCTCCCGAGGGCAGGGCAGTAAGCTGCGCGCCCGCGAGGGTGAAAGCATGGGTGGTCATGGGAGGTTTATGGCCTTTGACGCAGAGCTTGGGAAGAGGCGTTTTCTGAGCCTTGGTCAGGGCTTGAACGACATGGGCAGCGAAAAGGCATGCGTGCCGGGGGGCATGCCACGCGGAGCGGAGGGAAGCCTCGCGCTTTGAACTGCGGCGACCGCTGCCCGGTCGAGTGCTGAATCGCCCGAGCTGCGCGTCACACCCACCGAGGTCAGCGTGCCATCCGTGCGGATCTTGATGGACAAGAGCACCGTGCCGCTGGCGCGTGTGCCACCCGGATAGCGTTTGCGCCGCTCGATGCTATTGCGGACACCGCCACCCCATTGCGCCATGAGCGTGGCCGTGCGGGCGGGCGAAATCGCGGGCTCCGCGCGGGCGGCGGCGGTGCCTGCGGCTGCGCCTTGCCCGTGGCTGGCGGCAGTTTGGCTGGCACGGCTGTCGGTTTGGGGCTTTGGCGCTGGCTTGGCCTCGGGTTTCGAGGCAGGCTGCGCACGCGCGAGGGTTTCGGGGCGCTGTCGGGGGCGCGTTTTCGGTGGTGCGGGCGGTGTCTGCACGTCGATGCTTGGCAGGGTAGGAGTGAGGGCGGCACTGAGCACTGGGGCAGTGGGGGCTTTGGGCGTGCTGCGCGGCGCTGTTGTTTGGGGCAGCGGTGCCTGGGCGGAGATGCTGGTGGGGATCTGCGGCGGATTGAGCGCCGGTGTCTCTGGCGTGGGGGGAGGGCTGTCCCATGCCGCCACCAGATCGGCAAGCGCCGGGCTGATCGCCGTGATGGTGAGGCTCTCTGCGCCACCCATGCCGGCCGACCCCGGCCCGCCGTCGCGGCTGCCGGTCCATAGCGCGAGATGCAACCCCGCGGCCAATGCCAGACACGCGGAGAATTCGACCGCGCGGATCATGGTGTCTGAATCGCCAGATCTACAGAGGCGACGCCAAGGGCCGCAAGATCAGCCAGAAGGGCGGCCAACTCGGGCGCGGGAAAGGCCGCATCGGCGCGCAGGCTGAGCCGCTCAGGCGCTTGCGTTTGGAGGGCTGTGAGGCTGGCTGCACCGCTTTGTCCGGCAAAGCTCAGCGTGCCATCGGCGGCGGCGAAGAGGATTGCCCCCTCGCCAAGGGGCGTCTCGCCCGCTGCCGATGGCAGGGTGATGTCGAAGGGTGGCGGGGGGGCTATGCGGGCGGCCATCAGGAAGAAGATAAGCAGCAGGAAAACAACGTTGATCATAGGCACAGCGGCGTCGATGCGACGCGGTGGGCGGGGGCGTGAGAACCTCATGGCGTCAAGGCGCCACGGCGAGGCTGGCGAACCCTGCCGCGCGCAAGGATTGCGCAATGTCGATCAGGCGTTGCAGGCTGGTGCCGTCCGCACTGCGCAAGACGATCACGTCCTCTACACCTTGGGTAAGGGGTCTGAGCGCCCCTGCGAGCGCCGCCTCGGAGACCAGCGCGCCGTTGAGGCGCAGAGTCTCTGGCCCGATCTCCACAAGGCGCGGCGGGCCGGAATATTGGGCATCGCCGCCTGCGGGCGACAATGTCAGCGCGCTGTCTTGGCCGAATTGTGAAGCGAGCATGAAAAAGACCAAAAGGAGAAACACCACGTCGATCATCGGCGTTAGGCTGGGCCTGCGGCTGCGGCGGAAGGGGGGAAGGGCTAGCATCAGGCGGCAGCCTTCGCCCCAGACGAGTGGGTGAAGAGGCGGGTGGCCATGTCCTCGAAATCGGCCTGCACCCGCTCTGTAATCCCCTCGAACCAGCTGAGCGCCACCGCCGCCGGGATTGCCACGGCCATGCCCGCCGCCGTGGTCAGGAGCGCCTCCCATATGCCGCCCGCAAGGACGGAAGGATCGGCCTGCCCGCCGGTTGTCTCCAGCGCCTGAAACGCCTCGATCATGCCCAAAACGGTGCCAAGAAGCCCGATAAGAGGCGCGATGGTCGCGATCAGTTCAAGCGGGCGCAGGCCTGAGCGCATCTCGGTCAGCGTGCGCAGGGCGAGGCGCGTGATCTCCTCGCGCGCAAGCGTATCGGATAAGTGCTGCGCCTCCAGCGCGCCCGCGACAAAGCGGCTGCGGATATCGAGGCCCTTGGGCATCGCAACGGGTCGTGCGGCCAGAGCGGCCTCGGCGGCGGCACTTTGCCATGCGCCCAAACGCACAAGGCTCCAGACCTTCCACAGGATCAGTGTCAGCGTCAGGACCGACAGCGCGGCAATCGCCCAGAGGGCCGGGCCGCCAGTGGCGAGAAAGTCCGAAAGCGCGGTCATATCAGATGTCATCTTTGGCTTCCTTTTGGTGGTGGCGCTGGTCTTTGGCAGTCTCCTGCATACGGCCTTGCCCACCTGCGTGCGTGGCCCCGGGTAGTACGGCCGGGCCAATCGCCTCTTCGCGTACGGTGTGCAGCCCAGCATAGGCTCCGCCCGCGCGCGTGCAATTCCCCTCCGGCCAAGGTCTGATGCCCCTATCAAGGGCAAGGTCCGGGGTGCGCTGCTTGCGCCACAGCATATGGCGGGCGGTCACGAACACCGGCGCGTTGATCGCCCAGCTTGGCACCCGCATCGGCGCACGCAGATCAAAGTTCAGCCATGGGCGATCCTCGGTGACGCGGGTCTCCAATGGTGCGCTCATGACAGCACCGCGAGCGGTTGGAAAATCAAACCTTGGTCGCTGCGCTGTAGATGGGCCGTGATGCCGAAAACATCGCGCAGCAGAGCAGGCGTCAGCACCTCCTCAGACAACCCATCTGCGCGCAATGCCCCGTCACCAATCACGATCAGGCGTGTGCAGTGACGCGCGGCGAGGCCCAGATCATGCAGCGATACGATCACGGATTTACCCGCCTCCGCCAGCTCCGCAAAAATCTGCATCGTGGCGATCTGGTGAGCGGGGTCAAGCCCGGCAGTGGGTTCATCTGCCATCAGAAGGGGTGTTTCCTGCGCCAGCGCACGGCCGATGAGGACGCGGGCCTGCTCGCCCCCCGATAGGTGGGTGGCGGTGCGTCCGCGCATCTCGGTGAGGTCCATCTGAGCCAGTGCCGTGTCGACCGCGTGCTGGTCGGCGTCGGACATGCGCGCGCCACCCGCCAGATGCGGGGTGCGGCCGAGCGCCACCAGCGTCTCGACCGTCACGGGCCACGCAATCTCGCGCGCTTGCGGCATCCATGCCACCGACCTGCCGCGCGCGCGGGCATCCAGCGCGGCGAGAGAACTTGACCCGCTGCTTGGGATCAGGCCGAGTGCCGCACGCATCAAGGTGGTTTTACCCGCCCCGTTGGGGCCGATAATGCCGACCAACTCGCCCGGCCCCACACGCAATGTTACGTCCCGCAATATGGTGCGTCCACGCAACGCGGCGCCGAAATCCTGAAGGGAAAGAAGCGTCATAACCCCTCCCGCCGTGTGCGGTAAATCAGGTGCAAAAAGAGCGGTGCGCCAACAAGGGCCGTGACCACACCCAGCTTCAGATCGCGCGCGGGCAGGATCAGCCGCACGGCCAGATCGGCGGTCAGAAGCATAGCCGCCCCACCCAGCGCCGAGGCCCACAGCAATTGCCCAGGCCGCGCACCCACATAGCGCCGCAGAAGATGTGGTACGACCAATCCGACAAAGCCAATCGCCCCTGCCACAGCCACGCCGGCCCCCACCACGGCGGCGGTCCCAAAAATCACCGTAAGGCGCAGACGGATGAGGTTTATCCCCATGGCCGCTGCAGCATCTTCGCCCAGCGTCAGCGCATCAAGCGCGCGTGGCAGGCGCATGAGCAGAAGTGAGCCCACAGCAATCAGAGGCAGAGCAATCCAGACATGGGTCATTGACCGGTCGCTGAGCGAGCCCATCATCCAAAACACGATCTCATTCGCGGCGAACGGGTTGGGCGACAGGTTCAGAACCAGCGCAGTAAGCGCGCCCGCAAGAGCCGAAATCGCGATCCCGGCGAGGATCAGCGTCAGCGCGCCGCCGCGTGGCCCGGCAAGCACCAAGACAAGGGTCACACCGATCAGTGCGCCTGAAAGGGCTGCGATGGGAAGGCCGAACGCAAAGGTCGCGGCCAGCCCGGTCTGGATTGCGAGCACTGCGCCAAGGGCTGCGGAGGAGGACACGCCGATGAGGCCGGGATCGGCCAGCGGATTGCGCAGGTAGCCCTGCATTGCGGCGCCTGCCATGCCGAGGCTGCCACCAATCATCACGGCCAGAAGGGCGCGGGGCAGGCGAATTTCGCGCATGACGAGGGTGAGTGGCCCGTCCCCGCCCCAGATGAGCGCGCGCAGGGCCGTGCCGGGCGCGATACCCGCCGGGCCGATCAGAAGTGCGGCGACGAAGAGAAGAACGACCAGCGTTGCGAGGGTTGCGAAAAGCCGCATCACCGCGCCTGCGCTTCGGTCTGGACGCGCAGAGCGGTCAGCTTGGTGACGGCGCGCAGCACATAGGGCGTGCCGCACATCCAATCGTGATCAGTATGCGGGGCAGGTGGATGACCTTGGCGAAGTGCATGAATGACCGGGTGATCCATCACCGCCTCGGCCCGGGAGGTGCCGCCATAGCTTTGCCCCGTGATGACGGCCTCTGGACGGGTGAGTGCGAGCATTTCGAGCGGCAGAACGCCGCCGTCAGGATATCCGGCTTCGCTCGCGATATTGGCGAATCCGGCGGCACTCAGAATCTGCCCCGAGAGGCTGCTTTCACCTGCGGTGTAGCTGTTGGTGAAGTAAAGCGCGGCGCGCGGACGCTCACCTTGAGCTGTGCGCAGAGCGGCCAGCCCTGCGTCGAACTCAGCCGCAAGGGCTTCGGCGCGTGCCTCTTGGCCGAGGGCCGCGCCCATTTGCAAGATATGCGCCCGGATATCCTCCATGTCGCGCGCAATATCGAACCGGACCACCGGTGTTCCCAGACGCTCCAGCATGTCGGCAGCCGCGCGGCGGGAGTAGAGCCCCGTCACCACCAGATCAGGTTTGAGGAGATAGATCTCCTCGGCCAGCCCGTGATTGATGGCAAAAGCCTCGGCCTCTGCGGCCATGGCGGAGCTGCGCGGATCGCGGGCGAGGGGGCTGACCGAGATCAGTTGC